>JAZPZS010000020.1:0-32011 GCA_045544835.1 Bacteroidaceae bacterium | reverse complement strand
TTCCGTAACAAATATCGTCCTCAGTTCTACCTCCGTACAATGGACTGTACCGGTGAGATCTCTCTCCCCGCAGACGTTGAGATGGTAATGCCCGGCGATAACTTGACAATCACTGTTAAGCTTATCTACCCCGTAGCATTGAACGAGGGTCTGACATTCGCTATCCGTGAGGGTGGTCGCACAGTAGGTGCTGGTCAGATTACTAAGGTTATCGAATAATTCGGATAAATCTATAATCCAAATCCGGTTCCCTCATTCGAGGGACCGGTATTTACGGGAATAGCTCAGTTGGTAGAGCACTGGTCTCCAAAACCAGGTGTCGGGAGTTCGAGCCTCTCTTCCCGTGCCATAAATAAAAGATTATGCTGACTAAATTCATAAATTACTGTAAGGAATCTTACAATGAGCTTGTGCATAAGACAACTTGGCCGACAATGAAACAGTTGACGAGCCAAGCGCGTCTTGTTCTCTATGCATCGTTGATGATTGCGCTTGTTGTCTTTGTCATGGACCAGGCGTTCCAGTTCGTAATGGAGTTGATTTATCCCTAATTGAAGAACTACGATGGCAGAAAGCAATAAGAAGTGGTATGTTCTGAAGGCTATCAGCGGTAAAGAGGCTAAAGTCAAGGAATATATCGAGACAGATGTCAAGCTGCGTGGGCTTACCGATAAGGTTACTCAGGTTCTTATCCCTACTGAAAAGGTCGTACAGGTACGTAATGGCAAGAGAATTGTCAAGGAGAAATCATATCTCCCCGGTTATGTTCTTGTAGAGGCTGAATTGGTCGGCGATATCGCATATATGTTACGTCATACCCCCAATGTGCTTGGCTTCTTGGGCGGTATGGATCAGCCTACTCCAATACGTCAGGCTGAGATTAATCGTATTCTTGGTACTGTTGATGAATTGCAGGAGACTCCCGAGGAGGCAACACTTGAGTTCTCTATCGGTGAGGTCGTAAAGGTAAATACAGGTCCTTTCTCAGGCTTCAACGGAACTATAGAAGAAATTAACGCCGAGAAGAAACGTCTGAAGGTAATGGTTAAGATCTTCGGTCGTTCTACTCCGGTTGACTTAGGTTACATGCAAGTAGATAAAGAGTGATGCGGCTTCCACACATCACTCAAATGTTGTTAATTTTATAGATTTTTTTACAATGGCAAAAGAAATTGCTGGACTTATCAAGTTGCAGATTAAAGGTGGCGCAGCAAATCCATCACCCCCAGTAGGCCCTGCTTTGGGTTCTAAGGGTATCAACATCATGGAATTCTGCAAGGCGTTTAATGCCAGAACCCAGGATAAGGCCGGAAAAGTTTTGCCTGTTATCATTACTTACTATGCAGACAAGTCATTCGATTTCGTCGTAAAGACTCCTCCTGTAGCAATCCAGCTGCTTGAAGTGGCTAAGATTAAGGGCGGATCTGCAGAGCCTAACCGCAACAAAGTTGCTACTGTGACTTGGGAGCAGGTTGAGGCTATCGCGAAAGAGAAAATGCCTGACTTGAACTGCTTTACTGTAGAGGCTGCCATGAAGATGGTTGCAGGTACAGCAAGAAGTATGGGTATCAGTGTAAGTGGAACTTTTCCCGGAAACAATTAAAAAATTAGACTAGAATGGGTAAACTGACAAAAAATCAAAAGTTAGCAGCCGCTAAGATTGACACAGCTAAATCCTATCCGCTCTCAGAGGCTGTTGAGCTGTTGAAGGAGATTACCTTCACAAAGTTCGACGCTTCAGTGGATATCGATGTACGCCTGGGCGTTGACCCTCGTAAGGCAAACCAGATGGTCAGAGGTGTTGTATCTCTGCCAAGTGGTACCGGTAAAGAGGTTCGCGTTCTCTGCTTGTGTACTCCCGATGTGGAAGAAGCTGCAAAGGCGGCAGGTGCTGACTATGTAGGTCTTGACGAGTATATCGAAAAGATCAAAGGTGGTTGGACGGATATCGACATCATCATCACAATGCCGTCCATAATGGGTAAATTGGGTGCTCTCGGTCGTGTGCTCGGTCCTCGTGGATTGATGCCTAACCCAAAGAGCGGTACCGTTACTATGGATATACCTAAGGCTGTAAAAGAGGTTAAGCAGGGTAAGATTGACTTCAAGGTAGACAAGGCGGGTATTGTACACGCTTCTATCGGTAAGGCATCATTCACACCCGATGCGATTATAGCGAACGTTAAGGAGTTCATGGCTACAATCCACAAGCTGAAACCTTCAACAGCAAAAGGTACATATGTTAAGAGTGTATTCCTGTCAACTACGATGAGTAAGGGTCTTCGTATAGATCCAAAGTCTATCGACTAATTTGATGAACCATGAAGAAGGAAGATAAAGTAAATGTAATCGCCGCGATTGGTGATGTTATCAAGGAATACGCGCACTTCTATTTGGTAGATGTAACTGCTATGAATTCTGCGGCTACAAACGCCATGCGTGCTAAATGTTACAAGCAGGAGGTTAAGATGCTTGTTGTGAAGAACACACTTCTTAAGAAGGCTCTTGAGGCTTCTGAGGTTGACTTCTCGGCTCTCTATCCCTGTTTGAAAGGAACAACAGCTCTGTTGCTTTGCAACACAGCCAATGTCCCTGCCAAGTTGATTAAGGATATTGCCGGTAAGGGCGAGATTCCAGCGCTTAAGGGTGCATATGCTGAAGAGAGCTTCTATGTTGGTGCAGATCAGCTCGAGACTCTTATCAATATCAAGAGCAAGAACGAACTTATCGCAGAGGTTGTGGCATTGCTGCAGTCGCCAATCAAGAACGTTGTTTCAGCTCTACAGTCTGGTGGTAACACCATCCACGGAGTTCTTAAGACACTCGGTGAAAGATAATATTCAAAATTCAATTAGTAAAAACAATTTAAATTTATACGAAAATGGCAGATTTGAAAGCTCTTGCAGAAGAATTGGTTAACTTGACAGTAAAGGACGTTAACGAACTTGCAACAATCCTTAAAGAAGAATATGGTATCGAACCCGCTGCTGCAGCTGTTGCTGTTGCTGCTGGTCCCGCAGCTGGTGCCGCTGAGGCAGCTGAGGAGAAGACATCTTTTGATGTAGTATTGAAGAGCGCAGGTGCAGCTAAGCTCCAGGTAGTTAAGGCTGTTAAGGAAGTTTGCGGTCTCGGTTTGAAGGAGGCTAAGGACTTGGTAGACGGTGCTCCCAGCGTAGTTAAGGAAGGTCTTGCTAAGGACGAGGCTGAGAACTTGAAGAAGGCTCTCGAAGAGGCTGGTGCTGAGGTAGAACTTAAATAACAGCAGCCTGCTTACAGGTAAACGGTTAAGAATCCCCCATGTGTGGGGTTCTTAACCTTTTTGTGCCTAAATTTATTTTAAGTTCTTAAAACTATCACCCAATGTCTTCAAATACTGTAAACCAAAGAATTAACTTTGCTTCAATTAAGAATCCGGTAGAATGCCCGGACTTCTTGGAAGTACAATTGAAGTCATTCAAAGACTTCCTCCAACTAGACACTCCCCCCGAAAAACGTAAGAATGATGGCTTGTACAAGGTGTTTGCCGAGAATTTTCCCATAGCAGATACCCGCAACAACTTTGTTCTTGAGTTTCTGGACTACTATATCGATCCGCCCCGCTACTCAACGGAAGAGTGCTTGGAGCGCGGACTGACCTATTGTGTCCCCCTAAAAGCCAAGTTGAAATTGTATTGTACTGATCCCGACCACGAGGATTTTGATACAGTAATACAAGATGTTTTCTTAGGTCCTATCCCCTACATGACCGAGCAAGGTACGTTCATCATCAATGGTGCTGAACGCGTCGTTGTTTCACAGCTCCACCGTTCACCCGGCGTATTCTTCGGTCAGAGTATTCATGCTAATGGTACGCAACTCTACTCAGCACGTATTATCCCGTTCAAGGGCTCTTGGATTGAGTTTGCTACAGACATCAACAACGTGATGTACGCTTACATCGACCGTAAGAAAAAGTTGCCTGTAACAACGCTGCTGCGCGCCATCGGTTTTGAAAATGACAAGGACATCCTTGAAATATTCAATTTGGCCGAGGAAGTAAAGGTCAACAAGACCAACCTGAAGAAGATGGTTGATCGTAAGTTGGCTGCAAGAATCTTGAAGACACGCATCGAAGACTTCGTAGATGCTGATACCGGTGAAGTGGTATCTATCGAGCGTAACGAGGTGCTCTTTGACCGTGAGACAGTATTGGATGAAGACGTAATAGCAGAAATTCTGGAGTCGGGCGTTGAGACAATCCTGGTCCACAAGGATTCGTCCAGCCAGTCTGACTACTCTATCATATTCAACACCCTGCAAAAAGACCCGAGCAACTCCGAGAAGGAGGCTGTGCTCTACATCTATCGTCAGTTGCGTAATGCTGACCCTGCCGATGATGCCAGTGCACGTGAGGTTATCAACAACCTCTTCTTCTCTGATAAGCGTTATGACTTGGGCGAAGTAGGACGTTACCGTATCAACAAGAAGCTGAACTTGACCACAGATATCAACGTTGGTGTACTTACCAAGGAGGATATCATCGAGATTATCAAGTATCTTATTGAATTGGTTAACTCAAAGGCTGTTGTCGATGATATCGACCACTTGAGTAACCGTCGTGTACGTACTGTAGGCGAGCAATTGGCAAACCAGTTTGCCATCGGCTTGGCTCGTATGTCACGTACTATCCGTGAGCGTATGAACGTTCGCGACAATGAGGTGTTCACACCGACTGACCTGATTAATGCAAAGACTGTATCGTCTGTCATCAACTCATTCTTCGGTACGAATGCCCTTTCACAGTTTATGGACCAGACCAACCCATTGGCTGAGATTACCCATAAGCGCCGTATGTCAGCACTCGGTCCTGGTGGTCTGTCTCGTGAGCGTGCCGGATTCGAGGTTCGTGACGTACACTATACACACTATGGACGTCTTTGTCCGATTGAGACTCCTGAAGGTCCGAACATCGGTTTGATCTCTTCTCTTTGTATCTATGCAAAGATTAACCACCTCGGTTTCATCGAGACTCCCTACCGCAAAGTTAGCAATGCTAAGGTAGACCTTTCACCCGAAGGTCTCGTATACCTTTCAGCTGAGGAAGAGGAGGATAAGATTATCGCTCAGGGTAATGCTCCTCTGAATGAGAACGGCGGTTTTATCCGTAAGAAGGTAAAGGCACGTCGCGATGCCGACTATCCTGTTGTTGATCCTAGTGAGGTAGAGCTGATGGACGTATCGCCTCAGCAGATTGCCTCAATCGCAGCATCGCTCATCCCGTTCCTTGAACATGACGACGCTAACCGTGCTTTGATGGGTTCTAACATGATGCGCCAAGCAGTGCCCTTGATGCGTAGCGAGGCTCCTATCGTAGGTACCGGTATTGAGAAGCAGTTGGCTGAAGACTCACGCACACAGCTTGTTGCTGAAGGCGACGGTGTGATTGATTATGTAGATGCTGCAACAATCAAGATTTTGTATGATCGTACAGAGGACGAGGAGTTTGTAAGCTTCGACCCTGCGTTGAAGGAATACAAGGTTCCCAAGTTCCAACGTACAAACCAGAATATGACCATCGACCTGCGTCCTATCTGCGAAAAGGGACAGCGCGTAAAGAAGGGAGACATCCTGACCGAAGGCTACTCTACAGAGAACGGAGAGTTGGCATTGGGTAAGAACCTTCTGGTGGCCTACATGCCTTGGAAGGGTTACAACTATGAGGATGCTATCGTGCTCAACGAACGCGTAGTGCGCGAGGATATCCTGACTTCTGTACACGTAGAGGAGTTCATCCTAGAGGTTCGCGAGACCAAGCGTGGCATGGAAGAGTTGACCTCTGACATCCCTAACGTGAGCGAGGACGCGACCAAGGATCTGGATGAAAACGGTATCATCCGTATCGGTGCTACCGTAGAACCAGGCGACATCCTCATCGGTAAGATTACCCCGAAGGGCGAGTCGGATCCTTCTCCTGAAGAGAAGCTGCTCCGTGCCATCTTCGGTGACAAAGCCGGTGACGTGAAGGATGCTTCACTGAAGGCTTCTCCTTCACTTAAGGGTGTAGTTATCGACAAGAAGCTCTTCTCACGTGCCATCAAGACACGCAGCTCTAAATTGGCTGATAAGGCGTTGATGCCTAAGATTGACGAGGAGTTCGACGAGCGTGCAGGCGAATTTAAGAAGATTTTGGTAGATAAGTTGTTGGTTCTTACCGACGGACTCGTTTCACAAGGCGTGAAGGACTACGTAGGTGTAGAAGTAATAGCTAAGGGTGCCAAGTTTACAAAGAAAGATTTGCAGGCACTTGACTATACTGCCATTCAGCTCAGCGGCTGGACAACAGATGAGCACAAGAATGAGATGATCAGCCAGCTCATCATCAACTACATCCGTAAGTACAAGGAGTTGGATGCAGAAATCAAACGCAAGAAGTTTGCTATCACCATCGGCGATGAGCTGCCTTCAGGCATCATGCAGATGGCAAAGGTATATATTGCAAAGAAACGTAAGATTGGTGTCGGTGACAAGATGGCCGGTCGCCACGGTAACAAGGGTATCGTATCGCGCGTAGTGCGCCAGGAGGATATGCCGTTCCTTGAGGATGGTACTCCCGTAGATATCGTACTCAACCCGCTGGGTGTGCCTTCACGTATGAACATCGGTCAGATTTTCGAGACTGTACTCGGTCATGCCGGACGTAAGCTGGGTGTCAAGTTTGCAACACCTATCTTCGATGGTGCTTCATTGGATGACCTATCGGTATGGACAGACAAGGCTGGCCTGCCCCGCTATGGTAAGACTTATCTGTATGATGGTGGCACCGGTGAGCGTTTCGACCAACCGGCAACAGTGGGTGTGACCTACATGCTGAAGCTCGGCCACATGGTTGAAGACAAGATGCACGCCCGTTCTATCGGTCCGTACTCTCTTATCACACAGCAACCTCTCGGTGGTAAAGCTCAGTTCGGAGGTCAGCGCTTCGGAGAGATGGAGGTTTGGGCACTTGAAGCATTCGGTGCCGCCCACATCCTACAGGAGATCCTCACGATTAAGTCTGATGACGTAGTAGGCCGCGCCAAGGCATACGAAGCCATTGTTAAGGGTGATCCTATGCCTACACCAGGCATACCAGAGTCTCTCAATGTATTGTTGCACGAGTTAAGAGGCTTAGGCTTGAGCATTACCCTCGAATAAGACGTTTCATCTTTCAGAATAGAAAATTATGGCTTTTAGAAAAGATACAAAAGTAAAGAATAATTTCTCAAAAATTTCGATAGGTTTGGCTTCTCCCGAAGAGATTCTGGAGAATTCAAGTGGCGAGGTACTGAAACCTGAGACCATCAACTATCGTACCTACAAACCAGAGCGCGACGGTCTCTTCTGCGAGCGCATCTTCGGTCCTGTAAAGGATTATGAGTGCCATTGCGGCAAGTACAAGCGTATCCGTTACAAAGGCATCGTTTGTGACCGTTGTGGTGTAGAGGTTACAGAAAAGAAGGTACGTCGCGAGCGCATGGGTCACATCCAATTGGTAGTGCCTGTAGCGCATATCTGGTACTTCCGTTCACTACCCAATAAGATTGGCTATCTGCTGGGACTTCCTACAAAGAGTCTGGATGCCATCATCTACTACGAGCGCTATGTAGTAATCCAGCCCGGTGCTGCAGCAGAAGAGGGTATCGAGAAACTTCAACTGCTGGCCGAAGAGGAGTACCTCGACTTGTTGGATAAACTCCCCAAGGAGAACCAATATCTTGACGATAGCGACCCCAACAAGTTCATCGCTAAAATGGGTGCCGAGGCTGTATATGACCTGCTCGCAGGACTTGACCTGGACGCATTGTCTTATGACCTCCGTAACCGTGCCAACAGCGACTCATCACAGCAACGCAAGAACGATGCGCTGAAGCGCCTGCAAGTAGTGGAGTCATTCCGTGCATCAAAACATCGCAACCGTCCCGAGTGGATGATTCTGAGAATTATCCCTGTTACTCCGCCCGAGTTGCGTCCGTTGGTTCCGCTGGATGGTGGCCGTTTCGCAACATCTGACTTGAATGACCTCTATCGCCGCGTGATTATCCGTAACAACCGTCTGAAACGTCTTATCGAGATCAAGGCACCTGAAGTAATCTTGCGTAATGAGAAGCGTATGCTACAGGAGGCTGTTGACTCGCTGTTCGACAACTCTCGTAAGGCCAGCGCAGTGAAATCTGAGGCTAACCGCCCGTTGAAGTCACTGTCTGACTCACTGAAAGGTAAGCAGGGACGTTTCCGTCAGAACCTCTTGGGTAAGCGTGTTGACTACTCTGCACGTTCGGTTATCGTTGTAGGTCCTGAATTGAAGATGGGTGAATGCGGTCTGCCCAAGTTGATGGCTGCAGAGTTGTACAAGCCATTTATCATCCGCAAGTTGATTGAGCGTGGCATTGTTAAGACTGTGAAGTCAGCCAAGAAAATTGTTGACCGTAAGGAACCGATCATATGGGATATTCTGGAGTACGTAATGAAGGGCCATCCTGTGCTCCTCAACCGTGCACCGACACTTCACCGTCTTGGTATCCAGGCTTTCCAACCCAAGATGATTGAGGGTAAGGCAATCCAGTTGCATCCATTGGCATGTACCGCGTTCAACGCCGACTTCGACGGTGACCAGATGGCTGTTCACTTGCCCTTGAGCAATGAGGCAATCCTCGAAGCACAGATGTTGATGCTTCAATCACATAACATTCTTAATCCTGCCAATGGTGCTCCTATCACCGTGCCTGCACAGGATATGGTACTCGGTTTGTACTATATCACCAAGCTGCGTGAGGGTGCCAAAGGACAAGGTCTTACCTTCTACGGCCCCGAAGAGGCGCTCATCGCCTACAACGAGGGTAAGGTAGATATCCATGCTCCTGTTAAGGTGTTGGTTAATGACCTTGACGAGAATGGAAATATCGTGAAGATGATGCGCGAAACCTCTGTAGGCCGTGTCATCGTGAATGAAATTGTTCCCGATGAAGTTGGCTACCTCAACACCATCATCTCTAAGAAATCTTTGCGCGACATCATCAGCGACGTTATCAAGAAGGTTGGTGTAGCCCGTGCAGCCGAATTCCTCGATGGCATCAAGGACCTCGGTTACAAAATGGCCTTCCAGGGTGGTCTGTCGTTCAACTTGGGTGATATCATCATCCCTGCGGAGAAGGAGCAGCTCGTTGCCAAGGGTAACGAAGAGGTCGAGGAGATCATGAATGAGTATAACATGGGTTTCATCACCGATAATGAACGTTATAACAAGGTGATTGACGTTTGGACTCACGTTAACGATGACCTCTCTCGTATCTTGATGAAGACTATCTCTACCGATGACCAGGGCTTCAACTCCGTATATATGATGTTGGATTCTGGTGCCCGTGGTAGTAAGGAGCAGATTCGTCAGCTCTCTGGTATGCGTGGTCTTATGGCCAAGCCGCAGAAGGCTGGTGCCGAAGGTGGTCAGATTATTGAAAACCCGATTCTTTCGAACTTCAAGGAGGGTCTTTCCGTGCTCGAGTACTTTATCTCTACCCATGGTGCCCGTAAGGGTCTTGCCGACACCGCTTTGAAGACTGCCGATGCTGGTTACTTGACCCGTCGTCTCGTAGACGTATCGCACGACGTAATCATCAACGAGGAAGACTGTGGTACACTGCGTGGTCTTGTATGCACTGCATTGAAGAACAACGATGAGGTTATCGCATCACTCTCTGAGCGTATTCTCGGCCGTGTATCTGTACACGACGTTATTCACCCCACTACAGGCGAACTTCTTGTTGCTGGTGGCGAGGAGATTACAGAAGATATAGCCAAGAAGATTGAGGATTCACCCATCGAAAGCGTTGAAATCCGTTCTGTCCTCACTTGTGAGTCCAAGAAGGGTGTCTGCGCCAAGTGTTATGGCCGCAACCTGGCTACCAGCCGTATGGTTGAGAAGGGTGAGGCTGTAGGCGTCATCGCAGCACAGTCTATCGGTGAGCCTGGTACTCAGCTTACACTTCGTACCTTCCACGCCGGTGGTACTGCTTCAAACATCGCAGCAAACGCAACCATCGTGGCTAAGAACAACTGCCGCGTAGAGTTTGACGAACTCCGTACGGTCGACGCAGTTGACGAGACAGGAGAAGCTGTAAAGATTGTTGTAGGACGTCTCGGTGAGGTTCGCTTTGTAGATCAGAATACGGGTATTACATTGTCTACCCAATCATTGCCCTATGGCTCTACATTGTTTGTTGCTGACAAGACCATCGTAGAGAAGGGTACAATGATTGCCAAGTGGGACCCCTTCAACGCCGTTATTATCACAGAAACAGCAGGTCGCGTACAGCTTGAGTCTGTTATCGAGGGTATCACCTATCGTGTAGATTCGGATGAGTCAACTGGTCTGCGTGAGGTGATTATCATAGAATCAAAGGATAAGAACAAAATACCTTCTGCACATATCGTTTCTGAAGATGGCGAGGTATTGCGTACCTACAACCTCCCTGTGGGTGGTCACGTTGTCATCGAAGACGGACAGCTCCTTAAGGCTGGTGAGGTGCTCGTGAAAATTCCACGTGCACAAGGTAAGGCCGGTGACATCACCGGTGGTCTCCCCCGTGTGACCGAGCTCTTCGAAGCACGTAACCCGTCGAATCCCGCTGTCGTATCTGAAATTGATGGTGAGATAACTATGGGTAAGGTAAAGCGTGGTAACCGCGAAGTTGTGGTGACCTCAAAGACCGGCGACGTGAAGAAGTACCTGATTTCGCTTTCTAAGCAAATTCTCGTGCAGGAAAATGATTACGTTCGTGCTGGTACACCACTCTCTGACGGCGCCATCACTCCGCAGGATATTCTTGCCATCAAGGGCCCCACGGCTGTACAGGAGTACATCGTAAACGAGGTACAGGATGTATATCGTTTGCAGGGTGTGAAGATTAACGACAAGCACTTCGAGATTATCGTACGTCAAATGATGCGCAAGGTTCAGATTGATGAAGCTGGTGATACGCGCTTCCTTGAGGCTCAGATAGTCGATAAGCTCGACTTCATGGAGGAGAATGACCGCATCTGGGGCAAGAAGGTTGTCATCGATGCCGGAGATTCTGAGAATCTTGTTCCGGGGCAGATTGTTACTGCACGTAAACTCCGTGATGAGAACAGTGCCCTCAAGCGTCGTGACCTTAAGTTGGTGCAAGTACGTGATGCCGTTCCTGCAACATCAACACAGATTCTGCAAGGTATCACTCGTGCTGCACTGCAAACCTCAAGCTTCATGTCTGCAGCTTCGTTCCAGGAAACCACTAAGGTGCTCAATGATGCAGCTATCAACGGAAAGAGCGATCGTCTGGAAGGAATGAAGGAGAATGTCATTTGCGGTCACCTAATTCCTGCTGGTACAGGCCAGCGCGAATTCGGCAAGATTGTAGTTGGCTCTCGTGAGGACTATGAGCGCATAGTAGCCAATCGTCGCAATGTGATAGATTTCAACGAAGAAGAATAATTCATTCTTCCATAGATAGCAGAAGTGGCGGGTAAACCCGCCACTTCTGTTTTTATCAATGCAATCAATACGACTAAGGCTATTTACGAGACAGCCATGAGAGGCATTTGTTCTTCCGTTTGATCGTGTTGAAGTCAATGACAACTTTATTGTCCTTACCACAAGGTATGGTAGCTATTCCGTGTTCATCAATACTGGGAGAAACCTTCTTCCCGTCAACCGTAATTAAAATAGCCGAAATATCATTGGCACCACGTGCGCAGGATACGCGTAACTTAGCGCCCGCATGGCTTACGATGGTTGCTTTCTGTACCTTGCCGTCTATCCAGTTGAAATCTACAGTAAAATTTCCCATAGCCTTCATTCCAGTCACAGTGCCCTTGTCTTCCCATACCTTGGGTAGGGCCGGAAGGATATTGATATAGCCGTGAGCACTCTGCATCAGCATCTCGGCAATACCGGAGCATACGCCGAAGTTACCGTCGATCTGGAACGGAGCGTGCGAGTCGAAGAGGTTGTAATAGATGCCTCCAGCACCAGCATTTACGCCGTATGAGGTGGAGTGTTTCAAAGCATTCTTGATGATGATATGGGCATGGTCGCCATCCTGGGCTCGTGCCCAGAGATTTACCTTCCATCCCATTGACCAACCGGTAGCCGCATCACCACGAAGCTTGAGTGAGTTCACAGCAGGGGTGAAGTATTCGCTCTCGGGAGTAATCTGGTCCATGGGGAAGAGAGCCATCATGTGCGACATGTGACGGTGACCACGGTCGTTGGAGATGTCGAATGGTGTATACTTCCATTCGCGGAGTAACTTATCGCCCTTCTTTACTCCGTTGTATGTCTCACCCCAAACACCAGTATATACCTCAGTATGCAAACCTCTGTCGGTCTTTTTAAGGTAAAGGTCTAGTTTCTCCACATCGGCTGCAGTGAGTCCCAACTCATCGGCACCAAGAATGCTTATAGCCCCCTTAATGTTCATGAAGAGGGCATAAATCATCTGCTGTGCATGGGCAGTACCGTCTTCGGTCTGATTGTCGTGCTGCTCGGCGCTGAACTCATTGGGCGCTACGAAGGTACCGTCGGGCTCATACTGGTAGGGAGTATGGTAGTTTCGTACGCTTGCCTGCTCGTCCTTGGTATTGTCGAATCCGCGGTCCTCGATGAGGCGGTGGAACCAGAATTCGGCGCAGTCCCACATCACGGGGAAGGCTCCCTTGAGGAACTCCTTGTCCTGTGTATATCGCCAATGCGTCCAGAGGTGACTGGTGTACCATACGTTGGCCACGAGGTAGTTGTCGCCCCAGGTACTCATACTATTATAAAGCGATGATTCTGTAAGCACGCTCCACCCGTGCCCGTGATTGTACTTCTCGCCAACCTTCTTCCATCCTTCGCTCTGTGCACCACGAATGATGAAGTTCACGTAAGGCTTATGTAAATCGCTGAGATTGGTGATTTCGGTGGGCCAGTAGTTCATCTGGATATTGATATTGGTATGGATGTCTGAATTCCAAGCTGCGCTATGCGTAGACTGAGGGTCGCGGTCGTTCCATATACCTTGCAGATTGTTAGGGGCTGCGATGGGCTTACGATTGGAACTGATGGCGAGGTAACGCCCATAGTGGAAATAGAGTTGTTCGAGGAATAAGTGGTCGTTCTGCTTGCTGTCGGCATTGCCATTATTGGGGTAGTAGTTGTCGATGAGGGTCTTGGTATCCACTGTCGGTGTGGTGAGACCTAGATCAAAAGTCATGCGTTTCGTGATAGCGGTGAAGTCCTTCACGTGATCAACCTCAATGGCATCGAACCCTTTGACGATAGCCTTCTCAATATCACTCTTCACGCGATTGTCTATGTCGACAATTTCTTCGGTGGTAAAATAGTTGTCGAGCACTTCCATGTCACCGTTGAAGTTGGTAGCCCCTTTGAGGTAGAAGGTCACCTCGGCAGCATTCTCCACCTTGATGCCATTTTCATTCGTAGTAACCTTCGCATTCTTATCTGCTACCACGTGCAAGCGAGCCGCATATTTTACGGTCATAGCGCCTGAAAACGACGCCCCCCCTTCTTCGTATATGACTTTACTTGCGTTAATCCCCTTACCTGGCTCTATCGTAAAGAGAAGATTAAGTTTGTCGGTGCCTTCGCTTGTGTACTGCCCTGCAATTACCTGATCAGGAGCCGAACTGAGGTATTTGCGTGTCTGCTTGGTTCCATTGGCATTCTTGAACTCCACCCCTGCGATACCTTCCTCTATGTCGAGGTAGCGCACATAGTCGGTCACCCCCTCTGTGTAAATGCTGGCGTCATTGTTTGCAATGATGAGCGATCCGAAGTTAGCAAACGTACGATTGCCACCTCCAGCACCTACCACGTTGGCAGGACCGCTCCAGAGGGTTTTCTCGTTGAACTGCAACTCCTCGTGGGCTACGCCACCGAACACCATGCAGCCGAGCTCACCGTTACCAAGAGGCAGTGCATACTCCATCCAGGGGTAGCTGACACCTGTAGCTTCAGCAGAGGTCTTATACCACAGCGTATTGGGATTTTTTGGAGTATATTCAGTAGCACCTGTAATGTCTGAGATTTCATGAATATACTCGTTAGAGGAAACCGAGTTTTCTGTTGCAAACATCATGTAAGAGAGGCTCACAAGGATTAAAGTAATTTTTCTCATGGTTTTTCTGTATTTTAATGTTTGTTTTATTTATTGAATTTTCCTAAGAGCTCCTCAAACTTTGGACTAGAATGTTTTGTCCATTTAGGCATTCTTGGGAACAGCTCTTCCGTCTGAGTCTTCCTATTTGTCGGAGCTGTGGCTTATTTTGTCTCCACGATTCGCGGACTTTCCTTTTGCTCCACGTTTTCCATGACCACCTTTGCTGTTGTGTCCTTTTCCACCCCGGTGATTTCCCTTGCGCCCACTGCGAACCTTTCCGTTATGTTTCTTAGGACTATATGCAGGCGCTTCGCCCAATTCTTCGGGAACAGGAAGTTTGAACACTTCTCGTTCTATAAACGCTTCAATGTCTGCAAATCGCGACTGGTCATCGACTGAGACAAAAGTAATAGCACAGCCTTCGGCTCCTGCACGCGCGGTACGACCTATTCGGTGCACATAATCCTCGCAATCACGAGGGACGTCGTAGTTGATGACAAGGCGTATGTCGTCGATATCGATTCCACGTGAGACGATGTCGGTAGCTACCAATATATCAATACGCCCACTCTTGAATTCGTGCATCACCACATCACGTTGCGCCTGATCGAGATCACTATGCATCTCCCCTACGTTAAGTTTCATACGTTTAAAGGCTGCAGCAACCTCCTTAACCTTGAGTTTCGATGAGGAAAATACAATGACACGCTCAGGCTTAGATTCGCGGAACAGGCTCTTGATAATACCTAACTTTTGTGTCTCATAGCACACGTAGGCTGTCTGCACAATCTTTTCAGCCGGTTTACTTACCGCGAGCTTCACTTCTACAGGGTCATGCAAGATGCTTGCTGCTAACTTCTGAATTTTGTCGGGCATAGTAGCCGAAAACATGATGGTTTGTCGTGTCTCGGGCAGTTGTTTTACAATCTGCATAATATCATCGTAGAATCCCATATCGAGCATGCGGTCTGCTTCATCAAGAATGAAGAACGAGGTACGCGAAAGATCTACATTGCCCAACGAAATGTGGCTGATAAGACGCCCTGGCGTGGCTATTACCACATCGGCACCAAGTGCAAGTCCCTTACGCTCTTGTTCATAGCGTATGCCGTCATTGCCTCCATATACGGCCACACTGCTCACAGGAACATAATAAGAGAATCCCTCCATGGCCTGGTCAATCTGTTGCGCTAACTCACGTGTGGGTGACATGATGATACAGTTGATGGCATCGTCGGGGAATCCGCCATCGCTCAACATGCTCAATATGGGCAGCAAATAGGCTGCAGTTTTTCCTGTACCTGTCTGTGCAACACCAATGAGGTCACGTCCTTCGAGCAGGGGGGGTATAGTATGCTCCTGTATGGGGGTACAAGTGGTAAAATTCATTGCATCCAGTGCATCAAGCACATTGTCATGTAGGTCTAAATCGTAGAAGTCCATTATAGTATGAATAAAGGCACTGCAGAAACCTTAGTAAAGAGGATTTGCGGGCTTGTTGGTTTTATCTCGTTTGTATTATAAATCTTTTTATTACCACGGATCCACATATTACACGGGGAGGGGGTGGGTAAATCTCCCTTACTTCGGTGCCTTCCAATAAAGATATACACCGATGATAAGGAACGTTATATTAGGTATCCACACTGCCACCATGGGGGGGGTATTGCCATTGACAGCAAAGGTAGATGATATAGTCTGAAAGACAATATATCCGAAACTCAGTGATATGCCTATGCCTAGATTAAGCCCCATTCCACCCTTGACTTTCTTCGCCGACAGAGCTACGCCTATGAGAGTCAGGATGAATGCTGCAAACGATGTGGCTATGCGTTTATGATACTCTATTTCAAACTCTTTGATATTAGCTATACCACGACGTCGTTGTTTGTCGATGTATCGCTTCAGTTCGGGAGAGGTGAGTGTCTCCTGTTGGTTTTTTGTTATAAGCAAGTCGTACGGCTCTACCGACACGATGGTGTCCAACTGCAATCCGCTGGTGATAATTTCCAAAGAATCAGTGATGATGCGGTTTTGCCAATTTTTCGCCTTCCAGCGGTGGGGATTCTCCTCATCACCCATATATACTAGGGTGCGTGCCGTAAAGTGCGACTTCATGGAGTTCCCCTCAAAACTATCGAGCGAAAAACGGTAGGCCGTATTGTTACTGCTCTCAAAGCGCTCGATGTAGGCAATGACGTTGGGTTCCACTTCCATCTGTATGTTGCGTGCGTTCTCCACCTTTTTCTTTTTCTTGTAGGTATTCTCAAACTCAAGGCGTGTAATGTTACCTTTCGGGATAACATAAGCGCCTAGTCCATAGGTAAGAATGGCTATTAGCAATGCTGAAAACATGTATGGGCGCATCAAACGGTGCAGACTCGTGCCAGTAGAGAACATTGCGATAATCTCGGAGTTCTCTGCCAACTTCGATGTAAAGAAGATGACAGCTATGAACACGAATAGCGGACTGAACAAGTTTGAGAAATAGGGAATGAAGTTGAGATAATAATCAAAGATTATCGCCTTCCACGGAGCATTGTTTGCTACAAACTTGTCAATATGCTCGTTATAGTCAAACACCACCGCGATGGAGATGATTAGCGCAATAGCAAAGAAATAATGCCCCAGGAACTTCGCAATGATGTACCTGTCGAGCCGTTTGAAAGGTTTGCCTTTGAAAAATCTCTTCATGCGCCCTGCTTAAATATAAAAATAGGTTCCCTAACGTTTATAGGAGTAATCTGCAACTGGATGTGTGCTACACATTACCTTTTCGTCAACAAAGATAGTGTAAAAAAACGATTTACCGAAGATAATGCTAGTTTACTTACACTACAAAGTCAACTTTGCCTTGTGTGTGTGGAGAAGATAATAAAAAACGAGGGTGCGCAATAGCGCACCCTCGCATTGTGGTATCGATGTGGATTACTCCTCGTTCTGACGCAAGCTCTGAACATATACGGCACGCTCCATCTTGAGGCGCTTGATTTCAGAAGGCTTGTTGAACTGCTGACGACGACGAAGCTCTTTTACTACGCCAGTCTTCTCAAATTTTCTCTTAAATTTCTTAAGGGCTCTTTCAATGTTTTCACCCTCTTTTACAGGTACTACAATCATTTTATTACTTTTATTTATTGTTATTATTTACTTATCTATACGTGATAGCACGCAGTTCTTCAAGTTGTGATTTCAGTATATCTCTATCTGTATTTACCTCCTTTACACTTTTAGCGGCTGCAAAGGTAGTGCAAACCAAACGGAAATGCAAATTTATTTGCAATTTTCTGAAATTCGGAGCACGTTCTACCGATATTTCCTTACTTAATAAAACCAAACGCTAACGTGATACGTTAACAATATCATGAAGATTCTTGTTACAGGAGCCACCGGGTTTATAGGTAGCCACATGGTAGATCATGCTCTACAGTTAGGATATGACACATGGGCTGCTATCCGAGCTACGAGTAGTCTTTGTAACCTTCATGCCTCCTCACTTCAGTACATCACATTGGACTTTAGTGATACAGTAATCTTAGAAGACCAGCTCAAAACGCATCGTGACCGTTATGGCAACTGGGACGTGATCATTCATTGTGCCGGTGTTACCAAATGTCATGACAAGCATGAATTCGAACGTGTAAATTATGAAGGGACCTGTGCACTTGTGAACACATTGCTTCGGTTGGACATGATACCGGATCAGTTCATCTTCTTAAGCAGTCTAGGGATTTACGGTCCACTTCACGAGCAAGAGCCATATCGCCCATTTTCAGAAACAGACACGCCACATCCAAACACCCTTTATGGAAAAAGTAAGTACAAGACCGAGGCGTACATCAAAAGCGTAGAGGCGTTGCCGTATGTCATTTTCAAGCCCACGGGAGTATATGGTCCAAGAGACAAAGACTTTCAGATACTCTTACGCGGCATCCGCAATCACATAGCCCTATCGTTAGGCAGACGGCCACAACAAATAACTTTCGTCTATATTAAAGACCTTGTTCATGCCATTTTCCTAGCAATCAAAAAGAGAGTCAAGCGTCGTAGCTATCTCATTACAGACGGCAATACTTATAGCAGCGATGATTTCACACATGCCGTGCAGACGGTCTTGGGCAATCCATTCACGCTACGCATCACCTTCCCTCTATGGCTAGGTCGACTTGCTGCCTCTCTCTCCGACATGACGGGTCATCTGCTTAGGCGTTCTTTTACATTCAACAGCGATAAGTTCCAGATTCTAGCACAGCGCAATTGGAAGTGCGACATCTCGCCTCTTACCGATGAATTAGGATATATCCCTCAATATAGTTTGGAAGAAGGAATAAGAGAAACTATTGCATGCCCTCATAGACAGTAAGTATATTGAAAAAAAACGACGAATATTCACTTTTTTCAAAAAATAGGCGTATTTTTGCTATGAAAAAGAACAAATGCATGCACAAATAAATCTTATACGATGGAAAAAATTGATGAACTGGATAAAAAAATATTGGAACTCCTCTCCCAAAATGCACGAAGCCCTTTTAAAGATGTAGCAGTAGAATGCGGAGTATCGCGTGCAGCTGTACATCAGCGTGTACAACGCCTCATGGAGATAGGTGTCATCACGGGTTCGGGCTATCATATTAGTTCCAAAGCCTTGGGCTTTCGAACTTGTGCATATGTAGGTTTGAGTCTTGCCAAAGGATCCATGTATAAAGAGACGATAGAGCAGTTAAAGATGATTCCCGAAATCGTGGAAGCGCATTTCACCACAGGTCCTTATAGCGTCATCATTAAACTCCATGCCCGAGACAATGAGCACCTGATGAACTTGTTAAACGAATGCATACAGGAGATTCCTGGCATTACAGCAACAGAGACTATGATATCATTGGATCAAAGCATAAAGAAGGAGATACCCATTACCATGGAATAGCCTCAATGCCACACCATGTTGTAGAAACCAAATCCAAGTATTATGCCGCATTTTAATATTCAAGAGGAATATACAACGTTGCATTCCTCTTTCCCGATATATAAACGTCGACCAGTCATTGGCATTACGGGAAATTACGATAGTGAGAAATGTACGTTGCTCGAAGGATACTACCGTTCGGTACTTGAAGCCGGTGGCACCCCTCTTATCATCCCTGCATTCAACGACACTGATGCCATGGTGAGTCTACTCGACTCCGTGGACGCACTGATCTTATCAGGTGGAGGCGATATTAATCCCCTCTTCCTCGGCGAAGAGCCGATACGTGAACTTAACTCGATAAATCCAGCTCGCGACTGGCAGGAGCTGATGCTCGTACGTATGGCTGCTAACCGCCAGATACCCATTCTCGGTATTTGTCGTGGCTTACAGATCATGACCGCTGCTCTTGGAGGAAAACTTCACCAAGACATCTATAAGGAAACGGGAGCCACACTCAAGCATAGCCAAGATACTGAACGCCATGTGGCCACCCATAGCATACGCATCGCTTCGTCAAGCAAGCTGGCATCTATCTTTGGAGCAACCAATATCCATGTCAACAGTTTCCATCACCAAGCAGTAAAGGAGGTCGCACCAGGATTTGCCGCTACGGCACTTTCCCCCGATGGGCTCATCGAAGCTGTAGAGAGCATCCACTCCAAATCGATGATAGGTGTCCAATGGCATCCCGAATGTATGATATTGGGTGGTGACCGCACTATGATTCCTCTTTTCGAATGGCTTGTAGGCGAGGCCGGTTCATATGCAATGGCCCGCAATTTGCATCAGCGTGTTCTCACGCTCGACACGCATTGCGACACCCCAATGAAATTTGACCAACAGATACGTTTCGACAGTCGCGATCCGCGTATTCTCGTAGATCTACATAAGATGACGGAAGGTCGTCTTGATGCTACTATTATGGTGGCCTATCTGCGTCAGCAAGAGCGTGACAAAGCCTCCCTCGATGCCGCTTTCGCCAAGGCCGATCGCCTGCTCACCGAGATTGAGGCCATGGTGACCCACAGTGCTCATAGTGTAGGGATTGCCTATACGCCCGACGACCTTTACCGACTCAAACGTGAAGGCCGCCGTGCACTAATGCTTGGAATAGAGAACGGATATGCCATAGGTGATGACATCAAGCGTATCGAACACTTCCGTCGTCGCGGTGTAGTGTATATGACGCTCTGCCATAATGGCGACAATGATCTGTGCGACTCGGCACGCGGCAATGCCGAGCATGGTGGACTCAGCGGCATGGGCCGTGAGGCTATCCGTGAGATGAATCGTGTAGGCATGATGGTAGACCTCTCGCATGCTGCTGAAAGCAGTTTCTACCAAGCTATTGAGGTTAGCCGTACTCCTATCGTGTGTAGTCATTCATCGGCCCGCGCGTTATGCGATCATCCGCGCAATCTTACCGATGACCAGCTCCGTGCCCTTGCAGCCTCGGGCGGTGTGGTGCAGACCTGTCTTTATGACGGATTCTTGCGCAAAGAGGGGGGCGCAACTGTTGATGATGCTGTACGCCACATTTGTCATATGGTCAGCATAGCAGGAATCGACCATGTCGGTATAGGCACCGACTTCGACGGAGATGGTGGCATCATCGGTTGTGCTGATGCCTCTGAGGTCATCAACCTCACCCGACGGCTCCTCTCAGAAGGATTTAGCGAGGAGGATGTCGCAAAACTTTGGGGTGAGAACTTCCTGCGTGTAATGCGTATCGTACAGACATGACAGGTTGTCCATTTCATGATATAACACAAAGGAGGCAGATCGTGTGATCTGCCTCCTCTTGTATCCAAGGTGCTGAATATTACTTTTCGATTTCAAGCAACTCTACCTCAAAAACAAGTGTAGAGAATGGCTTAATCTGACCCATATCACGACTGCCATAAGCGAGTTCCTGAGGGATGTAGAGCATCCACTTAGAACCTACAGGCATCATGGTGAGAGCCTCAGTCCATCCTGCAATAACTTGATCTGCACGGAAAGTTGTAGGCTCGTTACGGCTATATGAACTGTCAAATTCGTCGCCATTGATGAGAGTTCCGCGATAGTGTACCTTCACTTTATCGGTCTTGGCAGGTACAGCGCCCTTACCTGCGGTGATAACCTTATAGCACAAACCACTCTCGGTCTTCACTACCCCTTCTGTCTTTGCGATAGAATCGAGGAAGGCAATGCCCTCAGCTTTGTTGGCTCCAAATTCTTGTTCAAAACGCTCGCTCTTGATTTCCTCGATTAGGCGCATAGCAGCCTGCTGTGCCTCCATGGGGTGCATGAGCAAATCCTTCTCGGTCACACCTGCTACAAAGCCTGCAATGAAGTTGTCCTTGTTCAGCAAGCCATCCTCACCGAGCACATCACGTGTCACACCGGGGATAATCTGATTGGCTACTTGCTGACCTATCTGGATACCTGCATAGAAAGCAGCTTGCTTGGCATCATCACCAGCCTTCATACCAGCCTTAACACCTTTAACGAAATCGGCCATGTAAAGTGTGTCAACTCCTAGGCGATAAACGACAAAGTCCTTCAAGCCCTGTGTCTGTGCCAATCCCATAGCATAAGAGAATGTGTCAATCTGTGCCGACAGGTCTGCTGTTGAGTCATTGTTCTCTTGAATGCTTCTCATCAGCGTCATAGCTGTCTCGTGAGCTTGCATAGGGGTCATCTTTTGTCCCTTCTCTGTCACACCAGCAAGGAAGCCTGCGGTAAAGTTCTTCTTGTTAAGTTCACCATCCTTACCAGCGAAAAGTTCGCCAGTTACACCAGGAAGGATTTGGTTCACTACTTGCTGGCCAATTTGTGTTCCTGAGTAGTAGGCGTTTTTCTTCTCGTCAGCATTCACGCCGTCGAGCAAGCCCTCTACAAACTGGCTCATATAAGTTGTATCCATGCCCATTCGAGCTACGAGATAATCTTTCAGCCCTTGTGTCTGCGCCAAGCCAATGGCATATGCCAATGAGTCAGCCTTAGAGGCTCCATTCAAATCAGCCTTGGGAGCTGATGTGCCACAACTTGCAAAGAGGCCTGTAGCTAAGGCTACTGCAATTGATAAAATACTTTTCTTCATTTTAGTAATTATTATTTAAGTTGATTATGGTTAATTCTTACAATACTTTCAACAACTCTACCTCAAACACTAAAGTGCTATAAGGAGGAATAGCGCCCCCGGCACCCTGCTCGCCATAACCTAAATGATAAGGTATGTAGAGTTTCCACTTGTCACCTTCGCTCATGAGTTGCAGGGCCTCAACCCATCCTGCAATCACTTGATTGACACCAAATACAGCAGGTTCGCCACGTTGCACGGAACTATCAAAGAGTGTGCCATCGACCAATCGCCCTTCATAATGGCATTGCACTTTATCTGTAGCCTTTGGTTTGCGACCAGTGCCCGAAGCCAACACCTCATACTGCAATCCACTAGGCAGTGTTACCACACCAGGGCGCTCTTTATTCATTTTCAGAAACATCTCACCTTGTTCAATAGCAGCAGCATGTGCCTGTTTCTCCATTTCCGCAAAGTGCGCATTTACAATCTGCTGTGCCTCGCTAAAGCTGAGAGCTGTCTCTTTCCCTTCCAATACATCGCGAATAGCTTGTGCAAAGTCGTCAACACTTACTGCAGCCCCCATAGAGAGCAATTGCTGTGCGATTCCAAGCCCAAGCCCATAACTGAATTTGTCCATAATAAATCTTCCTTATTCTAAAAAACGGGCAAATTTACGCTTTTTCTCTGAATCCTAGCTCCTAATGCTCTGTAATTTTTATTATTTTCACATTTCCACTCCTAAAAGCGGCAAAATATTCATGCTTACGAAAGAATCGCCTATTAGGGAATCACTTTTTCCTCTTGCCAAGTTATTTTATACAAACAGATGTTTTATTATTCAGTAAAAATGCCGAAATTTGCAACCGATATATTTAGATATTAAAGACAATGAGTGAACAAATCATCGTAAAAGAGCGCGACGAGGTGATCGTGCGCTTCTCCGGCGACTCGGGCGACGGTATGCAGCTGGCGGGAAATATCTTTTCTACCGTATCGGCTACCGTAGGTAACGACATTTGTACCTTCCCCGACTATCCGGCCGACATACGTGCCCCGCAAGGAAGCCTTACGGGCGTGTCGGGATTCCAAGTACATATCGGCTCGGGCAAGGTGTATACACCGGGCGACCTGTGCGACGTGCTGGTAGCCATGAATGCTGCTGCACTGAAGACACAGTACCGCTATGCCAAGCCCGACGCTACCATTATTATAGATACCGACTCGTTCGGTCCAGCCGACCTTAAGAAGGCCGCATTCGCCACCGAAGATCCCTTGGCAGAGATGAACATCGATGCCGACCGCGTAGTGGCATGCCCCATCACACAGATGGTGAAGGACTGCCTCGCCGACAGCGGTATGGAACCTAAGGCGGTGCTCAAGTGCCGCAACATGTTTGCCCTCGGCCTCGTGTGCTGGCTCTTCGACCGCGACCTCAACGTGGCGTTCAACTATCTGCGCGAGAAGTTTGCCAAGAAACCCGCATTGGCAGAGGCCAACATCAAGGTGATACAGGCCGGCTACGACTACGGACACAACACCCATAGCTCGGCAACCAACGTATACCGTGTAGAGACCAAGCACAAGGTGCCCGGGCGCTATATGGACATCACGGGCAACAAAGCCACAGCATACGGCTTCATCGCAGCTGCCGAGAAGGCGGGCTTGAAGCTCTACTTGGGCTCATACCCCATCACTCCGGCTACCGATGTGCTGCACGAACTCTCCAAACACAAGTCGCTGGGCGTGACCACCGTACAGTGCGAAGACGAGATTGCCGGATGCGCTTCGGCTGTTGGCGCTTCGTTTGCAGGCGCTTTGGCTGTGACATCCACCTCTGGACCCGGCATCTGCCTCAAGTCCGAGGCGATGAACCTCGCCGTCATCATGGAACTTCCGCTTGTAGTACTCGACGTACAGCGCGGAGGACCCGCTACGGGACTGCCCACCAAGTCGGAGCAGACCGACCTGCTGCAGGTGCTCTTTGGCCGTAACGGCGAGTCGCCCATGCCGGTATTGGCAGCCACATCGCCCACCGACTGCTTCGATGCAGCCTACATGGCCTGTAAGATTGCCCTGGAGCACATGACTCCCGTGGTGCTGCTCACCGATGCTTTCGTGGCTAACGGCTCGGGCGCTTTCCGCCTGCCCAATCTGGCTGAATATGCAGCCATCAATCCTCCCTACGTGCCTGAAGAGCTGAAAGGTACATGGACTCCCTATCAGCGTCAGGAGGAGAATGGCGTGCGCTACTGGGCTGTGCCCGGACGCGAAGGATTCCAGCATATCCTCGGTGGCTTGGAGAAGGACAACAAGACAGGTGCCATCTCTACCGACCCCGAGAACCACGACCTGATGACCCGTCTGCGCCAGCAGAAAATAGATGCCATCCCCGTACCCGACCTTGTGGTAGAGGGCGACGCCGAGGATGCCGAGCTGCTCATTGTTGGCTTCGGTGGTACCTATGGACATCTCCATGCTGCCATGGATGAGATGCGTGCCTCGGGCAAGAAGGTAGCCCTCGCCCACTTCAAGTACATCAACCCGCTGCCCAAGAACACCGCTGAGGTGCTGCGCAAGTATCCTAAGGTGGTGGTGGCCGAGCAGAACTCGGGCCAGCTGGCTGCGTGGCTACGCATGAAGGTCGACGGATTCTCACCTTGCCAGTACAACGAGGTGAAAGGACAGCCCTTTGAAGTCAGCACGCTAGTCAATGCATTAGCCCCCCTCTTGGACTAGGATTGTTTACATAAACCACAGATTTCACCGATTTCTCAGATTATTTATTCGTATTACCAATCCGTGCAATCTGCGAAATCTGTGGTTAACAAGAAAGTAAGCATCATGACAGGCAACTTTATACATAAGGAAGAGACATATCAGATTATTGGTGCAGCTATGGCTGTTCACCAATATTTGGGATGTGGCTTTACCGAGAAGGTCTATCAAGATGCATTGGAGATAGAATTTCAAGCGCAAGGTATTCCCTACAAGCGTGAAGAACCAATACATGTCTCATACCGAGGAGTACAATTGGATTCGCTATTTGTCCCAGACTTCATCTGCTTTGACCATATCATTGTAGAGCTGAAAGCTGTGAAAGAGCTGGAGGACGTCCACCGTGCACAAGCTATCAATTATGGTAAGGTAGCTGACGCTGAGGTTGCTTTGCTTGTCAACTTTGGAGAATCATCATTGCGCTACGAACGTTTTATAATATAATAAAACCACAGATTACACCGATTTCTCAGATTATTTATTCGTATTACCAATCCGTGTAATCCGCGAAATCTGTGGTAGAGAAAAAACAAACAGCAGAGAACGTGTTATTCTCGATAATTAGTCAGAGTAATCCGTGAAATCTGTGGTTAAAAAAATAAGTATATATGAGTTATACAGCACAAGATTACAAGAAAGGTCAGCCGCGCTGGTGCCCCGGCTGTGGTGACCACTTCTTCCTCGCATCACTCCACAAGGCTATGGCCGAGATAGGCGTGGCTCCGCACAATATCGCCGTGATATCCGGTATCGGATGTTCGAGTCGCTTGCCCCACTACATGAACACCTATGGCATGAACACCATCCACGGACGTGCTGCTGCCATCGCCACAGGCTGCAAGGTGGCCAATCCCGAGCTTTCTGTGTGGCAGGTGAGCGGCGATGGCGACGGCCTCGCCATCGGTGGCAACCACTTCATCCATGCCAATCGCCGCAATATCAACCTCAACATGATATTGCTCAACAACCGCATCTACGGCCTCACCAAAGGGCAGTACTCGCCCACGAGTCCGCGCGGTTTCGTCAGCAAGTCGAGTCCCTATGGTACAGTGGAAGACCCCTTCCGCCCTGCCGAACTCTGCTTCGGTGCCCGCGGTCACTTCTTTGCCCGTGCCGTAGCGACCGATGCTCCTGGCACCGTAGAGATACTCAAGGCTGCCCACGCTCATAAGGGTGCTTCGGTGTGTGAGATACTGCAAAACTGTGTCATCTTCAACGATGGTACCCACGACAGCGTGTACAACAAGGAGGGACGTGCCAAGAATGCCATCTACCTGCGTCATGGCCAGCCTATGGTGTTCGGTGTCAACAACGAGTACGGACTCATGCAGGAGGGCTTCGGCCTCAAGGTGGTAAAGATTGGTGAGAATGGTGTGACTATCGACGACATCCTCGTACACGATGCCCACTGTGAGGACAACACTCTGCAGCTCAAGTTGGCGCTGATGGAAGGCCCCGACTTCCCCATTGCCCTCGGTGTCATCCGTGATGTGGAGGCTCCCACCTACGATGAGGCTGTGGAAGCGCAGATTGCCGAAGTGAAGGAGAAGAAAGCCTACCACACCTTTGAGGAACTGCTCCTCACCAACGACACTTGGGAAGTAAAGTAGGTTGATGGTCTAGGGTTGATGGTTAAGGGAATCATCCGGATGGAACTCACAACTCATAACCCACAACTCATAACTCAAAAGACCGCTGCGCTAATCTTACAACTCACATCTTACGTCGAAGCAGGCTCCAATGCAGCGGGGGGCCTGCTTCTTTATAAAAAACACTAAATATCCTTACTTTTAATCGGTTTACATTGTTTTTACGTGCGATTGTATAGCGTTGAGTACGAAAAACTCAAAACAAGTTTTGCTTTTTCGCTCACCTTGTACTATTTTTGTCATGATAATAGCTGACGATATGAAGAAGATTTGTGCTATCACGATGGTTCGCAACGATGAATTCTATCTGCGCAAGTGGGTGGAATACTATGGCGCACAGCTCGGTCGTGAAAACCTGCGTGTCTTTTTCGATGGTGAAGACCAGGTAGTCCCGGACTTTTGCGAGGGGGTATATGCAGAGCTCAAGCCCCGCATCCCGGGCTTGGTAGTCAAGGCCGAAAAAGAACGTCTGACATTCCTTTCCCATCAGGCTGCCCGCTTGATGAGCGATGAGGGGTACGACATGGTAATAGGGGTCGATGCTGATGAGTTTCTTATCGTAGATCCTCAGACGGGTAAGACCTTGCCCGAGTATCTCAGCACAATAGATGTAAAGGTATGTGTGTCGGGATTGGGAGTCGATGTGGGGCAGCATCTCGAGCGTGAGGCGGTGATTGATGGTACTATACCTTTTTTGCGCCAGCGCTCCTATGCCTACCTTTGCTCACGCTACACCAAACCCTCGGTTATAGCCTCTCCCGTGCTGTGGGGGTCGGGCTTTCATCGGGTGAAGGGACATGGCTACCATATTGACAAGAACCTCTTCCTTTTCCATTTCGGCAGTATCGACCTCAAGATGATAGAGGACCGTATGGGCAATGCAGACCTTATATCTACCGGTCGGCTTGGCCATATCAAGAAACGTGCTAAGACCATATATGTTGTCACGGATGCCGTAGCACGTGAGTGGGACAAGACGGTGGCAGGGATGCGTCGTGCCCAGCAGTGGCTACGTCAACCTTTTGCATGGAACAAGCCATGGAATCCCATCACTAAGGTGGTGGTGCGCATCCCCGACCGATTCAAGGATATAATATAACCATGTGTATGACCGATGTAGTGATAGCTTGGGTTGATGGCGACGACCCTGCCCACAAGCGCAAGAAGGCGCAGTACCTGACAGGTAAGAACGAAACCAAGTTTGACGATGTGGCCGGAGCCATGCGCTACCGCTCCACGGGCGAGATATACTATTGTGTGGCATCGGTGCTACGCTACGCCCCTTGGGTGCGCAAGATATACATTGTAACCGACAATCAGAATCCCCATGTGGATGAGTTCGTGGCCCACAACTTCCCTGACAACACGATACCCATCGAGCTGGTCGACCACAAGGTGCTCTTCCGCGGATACGAGCAGTATCTGCCCACCTTCAATTCGCTGGCCATCTCCACCATGCTGTGGCGCATACCCGGCATCAGCGACAGTTTCCTTTACTTCAATGACGATGTCTTCCTTGCCTCTCCGGCCACCGAGGACATGTGGTTCGAAGGCGACAAGACCCGCATCTATGCCGACCGCTTCCCCGCCCTGTGGGCCCGTCTGCTCCGCTGGGGCAAGCACTTGGGTAAGAAGCATAAAGTGTTTGGGCATAAAGACCCCATGCTCAATTCGGCCGACATACTCCACTCCAGCTACTTCTTCCTTTTCCCCCACGCCCCGGTGCCTATGCGCCGTACCTGGTATGAGCGGTTCTATGCCGAGCACCCCGACCTGCTCGACCGCAATATACGCCATCGCTTCCGTGAACCATCGCAGTTTAGCGCCCCCACGCTATTCTATGTGAGTGCTCATCGGACTGGTCAGCTTGAGGTGCGTTCACCGAAGGGTACAACCTGCTTCTTCAAACCCTCGATGGAGAAGAGAGAAACCTATATGGAGCGCAAGATTGCCGAGGCCGAGGCCAATAAGTACCTCAAGTTCGGCTGTATCAACTCTCTTGGCGAGACCACCGAGGAGGCACAGCAAATGTTCAAGGAGTGGATAACGAAGAAGCTGGATATTCAACTTCTCTAAGACAAGACGATCAACACTATGAACAAGGTAAGCAGCGATGCTCCACAGGTATCAGTCATAGTACCTATATACAATGCCGAGGGTAGTCTGCGCAGGTGTGTCGACAGCCTGCTGGCACAGACGCTGAAGGCTATCGAACTCATCTTGGTCAACGACGGTAGCCGCGACAGCAGCAAGGATATCTGCGATGAATACGCCACCCGCGACCCCCGTGTGAAGGTTATTCACAAACCCAACGAAGGTGTGGCAGCTACCCGTATGGCAGGCATCGACAAGGCTACGGGTGAATACTCCATCCAGGTAGATTCCGACGACTGGGTAGAGCCCACCATGCTTGAGGACCTCTATGCCAAGGCCAAACAGGACGATGCCGATGTGGTGATATGCGATTTCTACTATGACTACGGCGGACGCAAGCCGCTCAAGCGCAGGGTGCAGTGCCCTCAAAGCCTCGACCGCATGGAGGTGCTGGCCGAGCTGCTCGAGTATCGTCGCCTGAGTCCCAGCCTGGCCAACAAACTGATACGCCACAGCTGCTACCGGCAGTTTCAAGTGCGTATACCTGCAGATATATCCCACGGAGAGGACTTCTTCACCAGTTTGTCGATATTGCGCTGCGAGGGTGTACGTGTGACCTATCTGCCCAATGCCTACTACCATTACATGCAGGATGCGGGCAGTACATCGCTCACCCACACATATAGCGTGCACGACTTTCATCGCGAATGCCGTCTCAAAGACTACTGCCTTGAGCTAATGCGCGGTCACTCGTTGTACGAACGGCTCGAGCAGCGCATGGTACACAACATCGTGCGCCGCGCCTTTAATGGAGGCGTGTTCACCTCGGCCGAGTTCAAGCGCCTCACCTATGGGTACCGCCATCAGATATTGGGCAATCACCGCATCGCATGGCATAGGCGCTGGCGCCTCTACCTCTCATGCATAGGACTCTATCGGCTGATGTACTCGTATAAGGCGGTGAGGAGTTGGAGTAAGGGTTTGCGAAATTGAATGTTGCGCAACTGGCCTGCCAGATGGCAACTCATGACTCATAAATCACCACTTAACGCAAGCGCTCGTTGTCGTTTACGTTATTGTTGCTGCAAAGGCTGCTTTCCCGCTTCAAACTCCGATTTTTCGGGGAACATCCTCTCCAGAAAAGCCCTGGCACGCAACCGGTCTTCCTCCGAGGCTCGTTCATCATCGTTGAGGCAGAAGAGCATGGGGTTATACTTATTGATGATATGTTGTGGATCAGTGTCTCTTATGCTTATGCTTCGCGCGTCGTAGTTGTATCTGCCTTGTAGGGTTCCCTTGATTTTGTCAACTATAGGCATCTCTCTGTTATATCGTCCCATTAGTTTCATTTCACCATGCCCCACGGCCAAGGCGTAATATAGCACTATTGCGCGTTGTAGGTCGTCATCGTGTCGGAAGTGCCGCCCGATAGTCTCATTTACCAAACAGGAATACTTCTCCTTGCATTTCTTGAAATCACTAAGTCTATAGGCGTCGATGTTGTGGTGCGGGATATACCTATATGTGCGTTCAAAGTCTTCGGCAATTAGCGTCTGAGCCCTAAACAATGTCTTCATGTATATGGTCTCGGCATTTTTTTTATTCTTCCTCCTTTTCCTCAGTCTCACAATGGGAAATCCGTTAGGAGTGAAAAAATCTCCAGGTGTCGCCGAACGGGCAATAAACGTATCATCGTTGGCGAGAAGGAAATGCTCTGACAATCCAGGGATGTTGTCTATACACCACTCTATGGCAGGCGAGCTGAATGAAGGTAGCGCCTCTGCAGGCATTATTTCTTTATGGTCAATGATCAATATGTGTGGGTTCGTCAGGTCAAGCCATGCCGGCACTTGCCCATCGGTGACTATATAGATATGTCGTATCCAGGGGGCATATCTTTCCACGGAACGTAGCGAATACTTCAGCTCGTCATTGTTGACAAACCGCGCCTCATCTACAGCCTCAGAGGCGATTGGCTCGCCGCCCTGCTCATAGGCCGCCTTCTTGGCACGCCACACAGGGTCGCTGCCGTCGACCCACAGATACACCAAGTCAATATCCATATTCAGAGAATAATCAAATACAATTCGGGGACAAAATTAGTGCAAGGCGAGGGAAAAAGCAAGTTTACTCGTGTTTTTCCGAATCGTGGTCGAAATTCTTCTGGTAAAACAAAGCTAAAGATACAATAAACGAGCGAAATATAAAGCATGCTCTAATATCTCTCAGCGAGCGTAAGTATTTTCTTGGCCGAGATGAGAAAAAACTCTATTAATCCCCGATGGAATCGGCGTTTTTTTGAATTCAGAGTAATGGGAATGCTGCAGTATCAGGTGAAAAAAGTTTATTTTTGGGGTGGCATGGCATGGTGAAAGTTGATTGAGTTTCATAGGCAGCCATCTTGAGAAGTAGACCTATAATAGTAGGCAAATAGGTTACTGTCGGACAAATAGATGTAAACTCTATATATTCAGATTGTTTCTCGTCAGCTTATGTGCTCAAAAACTCACGTCACCGCGGTGACGCGATATTCTGAGACTATATATCAGGGAAAACGCATTATGAAGTTTACGGGATTCTTGGTAGTTAATCATTGATTGTTTGCGCTTTACAAACTCCCCCTCTGTTTATAGAGGGGGTGCCCGTAGGGCGGGGGCGTTATAAGCGAAGCGCGTAGTATATCAATTTGCAGCTTTTTCTCCGCACTTCGTTTGGAACTCCCTCCGCTTCACTACGTTCCGCTCGTCCCTCTATAAACAGAGGGACAGTTAGTTGGACGTTTTCATTAAGATGTCTTTATAATGCGTTTTCCCTGACTGCTATATTATTACCATTCACATTTCTCATTTACCTGCCGGATGGCAACCTTCAATTCTCAATTCTCAATTCGATATGCGTTACCGTTTAGCTACCTACCGCGAGTGCAAGGCACACCGCGAATGGAACACCACCTGCCCCGACTGCGGGCGCCGTGGTAAGTTCTCCCCCTACATCGACACCACCACCATGTGCTCTGTGGACGACCGCACGTGCGGCCGTTGCAACCGCCTCTCCAACTGCGGGTACCACCTGCCGCCGCGCGAGATGCCCCGAAACGAAGATTTTGGAGCACGCAGATCGCGCGAAAAACGCGAAAGTCCAGATCCTGTGAATTATGCCTCACACAGAAATATAGGATATCACCAAATAAAATTGCAGTTTTTTGATGTTTATTGATAAATAAAATCAGGTTTCCTTACGAATGGCGTTCCGCGTTTGATGACAGCAAACATTCGTAGCAGCAACTTAAACTTAATGGCATTCGCCA
>JAZPZS010000019.1:0-6367 GCA_045544835.1 Bacteroidaceae bacterium | reverse complement strand
GAGCCGGGCCGAGGAGCTACAACCGATGGAGCCTTACGATGATGAGATGTATGCCTCAGCACCCAAGTTTGCCGATGTGATATACGCCGATGGCCGTATGCTCCACGCGCTGGGCGCCCGCAAGGAGGATCTCCCCTACCTATACGATGCCTATTACAGGAGCAAGAGAAGATAATACCTGAAATCAATAAACAAAAAGCCGCGACAAGCGTTATTGCATTGCTATTAACCCCAAAATGGATGTATACAATGAAGAAAACGCTAACCCTCGCGGCCTTGGCTGCGTTCACCGCATGCATCGTATCGTGCGGCAACAAGAAGAAAACCGACACACCTGTAGGATGGGAGGCCTACACCGACAGTGTCTATATGATCAATGACTCAACGGTAGGCGAACTGCAGACCTACGTATACGAAGGCATGCTGCCTACCGATGCAGGCATCCCCGCAAACTATGTGCTCACCATCAATAGCTATGGGATGAACTCCGATGGTACTTACAGCCTCACAGAAAGCTATACCGAGACCAACGGCAGGACCCAAACAAACTACGATGAAGGGCAGAAGGTTGTCATCGTAGGCATGCCCAACGACTCTACCGCCATCATCTACGAACTCGTCTCATACAGCAACCGTCCCAAGATGCGCCTTGTGGCCGAGGGTGATAGCGCCTTACACAAGATCGACAAGCAATTCAAGCGCATGGGCAACGACATCAAGCATAAGTTGCGCAAGAAATAGTATTAATCCCCAAAAACCTTAACCCTTATGAAAAAACTGATTCCGTTCCTCTTTGCAGGAGCACTATTGGCTACTGCATGTGAAAAATTGCCCGATACGGACAAGCTCGACGACGACTATCTGGTGTATACCAACTACGATGACAACACCGACTTCAAGAAGTTCACCACCTTCTACGTTCCTGACAGCGTGCTCATCATCGACAACAGCTCCAACAAGCCCAAATACCTATATGGCACACCAGCATCAGACATCATCATTGCCAACTACGTGAAGGGCATGGAGAATGCCGGATATGTACGGACACTTGACAAGACAGAGGCAGATCTCGGCCTACAAATCAGCTACGTGGAGGAGACCTACAAGTTCCGTTACTTCAACAACTACCCCTGGTGGTACGGATATCCCTGGTACTGGAGCTTCAACTACTGGGGCGACTGGGGCGGATGGTATTGGCCCTATAGCATCAGCTACTCCTACACCACCGGCTCTGTGCTAGGCGAGCTAGTAGACCTCACCGAACCCGAAAGCACATCGAAAACCTTGAAGGTAGTATGGAGCAGCTACATCAGCGGACTGCTCAATAGCGACGGTTCGCTCAACGCCACCGACGTTGCCAAGTCCATCACCCAGGCATTCGCCCAATCAACCTACCTCAAGAGATAACTACTTCGGGGAGGCCACTTGACTCCTGCCGGAAACATGGGAAATCCTGTATCCCATAAAACTTCAAGAAAAAACAAATAAAAATCCAAAACAATATGAAAACCCTTAAAAAATATTCTGTCCGTCTGGCCATAGCAGCCCTGCTCCTTGCCGGAGCCAGCCTGCCCGCCAAATCACAAGTGTCACTCGATGCTTACTACAATGTAGACTGGCAGTTCAACATGCCCATCAACCACTATGCCAACAAGGCCAGCGGATGGGGAATGAACTTCGATGCCGGCTGGTACCTCACCCCCGACATCGCCATCGGTGCCTTCATGAACTACCACACCAACAGCGAGTACGTAGGGCGTAGCGTAGTCAACGTATCACCCCAAACAGCCATATTTACCGACCAGCAGCGCTCACTCTATCAGCTCCCTTTCGGTGTGACCGCACTCTACCGCATCGTTGAGTCCGACTGGCAACCCTACGTAGCCATGAAGCTCGGTGCCGAGTATGCCTACGTCTCATCGTACTACAACATCTACAAATCGGCGGCCAACTCGTGGGGATTCTACATGTCGCCCGAGATAGGTGTCCGCTGGTATCCTTGGGCCAATGGCATGGGCTTGCATGCAGCTGCATACTACAGCTTCTCTACAAACAAGGCCACCGTCATGGGACAGGACCTCAAGGACCCCAGCAACTTCGGCTTCCGTATAGGTCTCGCCTTCTGACCCCCAAAAAGAGGAGCTACCAAGCGAGGAGTGCCCACTGTGGGTACTCCTCTTACTTTGGAGATAATATAGCAGTTTACCCAGAGGTTCTTGTCATCCTGAAACAAAGTTCGCCGCCCGTAGGGGCTAAAGGCAACGAACGTGAAGAAACGTGTTCGCCGCCCGTAAGGGGCCAAAGGCAATCCCGCGCTGGGACTTAGCATGAGACGCTTAGTGGATTTGCCATTTAGCTCGGCTGCACTCGCTGAGAAATTGTAAACAAGTTTACATTTCGCTCGTTGGCACGAACTTTGCGAGATCCTTCACTTTGTTCAGGATGACACTAACGCGGAAAATACATGGATTGGGTAAACATCTATATTATTGCCCTTACTTTTTGATTATAATATACAATCTATTCGACGGAAACGAGAGAGAACAGCTTGCTTTTTACTTAATCACAACTTTTCGTCCACTCACAATATAGATGCCCTTGGCAGGGTGAGCCACGCGGCGTCCCTGCAAGTCGTAGATGAGGGTTGAGGGATCAATGTCCGTCGTCTCGCCGTCGTTCTCATCCCCTCGCGTCACGATGCGCACGCGCACCTTGCTCACATCCGCCGTGGCGGGCAGTGTTAGGTAGGCGCGGAAGGGTGTTACGTTCAGCGTCTTCGTGATGCGGTTCAGCTCCTGGCGGTAGGCACTGTAGGCATAGTGGTAGGTTGCCTCCCACAGTGCGGCGCAGTCGATGACGCTGCTGCTCGCGACCATCTTCTTCATCGTAGTAGCGAATAAGTCTAAATGACTCAGGATATTTCTTTTCGGAGAGATAACCTGTCAGCTTTACTTCTGCATCTGTCAGTACATTCTTTGGCATTCGGCGCTTCCATTTGACCATCTTATATTTCAAGTTTGTTTTGGCTCTGATGACATAAAAGGAATCTGTAAGATGTATTTTATAGAGTTCCTTGAAGGAGTCGTAAGCTCTATCGAATATATAATAAGCATTTGGCTCATAGGGTATTGAGCGCATTGCTGTAGAGTCATGCTTTGATGCTGAGGTAATAGTATAGAAGGCTGGGACTTGGGCTTCTATGTCATACAGGACATGCGCTTTTACTCCACCTTTCCTCTTGCGGAATTTTGCCCATGGGAAAGTTGCAAGACACAACGGAATCGTTGTAGAATCAAACGCAAATTTCTGACCTGGGATATCGAGAATGTTGGTTGCTCTCTTCTCGCAAGCCCCCTTCATCATATAGAAAGCAAAGTCTTCAAAGATTCTGTAATCACGATGCTGGTTGGCATATGCGAGAGTAGCTTTTGATATCGGATTATGCCCTAAACCGAGATGATACAATTTTGCATGATGTGCCTCTAAAGCGACTATCAAGTCACGTAAACTATCTCGGTTACTCAGCTGACCAAACATCATTGCAAGCATCTGATTCCAACAAGTGAATTGCTTTACATAACGATTGCCGTTATACTTGCGAACATAGTTGTTGATCTGAGTCCTATTCAGGAAAGCTGTAAGTTGAGCAAAAACGTATCGGTCTTGGAACATAGCAGTCAAACAATTTTGGCTGCAAAGTTACAGATTCAAGTCCGTTTCATTCCTGAAACCTATTTAATAGACTAAATTTCAATTATTTCAAAGAACGATTAACTTACTTTTATTGGACAGTAGTATATGAGGATAATTGATGACGTATTGTTGGGTCCCATCGCCAAAAGCCACTATCGCCAATTCGTTTGTACCGCAAAACTGAAGTTTAGCCACTCCATATGTAGTCTGATGGAATCCATTCTCATATAAAGAATATTGAAAAGCAAGCAGACGATATTTAATGTCTTCAGGATAAAATGGACGGATATCCCTAATATTTCGGATTACCGTACGCCCCACATTGCGTCTTATCACAATGCACTCTTGATAAATCTCAATACAACGAGGCATACGCATGAAATCTATCAGATAATAGAGCACCGTAGGACCCAAAATCATGCCATATAGTAAGGGATGATAGCCTATGAAAAGAAGTGTCAAAATTTGAATTCCAACAAACAGGACAGACCTGGTTACGATAGATCTCACATAATCACATGAGAACTTCAATTGATACTGTATCGGGTACTTATGTTCTCGCATAGACAGTTATTTATTACATGCAAAGATAGCGCTTTTTACCGAAACATTTTGTAAAGATGCTACATTTCTATACTTTTCGTCACAGCGGATATGCTTTCCGCTGTAACTGGCATGTAAAAAGTGCGCACTAATTTATCTTTCGACCGCTTGTAATTGCAAATCCGAGTGGACAAAAAAATAATTCCACTAAAATAGTGGAGTGATGAAAAGAATCATTACCTTTGCACTCAGAACAGAGAACAACGGCATATGGAGATTGTCTTTGAGAAAGAGTATCTGCGCCAATTGTATGAGATAGGCAAGGCTGAGGGTAAGAAGTACAGATTCCAACCTCAGATAGTATCGCGCTATCAGTTGCGCATCAAAATGCTGGAGCAGGCCAATAGCATAGAGGAACTCTACAATATCCATTCTTTGCACTATGAGGTGCTAAAGGGTGATAAGGCTGGTATTTCATCCATTAGAGTCAATGACCAATACCGAATAGAGTTCACTGTGAAACAAATTTCTTCTGAGGCTGTTGTGACGATATGCAACATCTTGGAGTTGTCAAACCACTATAAATGACCGCAACAATGAGTACTTACACATGCCAACGCGCCATCCATCCTGGCGAAATACTAAAAGAAGAGGTGGAATATCGAGGTATAAAGCAGACAATGCTTGCCGAGCAGATGGACCTGTCGTACAAGATGTTAAACGACATTCTCAACTGCCGCCGTCCTTTGACTGCTACTACAGCATTGCTCTTTGAGGCTGCGCTGGGTGTCAATGCAGGCCTCCTCATGCGTATGCAACTGGACTATAATATGCAAACAACACAGCAGGACAAGTCTTTTATTCAACGACTGGAGAAGATAAAACGTATTGCTGCCGTATTTTGATTGTTGCACTTGCTGCTAACAAAGAAAGGCGACTGGTCTTCCAGCCGCCTTTCTTTGTCTCTTTTGTCATGGCCTATGTGCTTGCTTGGTTGTGTGGACGGTTGGGATATTATAGATAAAGGCTGCACCGTGGGGCGCAGCCTTTTTTCTTGCAGATGGCAAAGATGCATTACTCTGCCATATACTTATATATGTTTACATATAGGCGTGCATCGGTCTTGTCGGGATAGCAGCCGAAGTTGTTGTACTGTGTGTCATACATAATGGTCTTGCCCATGTCGGCGTTGGTTACACTGAAGGTGTCGTCGCCATTGGCAGTGATGGTCCATACGTAGCTCTCTGTGGCTGTTGTGCCTATGTTGAAGCTGTTGTATGTACCCTTCATATAGATGTAGCGGGCCGATGCATCTTGCAGCGTGTAGCCTCCGTCGGTAGCTGCGATGGTGAGCTTGGCGGCTTCGGTGGCTGCACTGGCGGCAATCTCTCCATTGCTGATGCTTACGGTTGCGGCGGGCATGTAGCCGTAGGTCTTGGTGGCATCGAGTTGTGTGAAGGCTTGGTCGCCGTTGACAAGAAGGTATGTGCCAGCTCCGGTAAACTCGGTTACCTTGACATACTTGCCTGAATAGGTTACATCGCCAGGATTCTCCTCCTCTTCACCGCCTTCGTCTTCACCGCCTTCGCCATCTACGAGACCGCCATCGGTGGTGGTGAGGGTGTAGTCATCGACGAGGATGTCGGTGCCGGGGTTCTTGGCACACATTACCACGAGGTTGATGGTGGTTTGCGAAGCGAGCGTGAAGTCAAAGTTCACTTCGGTCCATTCGGTAGTGGTGAGGTCGTTTATATAGTCACCATATACGTACTGACCTACCTTGCCGTCGTCACCTACAGGAGTGTAACCGGGACGTGCAGAGCTGCCATTGGTAGAGGCTGCCTTGGTGTAGAACTGTACGTGGTAAGAACCTGCCTTCAAGGTAATTTCCTTGTGACCGAGGCGCTTGTTGGCCGATGAAGTTCCGCTAACCTTTACAGAGTAGCTGCCGCTATGTGCATCTGTAGACTGTGCCAGAGAGGCATTGCCGGCTGTGGTGGTAGACTTCCAGTTGGTGGGTGTGCTGCCGCTCCATGCCTCGAAGCCTCCGTTGCCGATGAGGTTGTCGCCTTCGGGCTCTACGGGTTCTTCATTGTCGTCGTTGCCGCCCTCTGATGCCTTGCCCTCGGCG
>JAZPZS010000018.1:0-4062 GCA_045544835.1 Bacteroidaceae bacterium | reverse complement strand
GTCGGTTGCGACGGCAACGCGGTATGATAGCGTTGCTTGCGACGAAGGGGAGGTTTATCTCCCCCAGAGGAGTGTGCTTTAGCACCATTACCTTTAGTTTCCCCGAGGAGTCTCTTCTCTCAGGCGGCGTTTGCGAGATTTCTCGCTTTGCTCGAAATGACACGAGACGTTTTGGACAACATCTATATTATTGCAAAAAAATGATGCAATCTTATCAGAGCCCTGCTACGCGACGCAGGTCCTCCATTTGGCTCTCCCACATCTGGATGAGGTCCTCCTCCTCTTCGTTACGAGCAATCTCGGTAATCTCCAACACGTGTGCCTTGGTGAGTTCACTGACGTTGATGCGCAATTCGAAATAGGTCTTGGGACCTTCGTCGAGCCAATGGAAACGGATGTATACTCCTTCGCGGCAGCCCAGCAATTCGGCATCACGTGTTTCCTCCTTGCCCCATTGGAATGTGTACACACCATTACTTTCGGTAATCCGATCAGCCATCCAAGCCTCCAACCCGCCTGTAGTACCAATGAAGTTCCATATAATATTGCGTGAATTCCCATTCAGCGGATATTCCAAATGCACCTTTGCCATAGTATTACATCTTTTTTTTGCGAATATACAAAATATATTATACAGAACAAATATATTTCTGCTTTTTTAATCGCAGAATCGGACAGCACAAAAAAGTTGTAAAAAAAATTACAATTTATTTGGAAGACAGAAAAAATAGCCCTACCTTTGCACCCGCAATTCACAAGGATGGCGGGATAGCTCAGCTGGTTAGAGCGCATGATTCATAATCATGAGGTCCCCGGTTCAATCCCGGGTTCCGCTACTAGAAAGAGACGAAGCTTACAGCCTCGTCTCTTTTCTTTTTTCAACGCCCCGCAACAGTTCGTTTGCCTGAAACCACCAAATTAAGACTTTTTGAACATTTTTGGTCTAAAAATGATTATTTCATTTCGAAAGGAACAACCTAACTTTGGCAATTAAACCAATAACCAAATATCCTTTATTATGAAACAAGAACAATCGAAACGGATTCAGACATCGGTACTCAATGGCGTGGAGAAAAAAGTCCTCGTATGGCTTGCCGAGCGGCAGCCACGCTGGATGACATCAGACATCCTCACAGGTATCGGCGTGATAGGATCGATAGTGGTGGCAGCAGGATATTTCCTCTCGAACTATCACATCCAGTGGCTATGGTTGGCCTCACTGGGATTCGCCATCAACTGGTATGGTGACTCGCTCGACGGCACGCTGGCAAGGGTACGCAAGACGCAACGCCCCATCTATGGCTTCTACCTCGACCACAACATTGACGGGGTCACCATGTCCATCATGTGCATCGGCGCCGGGCTGAGCGACATGCTCAACCTCTACATTGCCATGGCAGTATTGGCTGTCTACCTGCTACTATCCATCTCGGTATACATCAACGCACACCTTAAAGGAGAGTTCAAGCTCACCTATGCCGGTATGGGGCCTACGGAGTTTCGCCTCATCATGGTAGCAATCAACACATTATTCATCTTCGCTACTCCCCTTCGCGAATGGAGCATGAGGTTTGCCATCGCCGGAGTGCCCATCACCTTCGGTGTATTCGATTTCATCGGGTTAGGCATCCTGCTGGTACTGGTGCTCATCTACCTGAACAACTTCAAGCACGATGCCAAGGAGTATGCCGAATTAGACCCTATCAAGCCATTCTGAGAAAAAGCATCCATGAAGCTTCCGATGCAATACATCAGCAAGGTGTCGAAGTTCATCGCCTCCAACGCTTTGGGCACGATTGTAGACACGGCGGTGCTATGGATATGCTCGCGCTTCATCTTCAAGGACTACGGCTATGTAGGCGAGTATCTGGTGTCACCACTCATCTCATTTGAGTGTGCTGTATTCACCAATTTCCTATGCTCGTGGCACATCATCTGGCGCGACAGGGCCAAGCGATACGGACAAGCCGTTTTCGCACGCAAGTACCTGGTATACAACCTATCCTCTTCGGCAACGTTCCTCATCAAGATGTCCATCTTGCTACTGCTGGAACGAATATTCGGATGGAACGTCATCGTGTGCAACCTCGTTGCCCTCTGCCTCTCGGGATGTATCAACTTCGCCCTGGGCGAATGGGTGATATTCAGGAGAGGGAAGAGGGATGAGTGAAGAGTGAAGAGTGAAAAGGGGAAAGGGAAAAGGGAAGAGTAGCTCTAATATTAATCATCAATTATTCAATTTTAATTTTCAATTTTCAAGTGCCTCTACTTACCCTACAAGAACTGGAAACGATGTCTCCCCTCTTCCGTGGAAGAGCAGGAAGGCGACTCGGGCGTAGCCTGATGCGCAGGTTATCGGTGAATAAGCTCAACGCCTTGTACGACCGGCATGCCCACCTCAGCGGCCCCGACTTTGCCCATAGCGTGCTTGCCGACCTGGGCATCGAATACGACGTGATTGCCCAGACCACAGAAGTGATGCCGCAATTGGACATGTTGAGCGGCGGAGTGCCCTTCATCACCATCAGCAACCACCCTTACGGCAGCATCGACGGCATCATCCTTGCCGACCTCTTTGGGCACCTGCACCCCAACTACAAGATCATGGTCAACAAGATATTGGGCCGCATTGAAGCGCTATCGCCCTCGTTCATTTCCGTCACCCCAACAGGAGTGGAACGCACCACACCCACCAAGGAGAGCATCGTGGGAGTACGCCGTGCATTGGGCCAGTTACGCTCGGGAGGCGCCTTAGGGCTCTTCCCCTCGGGTGCTGTGAGCGACCTCAGCGTGCGCGACCGTTGCGTGCGCGACCGGGAGTGGCAGCCAGCCATCATCCGGCTCATCGCCAAAGCACAAGTCCCCATACTCCCCGTACGCTTTTTCGACGGCAACTCGCCGCTATACTATCTGCTTGGCCTCATCGACTGGCGCGTACGCCTCTTACGCCTTCCCGCAGAGCTGTTCAACAAGGGAAGACGTCCGGCACGGATAGGCATAGGCCCCATAGTCAGCGTAGCGGAGCAGCAGCAATACCTTGCCACACACAGCATCGAGGAGTTTGGGCAATGGCTGCGCGAGAAGGTATACGGCATGACCCTACCCGATTATATAAAATAAGGAGGATGCTCTCCATAGAACATCCTCCCTTTTCTTATCGCGCTTGCTTAGAAGCAATACTTGATACCGAGACCGAAGTTGATCAAGTTGCCCCGTACAGAAGGCAACACATTAATGGCGGGACGATAATCCAATGAGAAAGCCAAGGGAATGCTTGGGATTTTATACTCAAGGCCTACCACGCCTTCTGCACCAAGAGCAAAAGCCTGGTCCCAAAGGCCAACATATGCACCACCACCATAATAGAGTGAGAAACCTTCGCCGATAACGGGCTGCTGCCACAGGTATACACCATCTACATTCAGATAGTTGCCAACACCCCATGATGCGCCAAACTCAAGCGCATTGCTTCCATCGTTCTTCTTAAGAGTCAAGCCATTGAATCCACCGAAACGGAATCCTGCAGCCCAATTATACTCCTGAGCACTTACGGTCAATGTTGCTACCAGCAAAGTAGCGATTACCAAAAACTTTTTCATAATCTTTATAATTTTAATAAGTTATTACATCGACAAAGGTAATATATAATTTCTTCAGAACAACACTCTACTGCCTGATTTTTTTACAAATCATTCAAATATTTCCATCACCGCTTTCAACTTCTCACGTATGCGGTCGTTGCACAGGTTGCCTATGCTCCCCTCATGCGTGTGGTGCACCTCGCGTGTAGGCTTATAGGTGTGGTTTTGCACTTGCATGCCCACTTGGCGGTAGGCCTCGCGGAAGGGCACGCCCTGCAGTGCCAGTCGGTTGACATCCTCCACGGTGAAGAGGTAGTCATATTTGGGGTCGCTGAGGATATCGCGGTTGATGCGGATGTGCTGCAGCATCATGTCGCACATGGCGAGGCACGACTTTATCTCCTCGATGGCGGGGAACATCACATCCTTCAGCAGTTGGAAGTCGCGCTGATAGCCCACGGGCAGGTTTGTCGTCATCAAG
>JAZPZS010000017.1:0-9365 GCA_045544835.1 Bacteroidaceae bacterium | reverse complement strand
CTCATCTCATGGGTGATCTTGCTCAAGCTGTTCCCCTTCAAGCAGAAGACCATCGTGCTCGATATCCCCGACAACTCACAGAAGGGCTGGCGCACGACATTGGTATACATCACCTTCTTTGCCACCATCGTGATGTGGCTGTTCGACAAGAACCTGGGCCTCAAGACCAACGCCGTGGCTATGCTCCCCGTAGCCGTGTTCTGTGCAACGGGTATCATCACCAAGCGTGACCTGGAGCAGATCAGCTGGTCTGTGCTCTGGATGGTGGCCGGTGGCTTCGCCCTCGGCGTGGCGCTCAACAAGTCGGGCTTGGCTCAGCATATGATCGATGCTATACCGTTCGGCTCATGGTCGCCGCTGGTTGTCATCATCGGCTCAGGTCTGCTGTGCTATGCGATGGCCAACTTCATCTCTCACACCGCTACGGCTGCACTCCTCGTGCCCATCCTTGCAGTGGTAGGTGAGAGCATGTCTACCGCGCTGGGGCCTGTAGGTGGCGTGGCTACCTTGCTCGTGGGTGTAGCTATCGCTTCGTCGGTAGGTATGGTGCTCCCCATCAGTACGCCTCCCAATGCCCTGGCATACGCTACGGGTCTCATCGAGCAGAAGAATATGGTCAAGGTGGGCCTTATCATGGGTGTAGTGAGCTTGCTCGTAGGCTACGTGGTACTTATCGTATTGGGTACCAACGGGTTGCTCTGATATAGCTGACATGTATATAAATATGAGGAGAGGGGTGCTACGGCATCCCTCTCCTCATATGATGTTATCTCCCAATTACAGTTCTCTTACCTCCAATTCGTCATCTTTCAAGGCGAAGATGTATCTCCCTCTCTTGCCGGGAATCTCGACAATGCGCATGATATCGGTTGATTGGTCTACGATGATGAGCGCATTGTCATCGGCGGTGCGCTCCACGATGAGTGCGGTGTCAGGAGCATATCCGCTGTGCAGAAGGCTGTCGTTAAGGTATATGTCGAGTAACTTCTCCTGTAACCCTTTGTCGAGCTGCAGATAATATACGTCGCGGTATACCTTGTCCTGGTCGGTTGATAGCTTGTAGGACAAGGCCGTGAAGGCAACTACGATACCGAGTACCAGAATGCCTAGTACGAGGGTTCCGAAAAGGAAACTACGATTCGATTGTTGGGCTTTTCTACGCATAGTACACGATGCTTGGTCTATTTTTGTGCAAAAATAGAAAATCTAGACCGAATATTTTGCTATATGGAAAGAAAATTATACCTTTGTCGGCGATTAGATGATATGTGAGGGGCTCCTTCGGGGGTCTTTTTTATTTATAATATATGATAGCAAAGAGTAAAGTTACTGAGATTGTCAACCAATGGTTGGAGGGCAAGGACTATTTCCTTGTCGAGGTAGAGGTGACCAATGACGACCGTATCGTCGTGGAGATTGACCATGCCGATGGTGTATGGATTGAAGACTGCGTTTCCTTGAGCAAGTTTATCGAGGGTTCGCTCGATCGCGACGAAGAAGACTACGAACTTGAGGTTGGCTCAGCCGGTATAGGCCAGCCCTTCAAAGTGCTGCAGCAGTACATCAATCATGTTGGCAAGGAGGTGGAGGTGCTCGCTCGTGATGGGAAGAAGTACAGAGGTGTACTCGCTCGTGCCGAGGCCGAGGAGTTTGCCCTTACCGTACAGGTGAAGGAGCGCCCCGAGGGTGCCAAGCGTCCCGTGTTGGTCGACAAAGAGTATACTTGGAAATACGATGAAGTAAAATATACAAAATACATAATAAACTTTTAATATGGCAAAGCAGAAAGAAAACGTTATCAGCTTGGTTGATACGTTCCAGGAGTTCAAGGAACTGAAAAACATTGACCGTACTACGCTGATCAATGTGTTGGAAGAGAGCTTCCGCAATGTGATAGCAAAGATGTTCGGTTCGGACAAGAACTACGACGTCATTGTCAACCCCGATAAGGGCGACTTCGAGATTCGTCGCAACCGTGTGGTGGTAGAAGACGATCAACTCACCGACCCCAACGCTGAGATTACCTTGAGCGAGGCACTCAAGATTGATGAGGACTATGAGGTAGGCGAAGAGGTGACCGATGAGGTTTCGTTCGTGTCGTTCGGCCGTCGTGCTATCCTCAACTTGCGTCAGACATTGGCCTCTAAGGTGCTCGAGTTGGAGAAGGACAGCCTCTACAATAAGTATAAGGATATGGTAGGCACCATTATCGCTGCCGAGGTCTATCAGGTATGGAAGAAGGAAATCCTTCTTCTTGACGATGAGGGCAACGAACTGCTGTTGCCCAAGACTGAGCAGATTCCCGGTGACTTCTACCGTAAGGGTGAGACCGTACGTGCCGTTGTGCTCCGTGTCGACAATTTCAACAACAATCCCAAGATCTATCTTAGCCGTACATCACCCATGTTCTTGCAGCGACTCTTCGAACAGGAGGTACCCGAGATCAACGATGGTCTCATCACCCTCAAGCGCATAGCCCGTATCCCTGGCGAGCGCGCCAAGATTGCCGTAGAATCCTATGACGACCGTATCGATCCCGTAGGTGCATGTGTGGGTGTCAAGGGTTCACGTATCCATGGTATTGTGCGCGAGTTGCGCAACGAGAACATTGATGTCATCAACTATACATCCAATATCGAGCTCTTCATCAAGCGTGCCCTGAGTCCCGCTACTGTATCGTCGCTCATCCTCAACGAGGAGGAGCGCAAGGTAGAGGTATACCTGCAGCCCGACCAGGTGTCGCTCGCTATCGGTAAGGGAGGTATGAACATTAAGTTGGCCTCTATGCTCACCGAGTATACCATCGACGTATTCCGCGAACTTGATGACGACAACGAGGAGGAGGACATCTACCTCGAGGAGTTTGCCGACGAGATTGACCAATGGGTTATCGACGCCATCCGTTCTATCGGTATCGACACCGCTAAGGGTGTGCTCAACGCTCCTCGTGAGATGCTTATCAACAAGGCCGACCTGGAGGAAGACACTGTAGATGAGGTACTCGCTATCCTGCGTGCCGAGTTTGAGAACGAAGACTAAAGAGTTAAAAGTGAACAGTGAAGAGGGAAGAGTTTCCATCCGGATAATATTGATTTCTGCTGATAACTCTTAACTTTTCACTCTTCACTCTTCACTAAAAAAGTATAGTAATGCCAAGATTAAGTAAAGTAACAAAAGAACTGAATGTAGGATTGCAGACCTGTGTCGATTTCCTGCAGAAGAAAGGACATACGGTCGACAATTCGCTGAACGCCAAAATCTCTGATGAGCAGTACGAACTTCTCGTCATCCAGTTCAGTTCCGATAAGGACCTGCGTCTGAAAGCTGAGAAAGCGCAGCGCGAACGTCTCGACAGCAAGAAGGAAGCCAAGCCTTCCATCTCTGCCGAACCCCAAAAAGAGGTCGTTATGGTCGAGGAACCAGCTCGTCCCAGCGTATCCTTCAAGGTGGTGGGAAAGATAGAACTTGATACTCCCAAGAAAGAGGAAAGCAAAAAGGTAGAGCCCGCTGTTGAGGCTTCCGCTGTTGAAGAGGCTCCTGCAGCTCCCGTTGCTCCTGTTCCTGAACCTATTGAGGAACCTGAAATTCTTGAGCAGCAAGCGACTGAGACTCCCGTTGTCGACCCCGTTGAGGTTCCTGCTACTTCCGAGGCTACCATTGAGGCTGAGCCCGTTGCAGCTGAGCCCGTTGCAGCTGTGGAGGAAGAGCCTGCTGAAGCCCCCAAAGCTGAGGAGGAAGAAATCTTTTCCGTGAAGCGCCCCGAGTTTGTATCCAAGATCAACGTGATTGGTAAGGTAGACCTCTCGGCCATCAACCAGTCTACTCGTCCTAAGAAGAAGTCGAAGGAAGAGAAGCGCAAGGAACGCGAAGAGCAGGCAGCACAGCGCAAGCAGCAAGTAGCGGCCAAGAAAGAGGGTCAGGGAGCTGCAGCTGGTGACGGAAAGAAGAAAAAACGTGCACGCATCCAGAACGAGCGTGTCGATATCAACAAGGCAGGTCAGGCTGTAGCCAATGACAATCGCAACAGCAATCAGGGTGGTAAGAATAATGGTAAGGCCAATGATCCCCATCGTGCCAAGTTCGACCGCGATAAGGAACGCGCCAAGCGCATCCTCGAAAAGAGCGAGATGAGCGAGGAGGAAATCCAGAAGCAAGTGAAAGACACGCTGGCTCGCCTCACCAACAAGCCCAAGTCTACCGGTGCCAAGCACCGTAAGGAGAAGCGCAATCAGGCAGCCGATCGTCTGCAGCAGCAGATGGCTCAGGAGAGTGCAGACAGCAAGGTGCTCAAGCTCACCGAGTTCGTTACCGCCAACGAGTTGGCCAGCATGATGAATGTCGGTGTAACTCAGGTTATCGGTACCTGTATGAGCATCGGTATGATGGTGTCTATCAACCAGCGCCTCGATGCCGAGACTATCAATATCGTAGCCGAGGAGTTCGGCTTCACCACCGAGTTTGTCAGCGCCGAGGTGGCTCAGGCCATCTCTGAGGAGGAGGACCGCGAGGAGGATCTCCAGCCCCGTGCACCTATCGTAACGGTGATGGGTCACGTTGACCATGGTAAGACCTCATTGCTCGACCATATCCGTAAGTCAAACGTCATTGCCGGTGAGGCAGGTGGTATCACCCAGCACATCGGAGCCTATAATGTGAAGCTCGAGGATGGCCGTCGCATCACCTTCCTGGATACCCCTGGTCATGAGGCCTTTACCGCCATGCGTGCCCGTGGCGCTCAGGTGACCGACATCGCCATCATCATCGTGGCTGCCGACGACGACGTGATGCCCCAGACCAAGGAGGCTATCCACCACGCTCAGGCTGCTGGCGTACCTATGGTATTTGCCATCAACAAGATTGATAAACCCCACGCTGACCCCGAGAAGATCAAGGGACAGCTGGCCAACATGAACCTCCTCGTAGAGGATTGGGGTGGTAAGTATCAGTCTCAGGATATCTCGGCCAAGGCTGGTATCGGTGTAGAAGACCTTCTCGAGAAGGTACTCCTCGAAGCCGAAATGCTTGACCTCAAGGCCAACCCCGACAAGCGTGCTACAGGTTCAATCATCGAGTCTACTCTCGACAAGGGCCGTGGCTACGTGGCTACTGTACTCGTGCAGAACGGTACGCTCAAAATGGGTGATATCGTATTGGCCGGTACACACTTCGGTCGTGTAAAAGCCATGTTCAACGAGCGCAACCAGCGCATCAAGCAGGCGGGTCCTGCCGAGCCCGTACTCATCCTCGGTCTCAATGGCGCACCGCAGGCCGGTGATGCCTTCCACGTGATCGAGACCGAGCAGGAGGCCCGCGAGATTGCCAACAAGCGCGAGCAGCTGCAGCGCGAGCAGGGTCTGCGCACCCAGAAGATGCTTACCCTCGACGAGGTGGGCCGCCGTATCGCACTCGGCAGCTTCCAGGAGCTCAACATCATTGTCAAGGGCGACGTGGATGGCTCTATCGAGGCTCTCAGCGACTCGCTCATCAAGCTCTCTACCGAGCAGATTCAAGTTAATGTTATCCACAAGGCCGTGGGGCAGATATCCGAGTCTGACGTTACCCTCGCCTCAGCATCACAAGCCATCATCATCGGCTTCCAGGTGCGTCCTTCACAGGCAGCCCGCAAGTATGCCGAGACGGCTGGTGTCGACATCCGCCTCTACAGCATCATATACGATGCCCTTGAGGAGGTGAAGGCGGCTATGGAGGGTATGCTTGCGCCTACCATCAAGGAGGAGGTTACCTCTACCATCGAGGTGCGCGAGGTATTCCACATCTCCAAGGTGGGTTATGTGGCCGGTGCCATGGTGCGTGAGGGTAAGGTTACCCGCTCAGACCGTGCACGCCTCATCCGCGACGGTATCGTTATCTTCACGGGCGACATCAATGCCCTGAAGCGTTTCAAGGACGATGTGAAGGAGGTAGGTACCAACTTCGAGTGCGGTATCTCGCTCGTCGGTTGCAATGACATCAAGCAAGGCGACATCATCGAGACCTTCAAGACCGTTGAGGTAAAACAAACTTTGTAATTCGCAATCTTTATATAACCACAGATTCCACAGATTTCTCAGATTCTGTCGTAGCACTTAATCCGTGTAATCTGAGTAATCTGTGGTTTGTTTAGTTTAATTCGTGTTAACGTGCAAACAATCGACATCATCATCGCCGTACTGCTCGCCCTTGGGCTCATCAGCGGCCTTCGTGCCGGCCTGGTCAAGCAGGTGTGTAGTCTAGTGGGACTGATTGCAGGCTTGCTTGTGGCACGTGCACTCTATCTCCCGATGGGCGATTGGCTCACTGCTGAGTTGGGCACCTCGCCACAGACCGCCCATATTGTGGCGTTCATCCTCCTGCTTGTCATTGTCCCCCTGCTCTTCTCGCTGGTCGGATGGCTCGTATCCAAGATTCTGGGTTTTATCTGCCTAGGCTGGCTCAATCGCCTGTTGGGCGGAGTCATCGGCATAGCCAAGTATGCCCTGTTGGCAGGGGTCGTACTCACGGCCATCGAACTCTTCGATGGACGCGATGCCCTTATCTCCCAATCGCAGAAAGATACCTCTGTCTTCTATTACCCCATCTACAATCTTACGAGCATCTTCTTCGATGAGGTGAAGGATCAGCTCGGCACCTATGTACCCGTATAACTGTATCCAATGAAAAGATATGCTATCATCGTAGCCGGAGGCAAAGGGCTGCGCATGGGCGGTGAGCTACCCAAGCAGTTTATCCCCATAGAGGGAAGGCCTGTGCTGATGCGCACCCTCGACACCTTCCATTCGTGCGATCCCTCCATACAGATTATACTGGTGTTGCCGCACGACCATCAGTCCTATTGGCATGCCCTATGCGAAGAGTATGCCTTCGGCGTGCCCCACCGCATAGCCGATGGCGGTGCCACCCGCTTCCACTCCGTGCAGAATGGTTTGGCTCTGGTCGATGAGCCCGAGGCGCTGGTCGCTGTACACGATGGTGTGCGTCCCTTCGTGTCTCATGCGGTGATCGAGGAGTGCTATCGCGAGGCCGCTGCGCATGGAGCCGTAGTGCCCGTGGTGCCCGTGGTGGAGACATTGCGAAAGCTCGATGCTGAAAACGCTACGCAGAGCGTGACGGTAGACCGCAGTGCCTACCGATTGGTGCAGACGCCCCAAACCTTCAGCGCCTCATTGTTACGTCAAGCCTATGAGCAACCATACCGCGATACCTTCACCGACGATGCCTCAGTCGTCGAGTCACTAGGTGCGACGGTATTTCTCGTAGAGGGAAACCGTGAAAACATCAAGCTGACCACCCCATTCGATCTGACTGTCGCGAAAGCCTTGCTGAATTAAAAATAAAAATTAAAAGTAAAAAACGGTTCAGCTTTTGGCTACGATGATAGGGTAGGGTTGATGGTATAGAATTGAAAGTTGAACCGAAGGTCGACGCCCGTAGGGGCTGAAGTCAAAGATGAGAGACGAGAACTCATAATTCATAACTCACAACTCATAACTCATAACTCATAATTAAGCCCCTCCGTGCCCAAGGTCGTAAACTACCTGAACTGCATCCCCCTTCTCAGCTCCTCAGCCTTCTCCTTTCCGCAGAAGTGCGCCACGAAGGCAAATCCCAGTGCCCATGCCGCAGCAGGTCCGCATGCCGTGAAGGTGTTCCCGTCTATCGTCACTTGTTCGGCCGTATATTCGGCTCCTACCATCCTATCTTCAAATCCGGGGTAGCATGTCGCCCGCTTTCCCTTGAGCAGTCCCAGTCCGCCCAGCACCAGAGGTGCCGCACAGATTGCCGCAATGATGACTCCCTCCTCGGCCTTATTCAGGAGTAGGGCACGCAGTCCCTCGTGTGCCTCAAGGTTCGTTGCTCCGGGCAGTCCGCCGGGCAGGAAGAGTAGGGCAGCGTCGTCAAACTCCACGTCGTCAAACAGCATATCGGCCACCACGGTGATGCCATGAGCACCTCTTACGGCGAGCTCTTCGGTCACCGATACCATAGTTACCGCCAAACCAGCGCGGCGCATCACGTCTACAGGAGCCAAGGCCTCGATCTCCTCGAATCCCTCAGCCAAAAATACAAACATTCTTTTTTCCATACTTCTCCTTTTTTTGTGTGGACAAAGATAGCGATAAGCGAGCAAATATAAAAGCCACGCCAGCAAATAAAAGTTTACTTTTACTTTGCAAAGTGGCTTTTATATTTACAGCAAGCGTAGCTATCTTCACGATTTATCGTAAAGATGTGAAGTGGCTTCTTTAGTTAGATGCGCCCTCTGTGCTTTGCTTTTCCCTTACGGTCAGCGACCTAAAGGTTCTGTGTTTTTCTGTGTGAGAATTTTTAGTTGATGGTTTAGTGTTGAGAGCAGCATTCGGCTTCGCCGTCTCGCAAGAGCATCGCGACTTGCAACAATCTGTGGAATCCGAGTAATCTGTGGTTTTCTTTAATTAGGATTAGGAATTAACGTTATCGTACACGCATCGCATGTCCTCTCATAATTTAGAATTCATAATTAAGCACTCCGTGCTTCTGTGTGAGAATAATTGTTGGTGGCTGATGGTTTATGGTTGAGAGTAGCATTCGGCTTTGCCGCTTCGCAAGAGCATCGCGACTTGCAACAATCTGTGGAATCCGAGTAATCTGTGGTTGAGGCCTTAAATTATAAAATCATTCCATAGTACATAAATTGGAAACCGGCGAATGCCGATGCGGTATGAAAGCGTCGGATGCGACGGCTGCTGGTTTACAGCACTATGGAGTCTCGCTTGCGAGGTTGATAGCAGAGTGTGCTCGCATACTATGCCTTGCAAGGAGGAGGAAAAGACTACGAAGTAGGATTACATGGTAAATCCGTAAATCGTAAACCACATAGGGCTATCATCATCGTTGTCCAAACTGTCCTTGCTTAAAAATCCTTAAAAATCCTTGGCATTGTAAGAATCATTTCCTAATTTTGTCGTCACATATCTTCCGCTTAGTCTATCTGTACGTTGTTACAGGTAGCCGCGGAGCGTCTCTATTGCAATTCAGGATAAAGATTCTATTTGCTGAAATACAGTCGATTGCCTGCTAAGGCAATTCGGGCGATTACATCTATATATTCTCTCATTCTGTTCTCTTGCCACGTCCTTGTGGTGAGACATTTTGTCGTGCCTCGCAAGGAGGGAAAAGACGACGAAGTAGGATTAAATCGTAAATCACATAGGTTTGCGTGAGAATAATTGTAGATGGTTGATGGCTTATGGTTGAGAGTAGCATTCGGCTTTGCCGCCAGCAAGAGCATCGCGATTTGCAATAATCTGTGTAATCCGTGTCATCTGTGGTTGGTAAATTAATCACCCCGGAGGTTACCGCGAGTGCAACAAGCGTTTTCTGTGTCT
>JAZPZS010000016.1:0-3978 GCA_045544835.1 Bacteroidaceae bacterium | reverse complement strand
CAGCCACATCACGATGGTGGCAAAGAAGGTGATGTATACCAATGTCGTGCGCCAGCCCTTCTGTGAGTTGTCGGGGATATCGAGCACGATGGTCTTCTGCTTGAAGGGGAACAGCTTGAGCAAGATCACCCATGAGATGAGCAGCAGCACTATGGTGATGGGGCCCATGAAGGCAATCCACTCACCGAAGCCCATACCCAGACCCATAGGTTCCAAGTACTTGAGCACGATACCGTTGGGAGGCGTACCGATGGGCGTAGCCATACCGCCGATATTGGCAGCTACGGGGATAGCGAGCGCCAAGCCAATCTTACCCTTACCGTCGGCAGGGAGCGCCTTGAGTACGGGAGCCAGGAAGGCAAGCATCATGGCCGCAGTAGCCGTGTTGCTGATGAAGGCCGAGAACAGGCCCGTCACCACGATGAAGCCCAGCAATACGAAGCGCGACTGAGTGCCGAAGGGCTTCAGCAGCACCTTGGCAATCTTGGCATCGAGGCCATACTTCGTGGCCGCGATGGCCAGCATGAAACCGCCGATGAAGAGCATGATGATGGGGTCGGCAAAGCAGTGCAGTATATCCTGATACTTGAGCACGGTGCCCAGCTCCTCAGGAGCGTAGCCCGTAACAAGAGGCTTCAGCGCACTGTCCGATACCGAGAACAGCAGCAGCGCCACCACGATGAGCGAGGTGCTCCATGCCGGTATAGCCTCGAGCACCCACATCAGTGTAGCGAAAGCAAACACGCCAATGATGCGCTGCTCCACCACGGTGAGTCCCTCGATGCCGAATGCCGATGTCGGCAACAGCCAGATGGTGACGGTTACGGCAATGACCACTGCCAACTTGATGATTTTCGCCAAAGGCTTGTTTACCCCTTGGTCTCTCTTCTGTTTCTTCCATTTGTGATATTCCTCCACCAAATGGTAACCTGTAAAGTTTACAAACATGATATGAGTTTTTAAGTTATGAGTTTTGAGTCGTGAATTATGAGTTACGCTTCGCTCAGGTTGAGGGTTTATAGTTGAGAGGTATGGTGTCCATCATCCATCAACCGTCATCCATCAACCAGCCAAGTACCCCCGATGAGAATCGAACTCATATTTTAGCTTTAGGAGAGCCACGTTCTATCCATTGAACTACGAGGGCGCCTGAAATCAGCTGCAAAATTAGTGTAAAATTTCGATTTAGCGAAAACAATACACATTTACTTGTATTGTTGAGCGTGAGAAATTTAATTCAGATAAGCGAAACGTCAATTTTCAATGTTCACGCTTAGTACTCGCTCGAACGAGTGAATGCAAAAAAAATATCGTATTTCCTTTACTGAGAACATCCTACTCTGATTTATAGGAAAGTATATGTAGGGTAACTCCTATAGCAATAACCATCATGAGGCATTTGAGCCAGATGGGGTCGAGGATATAGGCACAGAAGAGGAGCGATGCCCATAACATGGTAAGGATATATACTTTGACACGACGGGGAATCATCCTATTCTCGCGGAAATTGCGAATATAAGGACCTAGTTTGGGATGGCTCATCAACCAGTCGTACATACGTGAGGATCCACGATAGTAACAGAAGGCTGTAAGCAGCAATAGTGGTGTGGTGGGCAACACGGGCAAGAAGATGCCGATAATGCCTAAGATGAGACTGATGGTGCCGAAGAGAATGTAGAGGAATTTCAAGGAGGTTGTGAGTTAAGAGTTTGTAGTTTTGAATTGTAAGTTATAAGCTGTGAGTCCTTAGGATAGCCAATGCCGCTGGACGGAACTCACAACTCATAACTCACAATTCACAATTCACTACTTTGTTTACATATCATAGTCCAGTCCGTCACCGCCGGTGCTGTACTCTGGTGACATGCCTTCGTCCATCTTGCGCGGTTTCTTGGCACGCATATTACCGAAGCTATAGGTGAGGGTGGCACTGATGCGGCGGCCGCCACGGAAGTTGCTGCTGTTCTGGTAGAAGTTGTCGCCCCACTTCACGGAGTGGAAGCGGCGTGAGTTGAGCAGGTCGCGGCCGTTGAGCGAGAGGCTCCACTTGCCACCGGCAAACTGCTTGCGAATACCGGCATCGAGACCATAGTTTGGGGCGCGGTAACCCTGGGCGATGACACTCTTGGCATTATACATACCGGTAACTTGTACTGACCATGCCTTGGGCAAACCCATGCTGGCCATCATACGGAGGTTCCATGAGAAGTCCTCACTGGCGTCACCATGGAGGTTCTCTCCATTGGGCATGATGAAGTCGAAGGCTTCGAGTTTATAGTAATACATGTTGAGTGTGGTGGTAAGGTCGAGCTTACCGAAGAAGCGGTTCTTGCCCACAATCTCTACACCTGATGAGAGCGATTGTGCCACATTATCTGAGGTGCTGTACATGATGCCGTCCTGCATGTAAGAGATGCGTTGCATGATGTCATCGGTAGTGCGGTAGTAAGCCGACACCGAGAGCATGTGGTTCTCCCACGACTTGAGGTAGTTGAGTTCGAAGGCATTCGAGTACTCGGGTTTCAGCAAGGGGTTACCATACGAGATGTTGGTAGAGTCGGTAATGTTCTGGAACGAGTTGAGCTGACCTCCCCACGGGCGACGCACACGCTTGGTATAGTTCACCTGCAACTCATTGTCATTGGGCAATTGGTAGGAGAGGAACACGCTGGGGAAGAGTTGGAACACGGGCTTCATGGTTTCAGGGTGGGTAATCTCCTCACCATTGACCTTATGGCGCGAGTCGGTAAATACTTTATAGTATTCGCCACGAAGACCTACCTGATAGCCGAAATTTTTCCACAGTTTGCCCGAATAAGTCGCATAGAGGGCGTGCAAGTCGCGGTTGTAGATGAATTGGTTATAGAGGCTCTCTATCTCTTGTTGCTTTTCGGGGTCGGCATAGGTGCTCACGGGGCTGTTCTCGCGGGTAAAGGTGCCGCGATAGCCTGCCTGTAGCTTATGGTTCTCGTTGAAGGCATTCTCATAGTCGAGCTGCAGCTCATAGTCCGTGTTGTCCATCGTGCTTTCCTGCAGCTGATAAGAGTACAGGTCGGGGATATGGACTGATGAAGCATCGGGCTGTACGAAATGTGTGGTCTGCTCATACACATTGCTGCCGCTGTTGCCCCATGCATGGCGCGAAGCGGTGAAGTCGAGCCAGTGGGTAGTGCTCCATTCGTGCTTATATCCGAGGCTGAGGTTATACATGAGCATGTCACCTGTACTCATGGTGCTGCGGGCACGAGTAAAATCAACATTCTCACCTACCATAGAACCTCGACCGGAAGTGTAGTCGATCGTATTGGTGCGTTCATTGTTTCCCATCATCCCCATGAGGTCGAATGAGATATGGTCCTTCTGCGTAGGGTGCCAGGTGAGGCCTGCACGGGCAAACACGTTGCCGCCCTTCATGTTGCCATGCCCAAACTGGTCGAGGTAGGTGGTGTCTGTGCCGAGGTAGTTTTCGCGGTAGCTAGTATTCTCATTCATGTGGCGGCGCTCGCGGTAGCTCACGTTGGCATAGGCGTCAAGCACGCCACTGCTATAGTTGATATTGGCACTGGCATTGTAGCCGCCAAAGTCGGTATCGTACATGCTGGCACCTGCCTGCGCACTGCCATAGTAGCCTGCCTTGCGGTCGCGTTTGAGCACGATGTTGATGATGCCCACCGTACCTTCGGGGCTATACTTGGCCGAGGGGTTGGTGATGACTTCGATGCGTTCGATGCTCTCGGCAGGCATCTGCTCCAGGATATCGCCCTGATTGTCGGCGGTGAGTCCCTGTGCCTTGCCGTTGATCCATACGGTGACACTCTCCGAACCGCGTAGCGATACGGTGCCCTCAGTATCGACCTCCACGGAGGGTATATTCTGCAAGATGTCCGAAGCCGATCCGCCTGTAGCAGCGATAGCTTGGTCGACGTTGAACACCTTCTTGTCAATCTCAAACTTCATCTGAGAGCGTATGCCGGTAAT
>JAZPZS010000015.1:0-7272 GCA_045544835.1 Bacteroidaceae bacterium | reverse complement strand
GTCTCCATCTTGGGGTTCTTGGCCGAGCGCTCGCTCACGGTACCCGTCACCTGAACCACATATTCACGGCCCAACTTGTTGGCCTGCTCGGTGAGCGAGGCATCGTGGTTCTCATCAAACACCAACTGGGTGAGACCGTAGCGGTCTCTCAGGTCTACGAAGGTCATACCACCCATCTTACGGGTACGCTGTACCCATCCGGCCAGGGTCACCTTTTGTCCTACGTTGGAGAGGCGCAACTCTCCACAAGTATTCGTTCTGTACATATATAATTAATGATAATATTTCCTAATAGCTGACAAAATTAGTGCAAGCCGAGCGAAATGCCAAATTTCAACGAGCGAATGTTGTGGAAAAGTTTACTTTTCTATTGCTGAGCGCCGATAGAGATTCAACAAAGTGAAATTTATTGGAGTATCTCCGAGGCGCAGCCTAATTTCAAGCTGCGGAGCAGATTAAAATAGTGCAACTGACGAATGAGCGAGCAAAAGCCAAGCTCGCTTGGGCTCTTTCAGCGAGCGAAAAGGAAGAAAGCGAAGCTAAGCCGAACGAAATATCAAATTTCAACGAGTGAAAGTTCATGGTATACGCATCAGAATAACCTTACGCAAATGATTGAGTTTCAAATAGATCCCACAAATCTCACAAACTGCGCGTCGCTTCGCCCGCGCTTGTCGGCTCTGCCGCCGACGCGAATGAGCGTCGGTTGCGACTAGGGGGGGGATATCTCCCCCACAGCGGAGTGTGCTTTAACACCATTAGCTTCAGCTTCCCTAAAGAGCGCGACAAAGCAACTATTAGCCTAATTTACTTCGTCCTAGACTTCAGCCCCTTCGTTTTTACAGTCCAGCTGGCACCTCGGACATCGAGCTAAAGGTTCAAGTTGCAAAGCAGATTAAAGTTAATGCAAGGCTCCTCCTCAGTGTCACCATAAATAAGAAACGAGTATTACAGTACGTCATCATGAAAAAGGTGTACAAAAAGTGTAAATGTTTGTGTACACTTTTTCCAGGAGGCTTTATGAAAAGTACATATCACGAGTGAGAATGCATTTTCAATACCGTAGGGAACCGCCAAACACCTATAATACTAGAGTTTCTCGAACTCGAGGTCAAGCGTACCTGTTGTATCGTACCACAGCAATGTGGTCTCCATATTCAGTACCACTGATGCACAGCGTCTTGTTGCTGCCGCATACTTTGATAGCATTTGCACATGTGCTTTCAACATCATTATCCTCTTGTTCGAATGCAACACACAATGTGGCGTTACTGTAGATGGCAGAAGCAATGAATAATTCGCCTTCTATCAGTAGAGAAGCAACATCCTCATTATTGAAAGTTACAGTATGAATATCCCATCCCATTAAGGCATGAATCATCGCGAATTGGCCATAGTTCCACAATAAGCACTCACGCAAATTACAACAAAAAGACTCCCCTACCCGCTCGCAACAATCCGTAAGGTCTTCAAGGAATAGACACAGGCGTACCTTAAGGCCTTATAGGTTTTGCGACAACGGACGACAAGAGAAAATAAAATTAGGCGGCGTTGCGGAAAAATGCAAATAAATTTGTTTTTTCGCTCGGTTTGCACTATCTTTAATCTGCTCCGTAGCTTGAAATTAGGCGGCGTTTCGGAAAAACCCAAATGAAAATTTGGTTTTTCACTCAACTTGCACTAATTTTGCAGCCGCTAACACGGGATGTTGGCATGTTCAAATCATTAACTAATTAAAAATTAACAAGAAATGGCAACAAAAATCAGATTGCAGAGAAGAGGTCACAAGGACTACGCGTTCTACTCTATCGTAATTGCTGATGCAAGAGCTCCACGTGATGGAAAATTTATTGAAAAGATCGGTACTTACAACCCTAACACCGACCCTGCCACAGTAGATTTGAATTTCGAGAGAGCATTGTACTGGGTAAACGTAGGTGCACAGCCTACCGACACAGCACGTAACATCCTTTCTCGCGAAGGCGTGTACATGATGAAGCACCTCCAAGGCGGTGTTAAGAAGGGTGCATTTGACGATGCTACCGCTCAGGCACGTTTCGATGCATGGAAAGCTAACAAGCAGGCTAACCTCGCCGCTATCGTAAGCAAGAACGAGCAGGCTAAGCGCGAAGCAGCTAAGGCTGCCCTCGAAGCTGAGAAGAAGGTGAACGAGGCTATCGCACAGAAGGTAGCTGAGAAGAAGGCCGCTGCCAAGATGGCTGAGGCTGAGGCTGCCGCTGCTGAAGAGGCTCCCGCAGCTGAAGAGGCTGCTGAGGCATAATCCTCGTGCGACAAACGCTACACAGCTAAGGGTTCCCACACAAGGGAACCTTTTTTTTGGCTCCATTCACTTTCACTCGCTTTTGACATCTTTACGCTACCGCATGAAAATAGATGGCGCTCGTTGCGAAAATATTAGAGCAAGCTCTATTTCTTTTCACTCGCTTTTACTATCTTTGCAGGGAACATTCTTCGCGGACGGAGATTTATTAATATATAATAGGTAAAGAGATGAAGACGATAGCTATCATTGGTGCCGGTAACATGGGAGGCGCCATCGCAAAAGGACTGATAAAGGCAGGCACATGCAGTGCGAAAGAGATTATCTGCACGGCAAAGACCGAGGAGACACTGAACAGACTACGCAGCTATGACCCCACGCTGCGCGTGAGCCGCGACAACAAGGAGGCAGTCCGCAAGGCGGACATCATCGTACTGGCCGTGAAGCCATGGCTCATGGATGAGGTCGTCGAGGAGATACGCCCACACGTGGACCTGAAACGCCAACTCATCGTGTCGGTAGCGGCAGGCATCACCCTCCATGAACTGACACACCTGCTCATCCCTGACTATGAGCAGTATGAACGGGAACGCATCTTCGCCATGGCCGAGGAGAGGGAGCCTCAGTTTCCCGACACGTTCGCCGAGCCTGCCCTGTTCCGCGTAGTACCCAACACGGCCGCCGAGGTCAGGGAGAGCATCACCTTCATCGCTTCGCGAGGAGCCACCGAGGAGCAGACCGAGCTCATATGCCAGCTGTTCGCAAGCATAGGACACACGATGGTGGTGAAAGAGCAACTGATACCCGCAGGCACCGCTCTGGCATCGTGTGGCATCGCCTTCGCCATGCGCTACATACGCGCCGCCATGGAGGGAGGCGTGGAGATGGGATTCCGCCCCGAGGAGGCTGCACGCATCGTGGAGCACACGGTAAAAGGGGCAGCCATGCTGCTGCTCGAGAACAACGGACATCCCGAAGCAGAAATCGACAAGGTGACCACAGCAGGCGGCATCACCATCAAGGGGCTCAACGCCATGGAGCGGGCAGGCTTCACGAATGCCGTCATCGAAGGACTGAAAGCAAGCAACCAACAATGAGACGTATAGCAATAAAGATAGGCAGCAACGTGCTGACACGCAAGGATGGCACGCTCGACATCACCCGCATGTCGGCACTCACCGACCAAGTGGCCGAGCTACACAAGCGGGGCATGGAGGTAATCCTGGTATCGTCGGGTGCCGTAGCCTCGGGACGTAGCGAAATCGCCCCCAGCCACACGCTCGACGAGGTGTCGTCGCGCCAGCTCTACTCGGCCATCGGACAGGCCAAGCTGATGGGTAAGTACTACACGCTGTTCCGCGAGCACGGCATCGTGTGCGGGCAGGTACTCACCACCAAGGAGGGGCTCGACAAGGCCGACCACTACCAGAACCAGCGCCACTGCATGGAGGTGATGCTCGGCGAAGGGGTAGTCCCTATCGTGAACGAGAACGACACGCTGTCCATTACCGAACTGATGTTCACCGACAACGATGAGCTGTCGGGACTGATGGCCGAGATGATGCAGGTGGACATGCTCATCATACTGAGCAACATTGACGGCATATATGATGGCAATCCTGCCGACCCCAAGAGCCAGGTGATACGCACCCTATCACCCATCGAGAGCGATGACCTGTCACAATACATCCAGACAGAGAAATCATCGTTGGGACGGGGAGGCATGATGACAAAGTGCCACATAGCCCGCCGCGTGGCAAGCCTAGGAATACCCGTCGTCATTGCCAATGGCAAGAGCGAAGACATATTGCTCCGCCTCATCGACCAACCGGACGAGACGGTATGCACAAGATTTTCATTGAATTAGAATTTGGACATGTCAACCACAGAACTGATACACCAAGCCGCGAAGGCAACCACCATACTGCAAGCACTCACCGATGACGCCATCGGCATGGTGCTCCGCGACACAGCCGAGGCTCTGCGCAAGGGCACAGAAGAGATACTCGCCGCCAACCGCCTCGACCTGGAGCGTATGGAGCGCAGCAACCCCAAGTACGACCGTCTGGAGCTGACCCCGAACCGCATCGACGGGATAGCCGCAGACATGGAACAGGTAGCCACACTGCCCACCCCACTCGGCCAGACGCTGAGTCTCACCACCCGCCCCAACGGGATGACGATACGCAAGGTGAGCGTCCCCTTCGGAGTCATCGGTATCATCTACGAAGCACGCCCCAACGTGACGGCCGACGTATTCTCGCTCTGCATGAAGAGCGGCAACGTATGTCTGCTCAAGGGCGGCTCTGACGCGGAACACACCAACCGCCAAATCGTAGAGGTCATCCATTCCGTACTCACCGCACACCACATAGACACCGCCGTATGTACGCTCCTCCCCGCCAATCGTGAAGCCACAGCCTGCCTGCTCGAAGCCGTAGGAGAGGTCGACCTCATCATACCGCGCGGCAGCAGTGCACTCATCAACTACGTGCGCGACCATGCCAAGGTTCCTGTCATCGAGACAGGTGCAGGCATCTGTCACACCTACTTCGACGTAGCCGGCGACCTGCACAAAGGAGCGGCAATCATCGAAAATGCCAAGACACGGCGCGTGAGCGTATGCAACGCCCTCGACTGCCTCCTCATCCATCGCGACCGTCTGGCCGACCTTGCCACGCTGTGTGCCCCACTGACCGGCAAGCAGGTGACCATCTATGCCGACGACGAGGCCTACAAGGCTCTGCAGGAGAGCTATCCTGCAACATTACTGCAACAGGCCACCGATGAGCATTTCGGCACCGAGTTCCTCGACTACAAGATGAGCATACGCACCGTGAACAATATGAATGAGGCTCTGGACCACATCGCCCGCCACAGTTCACGCCATAGCGAGTGCATCATCAGCGAGAACAGTGAGGCCGTCGCTCTTTTCCAACGGACAGTCGATGCCGCTTGCGTCTATGCCAACGTATCTACAGCCTTTACCGACGGAGCACAATTCGGCTTCGGCGCAGAGATAGGCATCTCCACCCAAAAGTTGCATGCCCGAGGCCCCATGGCGCTGAACGAGCTCACCACATACAAGTACCTCATCGAAGGCGACGGACAAGTACGCTGGCCATAAAGCCATCCCATACAATAAGGTAAAAAATATAAAAAAGTACGGATTAGTTTGCCTAATTCAAATAATTCCGCTAATTTCGTCACCAAAGAACATCACTTACAACTTATAAAAAGAATCAGTTTATGAAGAACTTTATGGACGAAAACTTCCTGCTGACCACCGAAACGGCACAGAAGTTGTATCACGAGCATGCCAAGAAGATGCCCATCATTGACTATCACTGTCACCTCATCCCCCAAATGGTGGCCGATGACCATCAGTTCCGCTCACTTACCGAGATTTGGCTCGGTGGAGACCACTACAAGTGGCGTGCCATGCGTACCAACGGTGTGGACGAGCGCTATTGCACAGGCAAGGACACTACCGATTGGGAGAAGTTCGAGAAATGGGCCGAGACCGTACCCTATACCTTCCGTAACCCACTCTACCACTGGACTCATCTGGAGCTGAAGACCGCTTTCGGCATCGACAAGATCTTGAGTCCGAAGACAGCACGCGAAATCTACGAAGAGTGTAACGAGAAGCTGAAGCAGCCCGAATATACTGCACGCGGATTCATGCGTCGCTACAACGTGGAGGTGGTATGTACGACCGATGACCCCGTTGACTCACTCGAATATCATATCAAGACCCGCGAGAGCGGCTTCGAAGTGAAGATGCTGCCCACATGGCGTCCCGACAAGGCCATGGCCGTAGAGGTCCCCGCCAACTTCCGTGCCTACATCGACAAGTTGTCAGAGGTGAGTGGTGTTACTATTAGCAAGTTCAGCGATGTCATCGAAGCTCTGCGCGTACGTCACAAATTCTTCGAGGAGCAGGGCTGTAAGCTCAGCGACCACGGTATCGAGGAGTTCTATGCCGAGGACTACACCGATGCTGAGATTGAAGCAATCTTCAACAAGGTTTACGGTGGCACCGAGCTCACCAAGGAGGAGATCCTGAAGTACAAGAGTGCCATGATGATTGAGTTCGGTATCATGGATGCAGAAACTGGCTGGACACAGCAGTTCCACTACGGAGCTATCCGCGACAACAACAGCAAGATGTTCAAGCTCCTCGGTCCTGACACCGGTTTCGACTCTATCGGCGAGTTCACCACAGCCAAGGCTATGGCCAAGTACCTCGACAAGCTCAACACCATGGGCAAACTGGCCAAGACCATCCTCTACAACCTCAACCCCTGCGCCAATGAGGTGATTGCCACCATGTTGGGCAACTTCCAGGACGGCAGCGTACCCGGAAAGATACAGTTCGGTTCAGGTTGGTGGTTCCTCGATCAGAAAGATGGTATGGAGAAGCAGATGAACGCCCTCTCCGTACTCGGTCTGCTGAGCCGCTTCGTAGGTATGCTCACAGACTCACGTTCATTCCTCTCTTATCCTCGTCACGAGTACTTCCGTCGTACCCTGTGTAACCTCGTGGGCCGCGATGTGGAAAACGGTGAGATTCCTTACAGCGAGATGGAACGTGTAAACCAAATGATTGAAGATATCAGCTATAACAACGCTAAGAACTTCTTCCAGTTCTAAATCGTAGACAAGGAACAACGACAGCAAGAGGGGGAAACCCCTCTTGCTTTTTTGTATACATACTGGTTTGCAACAACTTACACCCACCATACAGAAAGATGCTAGACGGTGTCTTGGCACCGAAGGTCGACGTCTGAAGATAAAAATCAAAGGGGCCTCGGAAAACTGCAAATAAATTTGCGTTTTCTCTCACGTTACACTAACTTTGTACTCTTAAAGGATTTTTTTGACAAAAACACTATAATTCATACACAAAATGATTCTTTTCTTCAAATCACAGGCCGGAAACGTCATTGCTGCGGAGACCGTACAGCAGGCCGGCGAGGAAACTATCA
>JAZPZS010000014.1:0-5441 GCA_045544835.1 Bacteroidaceae bacterium | reverse complement strand
CAGGCTGTAGGCGAAGTGCTGTCAACAATTGAAGAAGAGTATAACAAGCACCCCGAGTTTGAGGCCGCCAACTTGGTAGAGCGTCTTTGTGTGCCCGACCGTATCGTGACCTTCCGTGTCACATGGGTTGACGACAAGGGCAAGGTGCAGACCAATATGGGCTACCGTGTGCAGCACTCCAATGCCATCGGTCCGTACAAGGGCGGTCTTCGTTTCCATCCCTCAGTGAACCTCAGCACACTGAAGTTCCTTGCATTTGAGCAGACCTTCAAGAACGCGCTCACTACCCTACCGATGGGTGGTGCCAAGGGTGGTTCGGACTTCGATCCCAAGGGCAAGAGCGACAATGAGGTGATGCACTTCTGCCAAGCATTCATGACAGAGCTGTGGCACAATATCGGTGCCGAGATGGACGTACCCGCCGGTGATATCGGTGTAGGTGCCCGTGAGGTAGGCTATCTCTTCGGTATGTACAAGAAGCTTACCCGCAACTTCGAGGGCGTGCTCACCGGTAAGGGACTCGACTTCGGCGGTTCACTCATTCGTCCCGAGGCTACCGGATATGGCAACATCTACTTCCTGCAGGAGATGCTCAAGACACGCGGCATCGACATCAAGGACAAGGTATGCCTCGTCAGCGGTTCGGGTAACGTAGCTCAATACACAGTACAGAAGTGCATCCAGCTGGGCGCCAAGCCTGTGACCATGAGCGACTCTAACGGTTACATCTACGACCCCGCTGGCATTGACGAAGAAAAGCTCGCCTTCATCATGGAGTTGAAGAACGTACGTCGCGGACGCATCAAGGAGTATGCCGACAAGTATGGCTGCAAGTATGTAGCCGGTGCGGCTCCCTGGTATGAGAAGGGCGACATCGCACTCCCCTGCGCTACACAGAACGAGCTCAATGGCGAGCATGCACGCGCACTCGTAGCCAATGGCTGTATCGCCGTTTCAGAGGGTGCCAACATGCCCTCTACGCCCGAGGCTGTGGAGACCTTCCAGGAGGCAAAGCTGCTGTATGCACCCGGTAAGGCATCGAACGCCGGTGGTGTATCAGTATCAGGCCTTGAGATGACACAGAACAGCTACAAATTGGGCTGGAGCGCCGAGAAAGTAGACAAGAAGCTCAAGAGCATCATGCAGAACATCCACGCATCATGCGTGAAGTATGGCACACGCCCCGACGGCTACATCGACTACGTGAAGGGCGCCAACGTGGCCGGCTTCATCAAAGTTGCCAATGCCATGATGGCTCAGGGTGTGATCTGATTTAGGCAAGCAATAAGCGAACAGGCGGAGAGTGACTATCACTCTCCGCTTATATTTTCTCCTTAACCGCTCCCTACAAAATAAAAAAGGCGAAAATATAGATGTTATCCAAGTATACAATATCAATCACAAATGCGTTTTTTGATTTTTTCGATCTAAAATGACAAAAAAAACAGCCATAGCACTTGTTAATTCAAATATTTTTCGTACCTTTGCATCGCTTTAGAAATGAAGCAGTCAATATGGTGACTATAGTTCAGTTGGTTAGAGCGTCAGATTGTGGTTCTGAATGTCGTGGGTTCGAATCCCACTAGTCACCCCAAAGAAATCCTCGATAGCATTTGTTATCGAGGATATTTTGTTAAAGATGAATACCCGCAACAATCAGTAGATGACTGTAAGTACATGAAAAACATCTATGGGCCATCAATGGAGCGTTGCGGGTTTCCTTTTAACAATAGCAATAACAAAACTACTTTTTACACAATTATCATAGCTTATTGTATTTGGTTTAACTTTTAATTTTTAATTATCTCGTGATATCAGTAGACGGACTAGCCGTTGAGTTTGGCGGCACCACATTATTCAAAGACATATCGTTCCAAATCAACGAAAAAGACCGCATCGCCCTCATGGGCAAAAACGGTGCGGGGAAGAGCACCCTGCTAAAAATACTTGCAGGAGTGCGCCAACCTACCCGAGGCAAGGTATCGGCACCTAAGGACTGTGTCATCGCCTACCTTCCCCAACACCTCATGACCGAGGATGGACGCACCGTTTTCGAGGAGACCTCACAGGCATTCGCCCATCTACACGAAGCCGAAGCGGAGATTGAGCGCATGAACAACGAACTGGCAACGCGCACCGACTACGAGAGCGATGAGTATATGGCACTCATCGAACAGGTAGCAGTGCTGAGCGAGAAGTTCTATGCAATCGACATGACCCACTTTGAGGAGGACGTCGAGAAGACTTTGCTGGGACTTGGATTTGAGCGCAGCGATTTCAACAAGCCCACCTCGGAATTCTCCGGAGGATGGCGCATGCGTATAGAGTTAGCCAAACTACTACTCAAGAATCCCGACGTACTACTCCTCGACGAGCCCACCAACCACCTGGACATCGAGAGCATCCAGTGGCTCGAGGACTTCATACGCACCTCGACAAAAGCAGTTGTGGTCATCAGCCACGACCGTAAGTTTGTTGACTCCATCACCACACGCACCATTGAAGTGACCATGGGTCGTATCTACGATTACAAGGCATCATACAGCCACTACCTCGAGCTGCGCAAGGAACGCCGCGAACAGCAACAAAAGCAATATGAGGAGCAACAGAAGATGATACAGGAAACCAAGGATTTCATTGAACGCTTCAAGGGAACCTACTCGAAGACGCTACAGGTGCAGAGTCGCGTGAAGATGCTCGAAAAGCTTGAACTTATCGAGGTGGACGAGGAAGACACTTCACGCCTGCGCCTCAAGTTTCCTCCCTCTCCTCGCAGCGGAAACTACCCCGTAATAGCCGACAGCGTAGGCAAAACCTACGATCGCCTGATATACAAGGATGCCACCTTTACAGTGGAACGCGGCGATAAGATTGCTTTTGTAGGACGCAATGGTGAAGGAAAGTCTACAATGGTCAAAAGCATTATGGGAGAGATACCGTACGATGGCACCATCACCCTAGGACACAACGTGCAGATTGGTTATTTTGCACAAAACCAGGCCTCACTGCTCGATGAAGAGCTTACCGTTTTCCAGACCATTGACGATGTGGCCAAAGGTGAGGTGCGAAATAAGATACGCGACCTGTTGGGCGCATTCATGTTTGGCGGTCCCGAAGAGTCAATGAAAAAGGTAAAAGTCCTCTCTGGTGGCGAGCGGACGCGCCTGGCACTGCTAAAGTTGCTGCTCGAGCCCGTCAACCTGCTCATCTTAGACGAGCCAACGAACCATCTTGACCTCAAGACCAAAGATGTGCTGAAGCAGGCTCTTGCCGACTATGACGGGACACTCATCATCGTGAGCCACGACCGTGACTTCCTTGATGGCCTCGTCACCAAGGTGTACGAGTTCGGACATCAACGCGTACGCGAACATCTCTGCGGCATCTATGAGTTCCTCGAGACGAAAAAGCTCGAGAGCCTACAGGAATTAGAGCGGAAAGCATAGTATGTTCGATAAAAAAGCGAAGGTTGTTTGCCTTCGCTTTTTTTCATTGCATGCATTGTCTCCATAATTTCCAATACATATAAAAGAAAGACGAGCAACTCTCGCTGCTCGTCTTCTCTGCGGAAAGGGAGGGATTCGAACCCCCGGTGCCTCTCAGCACGGCGGTTTTCAAGACCGCTGTAATCGACCACTCTACCACCTTTCCAGTGCTTCACAAGAGGTCTCTTGCTCAAAAGCGATGCAAAGGTAGATAGTTTTTTTGGAACAAACAAATCTTTTTCCTCTTTTTTTTTCAAAAACAAATAATATTTCAAAAGTTCACCTGTGTTTTTTCATTATCGCTCGAAAAGGATTATCTTTGCAACTTCATATAATAAGGAATATGCGCATCGATATATTAACCGTACTTCCCGAAATGATTGAGGGATTCTTTGACTGCTCCATCATGGCACGTGCCAAGAAAAAGGGGTTGGCAGATATCGTAATCCATAACATTCGTGACTATACTACCGACAAGCACCACCGAACCGATGACTATCCATTTGGCGGATGCGCAGGCATGGTCATGAAGATAGAGCCTATCGACAATCTCATCACGAAACTCAAGAGCGAACGTCACTACGATGAGGTCATCTTCACCACGCCCGACGGGGAGCAATGGAACCAGAAAATGGCCAATACTATGTCGATGTGCGAGAATCTCATCATACTTTGCGGACACTTCAAAGGTATCGATTACCGCATACGCGAGCATCTGATTACCAAAGAGGTCAGCATCGGTGACTATGTACTTACCGGAGGTGAATTGGCCGCTGCCGTCATGGCCGACAGTTTAGTACGTATCATCCCTGGGGTCATCAGCGATGAGCAGTCAGCACTCTCCGACTCTTTCCAAGACAACCTACTGGCTCCACCCGTCTACACTCGTCCAGCCGAGTACAAGGGATGGCGTGTCCCAGACGTACTGCTATCGGGACACGAAGCCAAGATCCGTGATTGGGAGTTCCAACAGTCATTGGAGCGCACCAAACGGCTGCGCCCCGACTTGTTGGATGAGCGCTAGGACGCAAAGTGAATATGCACAAGGCATCAAGAAGGCATATGAAGTAGCCTTTCAGGTCTCTACCTTTATGGCGACCACTACATTGCCAATGAGAATAAGCGTGAGATGGAGGGTAGGCAGTAATTTATTGCGCAAAAAGTTTAGTTTTTCTTCATTTCACGTCAAATTTCTGTACAGAATTTTCGTAGCATTATGTAAGGCAAGCCCTGCGGTTTGCTTACACGGTGTTGAAATCGGAAGTATAGACTTACCCAATTCACAAACTTAAAAACTCAAAAACTCACGTTTCGCTTACTTCTTGCATTTTCCTAATCGCTCGTGGCTGCGCTCTTTTTGTTTGGCTTGGGCTTTTGTGTGGATAGAGGGGAAGGATGGAGCCTTGGCGATGAATGTTTTGGGAGTTTTTCGACCCATACTGCAAGATTTTTGTTGAACGATTGTGATGGTTTGATTTTTTGCACTATATTTGCAAATGATGGCAATGACAAAGCGTGAAAATACAATCCGTAAGATTCAGCAATTGTCACAGCAGACAATGCCGAAAGGAACCCAGGTGATGTTATATGGGTCGCAGGCCCGTGGCGATGCTCGTGAAGACTCCGACTGGGATATCCTTATCATCTTGGACAAACCCAAGGTGGAGCAGAGCGACCACGACAACATTGCTTTTCCTTTCACTATGCTTGGTTGGGAACTAGGCGAAGCCATCATTCCCGTCATCTATACTCGTGAAGAATGGGCAAACAGTAGTTTTATGCCCTTTTACAAGAATGTTGAACGCGACAAAATCATACTGCAATGAGTCTGAACGAAGAGGAACGCAAGATTATCGTAGGTCTTGAATACGAAAAGGCGCAGGCTATCATGGCGCAAATTGAGGGACTAAAATCATTAGGTTATTGGGATAATATAGCCAACCGATTGTATTACGC
>JAZPZS010000013.1:0-18599 GCA_045544835.1 Bacteroidaceae bacterium | reverse complement strand
AGGGAAAACGCATTATAGAATATCGCTAATATTCCTACACGAATGATTGAATTTTATAGTCCATTTTCTCGCAAATATTTGATTCTCACGCAGACTCCGCAGACTTACGCAGAACACGCATCGTAAACTCGCGTGTACCGTCCGGATGGCAGCGAGGGCGAAGCGACTCGCAAATTCTGCGTAAGTCTGCGGAGTCTGCGTGAGGCAAAAGGTTGATTATCTGCGAGAAATAAACTAAATTTATAATGCGTCTGCCCTGGTTCTATGGCTATGTTCCTCATTACCTTCGCGAAGATAAACTATTCTCCTCGCGAGGATAAATCATTCTCTTCGCGAGAGTAAAGTATTCTCTTCGCGAAGAGAAAAACTTTTGTATGGTTTGTTTCCTGAAAATGAGTGGTTTGGTTTGCTCGTTTTCTTACTACTGATTTTATTGAATAGCAGATGAAGATGAAAATATAAAAACATGCCAGGCGGCAAAAATGTAATTGTGTAGATCCTTACTCTTTCATTATAAGTACGTTGCACCGGCGCTAAAGGAAAACCTGCCACCCCCCTTTGGCATATTCTTGGAGGCGAATGCAAAACCTGCCAGGGGGTGTTGGCATTAATTGTTGAAAAGAGTTTCGTCATCGTACAGTCAAAGGCTATCCCACCTCTGTTTTATTTTTTCACTTTTAATTTTTAATTCCCAAAGGTTTTCGTCTTCGTTAACGTTATCGTACAGCCATAGGCTGTTTTATCGCTGCCAATCGCCGATTGCTTTAAAAATAATTCACAATTCATATTTGAAATTAGAAATTAAACCGTACATTTAGTTTGCTCTGCAAACAGAATTTAGGATGCGCCTCAGAAAAGTACAAGTAAACTTGCTTTTTCGTTCGGCTTTCACTAAATTTGCAGCATCTCTCGCCGATACCTTAATTCATTTTTGCGGATGAAGGTGGCAGGCGGGGATGACGTAATGGAAAAGGCGTTTACTTGACGCTTTGGTTTTGGCTCTTTGGAATCTCGCAAATTCTTAATTATCGTCAAAAACAAAGCAACGGTGAATGTCTCAGTGGATATGTTTCTTATCCTCCTTTGTTATACCGATCGGAATGATTGGCGTAATACAAGGTGGTTGTTTACATATCGGCGTGAGGCTTTCGCGTTGCTCGTTTCGACGATAATGGGCAATGCGAGAGCCTCAAAGGGCGGGACGGGCAACAAGTGCAGGTTCTCACGCTTTTTATTTAAAGTAGGTATATATAATAGTAGCCGACTCCAGAGAATCTATAGGTAAAAGGAACAAAGACTTATAAATTATCAACACAATGAAAACTACATTTCTACAGCCATTGCGCACTGTGGCGCTATTGGCTTTGCTATGGGCGTTGCCACAGTCGCATGCCTCAGCGCAAGAGTTTGAAGTGGATGGAATTTGGTATTCTGTCCTCAGTGAAGGTGGAGTGAAGGTGATACCTAACCCTAATCAGTCAAAGTATACGCATTCTGAAGTCGTGCTTCCCGATACGGTACTATATGAAGGTGCTGAGTATGCCGTGACGGAAATTGGCGATACGGCATTCTATCAATGTGCGAATTTGGTGTCCGTGAAAATACCCAAGAGTGTCACCAATGTGGCAAGAATGGCTTTTTACGAATGTACCGGCTTGAAATATGTGGAAATTGCAGATGGTGATACTCCGCTGTCGTTTAAGGATAACTATCAGTTCTGGACCTCACCATTGGACTCTGCCTATATCGGACGTGACTTGGATTTTCGGACTGGAGGCCCTGTATCAGTTCGTAAGTTTGGAGGGTATAGCCCATTTGTAGGTACGACTTCCTCACAATACACTCCCATAAAGAGCGTGGCGTTCGGAGATTCCGTAACTGTTGTCGGAAGATCTTTGTTTAGATATAGCGTATCTTTAGAGAGTGTTATCTTGGGCGAAAACGTAACGGAAATTGGCAGTGGTGCATTTTCTAATTGTACAGGTCTGAAGATGGTAGTGTGCAATGCGGTGACGCCTCCAACGTGTAACAGTACCGATTTCAAGAACACATCTGCTACACTGTATGTACCCGAGGGAACTCTTGAGGCTTACCTAGCAGCTATAGGTTGGAGAGACTTTACGAGGATTATAGATGTGCCCGACTTTATGGTCGATGGCATCAAGTATACGGTGACGGGAAAAGAGGAAGTCGGCGTGGTTGCCATTAATGATACAACCAAATATGAGGGCGACCTCGTGCTCCCCGAAACCGTAACGTATAAGGAAGTTACCTACACGTTGACAACAATATGTAGTGGTGCATTCAATCAATGCTATGATTTGAAGTCCGTGTCAATTCCTGTTACGGTCACAGCCATTGAGGAAGAGGCATTCTATGGCGGTAGCCCACGTATCGAGTGCAAGGCGATGACACCTCCTGCTTGCACAAGCAGCTCTTTCTATAACGTATCGGGTAAGGTTTATATCCCAGAGGGAACACTCGAACTCTATCGGGCCGCCACCGGATGGAAGGATTTCACCTATCTTATAGATACGGCCTACGTACCCGACTTTACGATTGATGGCGTTACATATACTCAATTGGGCAAGGATTCGGTAGGAGTAATAAGTCTTCAGCCTGTTTTCATTGATGAGTACAGCATAATCAACGAGGTGGTATTGCCCGAGACCGTAGAGCATGAGGGCATCACCTATCGCTTGACGGAGATATGCAACACAAGCACTGGTGACTTATCATGGCTGAGAAGCATTGTGATACCCGAGGGTGTGAAAGTCATTAGAAGTTTTGCCTTTCAATATAATCCAGGATTGGAAACAGTGGTGTTCTCTGCAAGTCTAACCAACATTGAAGAAGGTGCTTTCCGTGCGTGCACAAAGTTGGTATCAATAGAACTTCCAGAGAGTTTGACATCACTTGGTCGAAACGCATTCCAGCTATGTCGTAATTTGCGTAAGATTACCATCCCTGCAAGTATGACCGTGATAGAAGAGGGAATATTCCATGAATGTCCGGCCGATACGATTATAGTCAAGAGTATGACCCCGCCGACCCTAAGTAGATGGGCATATCAGGATGCTTTAGGAAGTCATTACAATCTCCTTATCGTCCCCACCGGCTCTTGGGAGACCTATATGAGTACCTATCCTTGGAGTTCTTTCCTTGAAATCAGAGAGGAGGGCGGACGCTCTAACGTTTTCGAAGTGGACGGCATACGCTATAGGCTGCCGTTGATAGAATCCAACGAAGTGGAAGTAGTTGCGGGAGGTGATTATCAAGGCGATATTGTAATCCCAGGCTCTGTGGTATATGAAGGCAAGGAATATTCAGTTACAGCTATTGGAGGTGAAGCATTCAGAGGATGTACAGACCTTACCTCGGTAGTCATCTCTGAGGGAGTGAGATATTTGTATAATTACGCTTTCCAGCAATGCACTAACCTGAAGTCTGTCTCTATACCGAGTACATTGGAGGAAACAACATTCTATCACGCATTTTACTTCTGTAAGGGGCTGGAAAATATCGTAGTAGCAGAAAATCATCCCACCCTTGAGAGTCGTGGTAATGCTATCATTCGTAAAGAATCTTTGGAATTGATTTTTGGCTGCAAGAGTACGGTTATCCCAGACGATGTGACGGGAATAGCGCCTTATGCATTCTACTATACGGACATCAGAGAGGTGAAGATACCGAACAGTGTCACTCGCATAGGAGATCGTGCGTTTACAGCTTGTGACAGCTTGGTATCATTATATGTGGGAAGTGGAGCAGTGGAGTTCGCTTATAATTCGTATGGGCGGCCTGAAGGCTTGGGAAACCAAGTTCGCAATGTTTTTGCTGACTGTAATAATCTTCGCACAATAGTAATTGATGAAGGCAACCCGTTGATAGATAGCCGTAATGGGTGCAATGCCATCGTGGAAACGGCTACCAACACGATATTATTAGGAAGCAACGGAACGACCATTTCTGAGGGGATAGGTGCGATTGAGCAGGAGGCATTTGCTTTATGCGACAAGTTGGAGGCACTGCATATCCCATCCACGCTTGCTGCTATACCTTCGGGAACATTCTCTAACTGTCGGAATCTCACCGCTATCACTGTAGCCGATGGAAATACCATATATGATAGCCGCAATGGGTGCAATGCCATTATTGAGACTGCTACCAACACCTTGCTGCTCGGTTGCGTGAATACGGCGATTCCTCAAGATGTGGAGCATATAGCCGCGAGAGCATTCTATAGCTGTCAGGGGTGGGAAGAGTTGGTTATCCCCGATGCGGTACAGACTGTGGGTGATGAGGCTTTCTATAACTGTCGTTTACTCACGTCCATGACGTTTGGCGAAGGTGTCAGAGAGTTGGGGAATAACATTTTCCCCAGGCAATATCCTTCTTTAGATTCACCGTATTTGGAAACTATCGTGTTTAGAGGTGCTACCCCTCCTACGTTTACTTCTCAAAATCTGGAGTACGAGCTTTCACACCATCGTATGTGCACTCAATTGCTCGTTCCCGAAGGCTCTCTTGCCGCTTACCAGTCGGCTGATGTATGGAAAGATTTTGTCTTCATTACAGAGGGAGAAGAGATGGTGGAGTTCGAGTCTGGCAGTATTCTCTATAGAATTGTTGTAGGAGATGACTATGCCATGGTAAGACCGCGCCCTGGCAAGGAATCTGCATCCGAAGGGGATGATTTTGTGTATGCAGGAATGATTTCTGTCTATCCCGACAGCATTGTAATCCCCGAAACGGTGTGGTACGACGGTAAGGAATATATCGTGAACGCTATCGGTGAATTAGCTTTCTGCGGATGTGAACTGCGCTACCTGAGTATTCCTGCTACAGTGGAGAGAGTCGGTTACAATGGCCTGGCTGCAGCATTTACCGGTACAGTAATATGCTATGCTGCCATTCCTCCCCAATGCTTTAATCATACCTCTTTTGGGGTATCGTATGATGCTGTTTTACGTGTACCGAAGGCAAGTATGGAATTATACGAACAGGCTTATTGGTGGAAATATTTCTGGATATATAATACAAAAATAGAGGCGATAGAGGATGCTGCTGGCATTGAAAGCGTAGAAGTCGGCATACCTGAACCCCAGCCTGATGCGGTATATGACCTTAGCGGCCGTCGCATCGCTGATGTCGAGAATCTGAAGAGCGGCATTTATATCGTGAATGGGAAGAAAGTTGTGATTAAGTGAGCGCAGAAGCATAGTTTACTTTGGTTATGCCGAACCGACGAACGAAGCATGAGCAGAAGCAAAGTTTCTTTGATTATACCATGCAAGGAGGAGGAAGATAAAATCAGCGTGAACAACTAAAACGAAGTTAAAGGTGGTGATTAGATAGTTCCACTTATATAGCAAAGAGGAGTCAGCGACAGTTGACTCCTCTTTGCTTATCGCTATGATTTGAGTATCTTCTCAGCATCTTTAACCTTTTGGCTCTGCAAATAGAAACTATTCACTGCCTTACAGAAATTTACGACCGACGCCTTCTTTCGTTTCTAAGTGAATAGAATTGGGGCTGACCATCACTGCTGGCCAGCCCCAAGTTGTTTAGTATCTTGGTATGATTAAATCATACGCACAAACACCTCGATGGCCTGATATTCGGCCATGCCCAGCTTGTCGTATTGGCGTGCGGTGTTTTGTGTACGGTCTTCGGCACGCTGCCAAAACTCGCGGTGGTCTTCACCGGGGAAGGGGACGATGTCCTTCTGTGAGAGGTGGCGGAAGATGGCGTGACGCTTCTTGATGAGCTCGTCGGGACTGAGGGGCACGGCCATGTCTACCATGCCGAGGTCCCACTCCTGCCATGCACCGCGATAGAGCCATATGTGGCACTCTTTGGCCCAATCATCGTTCTGCACAATTTCCCAAGCACCGAGCACAGCCTCTATACATACGCGGTGTGTGCCGTGGGGGTCGGTGAGGTCACCTGCAGCATAGATCTGATGAGGCTTAATCTCGCGGAGCAGCTTCACCACAATCTCGATGTCAGCTTCGCCGAGTTCGCCCTTCTTGATACCACCAGTCTCATAGAACGGGAGGTTGAGGAAGTGTGCGTTGGTCTCGTCGTTGAGCCCGAATGAGCGCACGGCAGCCTTGGCTTCGGCACGGCGGATGGCTCCCTTGAGGTTGAGCAGTGCACGGGGCTCGGGTTCGCCCTCTACCTTGTTGGCAATGATTTGGCGCACCTCATCGTAGCGGTCGGCAAAGCCAATCTCGCGTGCAGTGTCCATATGTTGCACTACCACGTCGTCATATACGGCAACGTTACCGGAAGTCTCATAGGCTACGTGTACGTCGTGACCCTGTTCTACGAGGCGGATGAAGGTTCCACCCATAGAGATGACGTCGTCATCGGGGTGAGGAGAGAAGATGAGCACGCGCTTGGGGAAGGGGGTAGAGGGTACGGGACGTGTGGAGTCGTCGGCATTGGGCTTGCCACCGGGCCATCCGGAGATGGTGTGTTGCAGGTCGTTGAAGACCTCGATGTTTACCTTGTCATAGGTCTTGCCCAGACTATCGAGCATCTCTGACAGTGAGTTCTTCATATAATCCTGGTAGGTGAGCTTGAGGATAGGCTTCTCTACTTTGTTGCAAAGCCAGATAACAGCCTTGCGTACCAGTTTCTTGGTCCATTCGCAAGAACCTACTACCCAGGGGGCTTGTACTCGGGTGAGTTTCTCACCGGCAATCTCGTCAATTACCACCTCAATGTCGGGGTGCGACTGCAGCAGGCTAGCGGGAATCATCTCGGTGTCTTCGCCCTCAACAACTCTCTGTATAGCCTCTGCCTTGTTCTCGCCCCAAGCCATGAGTACGATCTTCTTGGCTTTGAGTATGGTGCCTATGCCCATGGTGATGGCCATGGTGGGTACTTCCTTCTCTTGTGAGAAGAACTTTGACTGCACCTTGCGTGAGTTGAGACTAAGCTGCACGAGGCGTGTACGTGATTTTTCGTATGAACCGGGCTCGTTGAAGCCGAGCTGTCCCTGCTCACCCATGCCGATGATCATGAAGTCTACCTTGCTGGCAATATCGTCGTACTTCTTGCAGTAGTCTGAAATTTCGCTTACGGGTACGGTAGCATCGGGAATATGTACATTGCTCTTGTCAATGTCGATATGATTGAGGAATTCCTCGTGTATGCGATAGTTGCGGCTCTGCTTATGCTCGGGAGCGATGGGGTAGAACTCATCGAGACTCACTACAGCCACGTTCTTGAAACTTACCTTACCAGCTTTGTGACGTTCTACCAATTCGCGATAGAGGCCGAGTGGAGTTTTGCCTGTGGTGAGGCCCAGTAAGAAGGGTTCAGCACCGTTGTGTGAATTGATGGCACTAATGATTTGGTCGGCCACGTGCTGCACACCTGCATATTCTGTTTCGAAAATCTCTGTGGGTACTTTCTCGTAGCGGCAATAAATGTCGCGGGGAACACCTGCGGTGATGAGTCCACCGTCTTTGGGCAATGTGTACTTACTTTTCATAATGTATAGTTTTTTAAGATTGTTAAAAAATAAATTTTCACTCTAAAATTAGAAGAAGAATACGAAAGTGCCGTACGTTTTTTCCTGAAATTATGTAAAAAATACAGCTAACGGAAGCACCAATTACCAGTTTGATGACACGACTTTATTTTTTTGAAAACTACCCTTTACAAATTAGCCTGCAAATCCTCGCTTCTGCCGCGCCCACGGAATAATATGCGATGCCTCCTTGCCTTGCGCGAGAAGGTCTCTCATACGTTCCATATAGGGTGCCGTGTAGGCAAAGAAGTGCTTGTAACCCTCGCACAGCGTGTTGAGTCCCTTCTCGCCTCTTCGCGTAGTAGCAAAGCGATGCTTGGGACATTCGCCACGGCAGGCGAAGAGGTATTCGCATCGGCGGCAGTCCGAGGGCAGTGAGTTGCGTTTCTCGATACCGAAGCGGAAGAGTTCGGGCTTGCGTTGCAAATCACCCAGATGCTCCTCGCCGATGTTTCCGAGGCGGTATTCGGGGTATACGAAGTGGTCGCACATATACACGTCGCCATTGTGCTCCACCACCAGCCCGTCACCACAGGTAGGACAGAATGAGCATAGCGAGGGCTGCACGCCGCACCACTGCGCCAGAGTGATGTCGAACAATTGTACGAAGCGTTCGCCTACATCCAGCACGACCCATTCGTCGAAAATATCACACATAAATTTGCCGAATGCCTTGGGGGTGATGCTCCAGGGCGCCAGCATAGCCCCTGGTGTGCCGGGAGGTACAATGGCGGGTCGACAGACTTTATCTGAGCTTTCCATCGAGAGAGTATTCTCCACTACGGGCAAGAACTGCATATATCTGCTCACCGAGCGCATGAATTCATACACCTCGCGGCCACGTCCCGCACAGCGGTCGTTGATGGTGCTCAGCGTGTTGTACTCCACGCCATTGACGGCCATCATTTCTACGGCTCTCATCACGCGGTCGAAGGTGGGGTGCCCACCTCGGTCGTGGCGGTAGGCATCGTGTATATCTTTAGGGCCGTCAAGCGATATGCCTATGAGGAAGTTGTTGCGACGGAAGAAGTCACACCACTCGGCATTCACCAGCAGTCCATTGGTCTGCAGCGAATTCTCTATCTGCTTGTTCCCCTTATACTTGTTTTGCAGTGCTACGGCCTTCTCGAAAAAGTCGATACCAGCCAATAGCGGTTCGCCCCCATGCCAGCAAAAGGTTACCACAGGCACCTGCACAGCCTCTATGTATTGGCTGATGTATCGTTCCAGCAGCTCGTCGCTCATCTTCGGCTGGTGTCCTCCGTAGAGGTCGGCCTTACCTAAATAGTAACAATACTCGCAATCGAGGTTACATGCCGACCCCACCGGCTTTATCATCGTGGTGAATGCCGTAGGGCGCATCAGGCGCTGAGCATCGGCAAAGTGTAGTGCATTTCTCATATTTATTATGGTACTGTTTTTCGAACAATTCTTTAGATGTCATCCCCTCCCCTACTTGGTGCGGCTCTTCACTGTCACCTTAGCCGGCTTCAGGCCCTTGCCCGACAGGGTGAGTGTGGCCGTGCCGCTGCGGTCGGTGGCGCGCACCACGGCTTGGGCACGCCCCTTCCATACGTTGTGCACGGCATCGATGGTGCATCCGAGGTCCTTGATGTCGGCATTGCCGAAGGCAGCCAGCGAGGCGCGTCCGCGGAGCGAGAGGGTGAGCTCATTGGCTGCGTTTGGGCATAGCGTACCCAGCTCGTCGACCACCTCAATGGTGATGAACGAGAGGTCCTGCCCATCGGCCGTGATGGCAGTGCGGTCGGCGGTGAGGCGCAGGGCATAAGGCTCGCCCGCCGTACGCAGGGTGTTATGCCCGGTATTCATGGCGGCTATGGGGTTGCCCTGCTCGTCTACTGCCTCGGCACGCAACGTACCGGGTGTGTAGGGCACAGTGATGACCGCCTTGTACTCCTCGGCACGTGTGGTAGGGCGCTCGGCCACAAGGCTATCATTCATATATAGGCGCACACGAGGTGCACGGCTGTAGATCTCCACCTCAATGGGCTTGCCTTCATGCCCCGGCCACGTCCAGTTCTCAAAGGTAGGCCACACGCTCCACTGCGTCTCGCGGATGGTGCCGTAGTAGCCATCGGGCTCCTTCACGGAGAGGTAGAGGGGACGCTCCACATTCCACAGCAGGTCGCGGTAGTAGGATATGGGCTTACGCTGTCCGGTGAAGTCGATGTCGCCACAATAGGCCGCATGCCAGGGGAATTGATTGCGATGATAGTGCTCGCCCTCGCTCTCGCCCTGGTAGTACCAACGGCCAATGCCACTCTCGCCCTGGTAGTCGATGGCGGTCCATACGAAGTCACCGAAGATATAGGGATGGTCGGCACTGTAGGCCCAGTTGCGGAAGGCCTCGCGGGGGTACGACTCGCTCTGATACATCACCCTTTGCGGGTCGCGGGCATGGTCGCCAGCGTGCTTGTGCATCATATAGTTGTAGCCGACGAGCTCGAACGTCTCGGCCAATGGGTCATAGATTTCCCAGTCGCTATCCCACGCACAAAGCGCCGAGGTGACGGGACGTGTGGGGTCGAGTTCGCGGCACAGGCGAGCCAGCTTGCGGGCGGTGGTGACCACCTGTATCTCCTTGCGCTCGATGACCTCATTGCCCACGCTCCAGGCGAAGATGCTGGGATGATTGCGGTCGCGCAGCACAAGTGCCGAGAGGTCGTCGCGCCAATGCTTGTCGATCAGCGTGGAGTAGTCGTGCGGAGTCTTTGCCGAGCGCCATCCGTCGAAAGCCTCATCAATGACAAGGAGGCCTATGCGGTCGCACGCGGCGAGGAAGGCCTCGGAGGGATGATTATGGCTGGTGCGCACGGCATTGAATCCCGCCGCCTTCATCAGCTCGGCCTTGCGTTCTTCGGCACGGTCGTAGGCCGCAGCGCCAAGGATACCGTTGTCATGGTGCAGGCATCCGCCATTGAGCTCGATGGGCTGTCCGTTGAGCAGAAGCCCCTGCTCGGCATTGTAGGCGATGGAGCGTATGCCGAAGGTCTCGGCCACCTCATCCACAGGCTGCTCGTCCTCAGCGATGCTTAGTCGGGCCTCATAGAGATGGGGCGTATCGGGGCTCCACAGATGGGCATCGGGCACCTCCATCAAGAACTCCACCTCCTGCTCCTCATTAGGCTGCAGGCGCACCGCACGGCTCGCATCAGGAGCAATGGCCGCTCCATCACCCATCTTATCGTGCAGGCCGACCTTAACCTCCACCATGCGCTCGCGGCCACTCTCGTTGACAATCACCGTCTTCACACTGACCAGGCTCGTGCCCTCAGCATCCACCACAGGAGTGGTGATGAAGGTACCCCAGTGCTTGAAGTGCACATCAGCCGTCTCCACGAGCCATACGTGGCGGTATATGCCCGAGCCTGTATACCAGCGGCAGTTCTTTTGCAGCGAGTTGTCCACCTTCACGAGGATCTCATTATCGCCCTCGTGCAGCAGCTCCGTCACATCACGCAGAAAAGAGCTGTAGCCATAGTGCTGCACTCCCGTAGACACGCCATTGACAATGACCTCGGCATTCATATACACACCTTCAAAGTAAAGCGCATAGCAGCGATCGGCCACCTTGGTCTTCAGGCGCAGCACCTTGCGATACTCTCCCTTCCCCGTAGGATAGTAGCCACCGTCATTGCCCGCAGGCTCATCAGCAGCAGGCACACCCTGAATACTCCAGTCATGGGGCAAATCGACCACCACGGCAGGCTGTCCATCGCGGACAAATGTCCAATCAGCATCAATCATCGTACTGCGCTGAGCTATACCTTCGACTCCATACAGACAAAATATGAAGACAGCAAACAACAAACGAAGCAATCTCATCATACCATATATTATATTTATGCCGTAAAGATACAATCTTTTATTGACAAAAGCCAACAATCAACCTCCATTTTTCATCACCAAACTGCGGAGCAACCGATTCGTTGCGAACCTGTCACCAAGCACCATCGTCCGTGCACGGACGATGGTGCTTTACATAATTGCCACAGGTACTCGCGCGTTTTGCCGTAGGTGCTCTAATCCGTCCAAGACTCCAAATAGATGCATAGCGACAAAAAGGAGACAATTTTGTGATTTTATGAGAAAAATGTATTATTTTTGCCGCTCATTTCATTAATTAGGAAAATAAAGACGAAACAAATGAAGAAATTCCTGAATCTTAGCCTGCTTGTGGCAGTGCTGTTCGGGGTACTCCCGACAAACCATTCGTATGCTGCCGACCGCGAGCACACACTGAAAGTGTACAACTGGGCCGACTACATCGACGAGAGTCTGCTCGAAGAGTTTGAAGTATGGTACAAAGAGCAAACCGGCGAGGAGGTAGAAATCATCTACCAACTCTTCGACATCAATGAAGTGATGCTGGCAAAGCTCGAGAAGGGTCACGAAGACTTCGACGTGGTGTGCCCCTCAGAGTATATCATCGACCGCATGCTGGCCAATGACATGCTGCTCCCCATCCCTCGCGACTTTGGCAACACGCCCGACTACACCAATCTGGTATCGCCCTACGTCATCGACCAGTTCTCACGCATGGACAAGGAGGGCAAGTCTGCCAACGACTATGCCGTAGGCTACATGTGGGGCACCACAGGTATCCTATACAACCCAGAGTATGTGACCGATGAGGAGGTAGACTCATGGGGCATCATCTGGGACGACCGCTTCGAGGGCAAAATTCTCATGAAGGATGCATACCGCGACATCTTCGGCCCGATGCTCATGTATGCCCGCTACCAAGACATCCTCGATGGCAAGGTGACACGCGAACAGCTCATGAACGACTCATCTGACGAGGCTATCGCTACCGTAGAGAACCTGCTCAAGGCTGCCAAGAAGAATATCGCAGGCTGGGAAGTGGACTTCGGCAAGGAGATGATGACCAAGAAGAAAGCCTACATGAATGTGAGCTGGAGCGGCGATGCCGTATGGGCTATCGATGAGGCTGCAGCCATCGGCATGACCCTGAAGTACCACGTACCCCGCGAAGGCTCCAACGTATGGTTCGACGGATGGGTAATTCCCAAATACGCCGTCAACACCAAGGCCGCCTCGTACTTCATCAACTTCATGTGTATGCCCGAGAATGCGCTGCGCAACATGGACGAGATTGGCTACGTGAGCGTCATCGCTTCGCCCGAAATACTGGAAGCCAAGATTGACTCATCACTGAACGAATACATCGACCTCACCTACTTCTTCGGCGAGGAGGCCGACAGCGTACCCGTCAACAGCATCCAGTACCCTGACCAGAGCGTCATCGACCGTGCAGCACTGATGCGCGACTGCGGCAGCCGCACCAAGAACATGCTTGAGATGTGGAGCCGCGTAAAGGGCGACAACCTGGAGTCATGGGTCATCATCCTCATCGTCGTAGTGCTCGGTGCAGCCATTGCTTGGGGAGTATACAGCAAGGTGCAAGCCAAAAAGCGAACCCAGAAACGCAAAAAGAAGAGCCAGCGCAGAAGATAATCATACAGAACTAAAGCTATATAAAGGGAGTGCATGCACTCCCTTTATTATTATCCTTCCCCTGCATAAACAAGTGTATACAACAGTACATCTATTCCAGACGCCTATTTAGCCAGACGAAACAAACCATATAATCCCACCAAACTTTTCAAACTTTTCTTTTGAAATCTGAAAGATAATGCTTTAATTTGCGTGTTAAATTCAAATTAAAGTAAATACTATGTCAAACGTTTGTAATCCTAACAATGTGTCGGGCTTGAAACAAGCCGACTTTCAGAAAGATATCAATGGAAAGAAGACCGACCTCTTCATCCTCACCAACAAACTGGGCAACGAGGTAGCCTTCACCAACTATGGTGGCGCACTGCTCACCATCATGATGCCCGACCGCAATGGCAAGCTGGGCAACGTGGTTCAGGGCCACGACTCTATCGACAAGGTAATCGCATCGCCTGAGCCCTTCCTGAGCACACTCATCGGCCGCTATGGCAACCGCATCAAGCACGGCAAGTTTACCCTCGACGGACAGGAGTACACACTGGCCGTGAACAATGGCCCCAACCACCTGCACGGCGGTCCTACCGGCTATCATGCTCGCGTATGGGATGCTGAAGTATTGGCACCCAACAGCGTGAAGCTGCACTACGTATCGCCCGACGGCGAAGAGGGATTCCCCGGCACACTCGACATCACCGTGGTATACACCTTGACCGACGATAATGAGTTTGTCATCGACTACAAGGCTACCACCGACAAGACCACTATCGTGAACCTCACCCACCACGCATTCTTCAGCCCCTCGGGCATCGAGAAGGACACCGCTTCGGTGGAGAACAATATCCTTACACTCAATGCCGACCACTACTGCCCCGTAGACGAGACATCTATTCCCTACGGCCGCATCGACCACGTGGAGGGCACTCCGATGGACTTCCGCACACCGCACGTAGTGGGCGAGCGCATCGATGCAGACCACGAGCAGACCAAGTTTGGCGTAGGTTACGACCACTGCTGGGTACTTAACAAGCGTTGGCCGGGCGAACTGAGCTTTGCTGCCAAGTGCGTAGAGCCTAACAGCGGCCGCGTCATCGAATGCTACACCACAGAGCCGGGCGTGCAGGTATACACATCGAACTGGCACAGCGGTTTCGAGGGTGCTCACGGAGCAACCTTCCCCAAGCGCAGCGCCATCTGCTTCGAGGCACAGCACTTCCCCGACAGCCCCAACAAGGCTCACTTCCCCTCTGTAGTGCTCAAGCCCGGTGAGGAATACACACAGACGACCGTGTATAAGTTTGGAGTGGAGTAATTCTGAGGAGTTACAGGAGATAGGAGGAGATAAAGGGAGTTAAATGCCAAATGTTTCGACTATGAATAATGGTTACCCCCTCCGCTCCGTCGCTCCGCTCTCTGCGCTCGTCCCCCTTAAAGAGGGACAGTGCTTTCAGATAGTCAGTACGCACGATGAAGCTAACATTAAAGAATTGTCGCCCTTTAAGGGGGACGAGCGAAATGAAGCAGGGCGTAATGGAGCGGAGGGGGTAAAACTCTTAGTTCTCAACTAAAAGCAACTTCCTATAACTCCACTAATATAAAAGACTTTTATCAACAAATTAATAACATCAAAACACTATGAACCAAAAACAAACACCGAACTACACGTTCGCACTCATCATCGTGATTGCCGTATGTTTCCTCATCGGCTTCGTTACCACGATGAACAACTCAATGATTGAGTTCTGTAAAGAGGCCTTCAAACTGAGCGATGCTCAGGGCCAGTTGGTAAACACCGCTTTCTATGGCGCCTATGCATTGTCAATCCCCTTCGGATTCATGATGAGCAAGATTGGCTACAAGAAGACCCTTATCCTCGGCCTTGCCGTAGTAGGTATCGGCTTCATCATCAACTGGGCTGCCATCTCATCTAACCTCGATGCCAGCACCGCTGTCGTGTATGCCTATTTCTTGGGTAGCATGTTCGTTGTAGCCCTCGGTATCGTGATGCTGCAACTCGTGGCCAACCCCTATGTAATGGTGCTCGGTGCTCCCGAGAAGGGTGCTTTCCGTATGACTCTGTCACAGGCACTCAACTCTGTAGCCACCACATTGGCTCCTATCTTCATCGGTTCAGTGATTATCGCTGGTCAGATTCCCACTCCCGCAGCAGTGCCCGCGCCTTACCTTGGCTTGGGTATCTTCACTCTGCTGCTTTGCGTAATCCTCGTGTTCCTGAAGCTTCCCGAAATCAAGGAAGAAGAGCAGGCTGCTGAGGCTACAGGCGTAGTGAAGGAGTACAAGAGCAGCGTGTTCAAGTATCCCCACGTATGGTTGGGCGCCCTCGCCATCTTCATGTACATGGGTCTTGAGATTGGTATCCCCTCTATGCTTCCCGCATACTTCAAGGCCGATCCCACTCTGCCCGGCAAGGCCACTGACTACCTGTGGCTGTATTGGGGTGGTATGATGGTAGGCCGCTTCATCGGTGCTGCCGTGCTCAGCAAGTTCCAGCCCCGCGCTATCCTTACCTTCTGCTTGGCAGGTGGTGCTCTCTGCGTAGGTATCAGCTTCATGCTCAACGGCATGGCTTCAGTATACTGCATGTTGGCAGCCGGCTTGTTCCACTCTGTAATGTGGCCCTTGGTATTCAACCTCGGTCTGCAGGAGCTCGGTCCCCACACCAAGTCTGCATCTGGTATCATCAACCTTGGTGTTGTAGGTGCTGCTACCTTGACTCCGCTCATGGGTCTCGTAGTTGACAACCCCAGCCTCGGCGTAGGTTATGCTATCGCCATGATGTTCATCTACTACCTCTACGTTCTCTGGTTCTGCTGGAAGGGTTCAAAGGTAGGTTTGAAGTAATCGTACTTAATGGATAATTGAGAATTGACAATGGATAATGCACTCTGCGATTAATTTTCAATTCTCAATTTTCAATTTTCAATTAATAAAAACACCAATTATATCCAATTATTAAAAAGTAAATACTATGGACAAAGAATTTGTAAAAAAACATTTTGTAGAGCGTTTCGGTTGCGAAGGTGTAGCTTATGCATCTCCCGGTCGTATCAACCTTATCGGTGAGCACACCGACTATAACGGCGGTTTCGTATTCCCCGGTGCAGTAGACAAGGGTATGATTATGGTTATCAAGCCCAACGGTCTTGACAAGGTTCGTGCATTCGCTATCGACATCGACCCGAAGGATGAGGCTCCCTACGTAGAGTTCGGTCTCAACGAAGAGGACAAGCCGAAAGAGGCATGGGCATGCTATGTATTCGGTGTATGCCGCGAGATGCAGAAGCGTGGTGTTGAGGTGAAGGGCTTCGACACTGCATTTGCTGGTGATGTACCCCTCGGTGCAGGAATGTCTTCATCAGCTGCCCTTGAGAGCGTATTTGCATTCGCCCTCAACGAAATCTACGGCGAAGGCAAGATCGACAAGTTCGAGCTCGCTCGCGTAGGTCAGGCTACTGAGCACAACTACACAGGCTGCAACTGCGGTATCATGGACCAGTTTGCTTCTGTATTCGGTAAGGCAGGCTGTCTCATGCGCCTCGACTGCCGCTCTATGGAGTTCGAGTACTTCCCCTTCGAGCCCAAGGGCTATCGTCTCGTGTTGGTAAACACCAACGTGAAGCACAAACTCGGCGACGAGTACAACCAGCGTCGTCGCTCTTGCGAGCACGTAGTAGAGGTCCTCAAGCCCAACTATCCCGGCATCGAGACTCTCCGCGACGTAACATGGGAGATGCTCGAAGAGGCTAAGGCCCTCGTTCCTGAGGTAGACTACCGTCGTGCCAAGTACGTTCTCGGTGAGAAGGACCGCGTACTCGCCGTTTGTGATGCTCTCGGCAAGGGTGACTACGAGACCGTAGGTGCCAAGATGTACGAGACACACTGGGGCATGAGCAAGGACTACGAAGTAAGCTGCGTAGAGCTCGACTTCCTCGCTGAGGTAGCCAAGGAGTGTGGCGTTACAGGTTGCCGCGTAATGGGTGGTGGCTTCGGCGGTTGCACCATCAACCTCGTTAAGGACGAGTTGTACGATAACTTCGTAGAGACAGCCAAGGCTAAGTTCACCGCTGAGTTTGGCCACGCTCCCCTCGTATACGATGTAGTTATCGGCGACGGTTCACGCAAGCTCGACTAATGTTTGTTTAGGTCCTATCTATACATTAAACTTTAGACACTAAACATTAAGCAACCAGCGGATGCGCACACAGCGCATCCGCTTTCTTTATATCCTAATCAAAAGAAAAAAACAAGAAAAGATATTACGGTGTTAGTAAATATTGTGAGAAAAGTGTATTTTTGCAACACGTTCAGCAAGTTGGAACAATTTTATAAACATTAATACATTAACAACAATGACAACAACAAAAAAGAATGGCAACATGGTGGCCATCATCACCATGTTCTTCATCTTCGCGATGATCTCGTTCGTCACCAACATGGCAGCGCCGTTTGGTACTATTTGGGGCTACACCTATGAGTGGGCCGGTATGATGGGTAACATGATGAACTTTGCCGCCTACCTCTTCATGGGTATCCCTGCGGGCAAGATGCTCATCTCGGTAGGTTACAAGAAAACCTCCCTCATTGCCTTGGCCGTAGGTTTCATCGGCTTGCTGGTGCAGTACCTCAGCAGCATCTTCGGTGCCGACATTGCCGTATTCAGCGTAGGCGGACAGGCCGTAGCGCTCAACCTCATCATCTACCTGCTCGGTGCCTTCATCTGCGGTTTCTGCGTATGTATGCTCAACACCGTGGTGAACCCCATGCTCAACCTCCTCGGCGGTGGCGGCAACAAGGGTAACCAGCTGGTACAGACAGGCGGTACACTCAACTCACTCTCAGGTACACTCACCCCGTTCCTCGTAGGCGTGCTGGTAGGTACCGTTACCGACAAGACCAGCATGGGCGACGTAGCTCCCCTGCTCTTCATCGGTATGGGTGTGTTTGCCCTGGCCTTCCTCATCATCAGCTTCGTGGCCATCCCCGAGCCCGCACTAGGTCGTGGCAAGAATGTGAAGTACGAGCACAGTGCCTGGAACTTCCGCCACTTCGTGCTTGGCGCCGTAGCCATCTTCTTCTATGTAGGTATCGAGATCGGTATCCCCAATGAGATGATTTTCTATATCAACAACCTCGGCTTCGAAGGTTCGGCTGCTGTTGCCGGCACCCTCTCGGCAGCCTACTGGTTGCTCATGCTCTGCGGCCGTTTCCTCAGCTCCATCATCAGCGGTAAGGTATCGACTCGCCTGCAGATGATTATCGTGTCTTCGGTAGCCATTGCATTGTTGCTCATCGCCATCTTCCTGCCCGAAAGCATGAGCATGACCATCAAGGGTGGCGAGGTACCCTTGAAGTGTGCCTTCATCGCGGCTTGCGGTCTCTGCACCTCCATCATGTGGGGCGCCATCTTCAACCTCTGCGTCGAGGGACTGGGCAAGTACACCGAGCAGGCATCAGGTATCTTCATGATGCTCGTTGTGGGTGGTGGTATCATGCCGCTCATCCAGCACAACGTGCTCGCCCTCAACATCGGCTACAT
>JAZPZS010000012.1:0-22198 GCA_045544835.1 Bacteroidaceae bacterium | reverse complement strand
CGATTAGGATTTTTCAGAAAGTAAGCGAAACGTGAGTTTTTGAGTTTTTAAGTTTATAAATGTTTTACATTTATGACTCCTTGCTTGCTCGGCAATGATTAAGCGAGCTTATCATTACTCTCGCTACGCTACGGAGTTGTCGAGTTGGGTAAGTCTATACTTCCGATTTCAACACCATGTAAGCAAACCGCAGGGGTTGCCTTACATTATGCTACAAAATTTTTAACTTGTGCGAGCACAAGTAGAAGTTTTCTCAGACGAGCTGAGCGCAAGCATTGGCGGCGCCTCGGAAAAGCTCAAATATATTTGGCTCTTCTCTCGGCTTGCACAAACTTTGTACAGGATTTCCTCACGTTTCGCAAAAAACTGGCGAAAGAAATATTTGGTAACCGCAAAAACAAAGTCTCACGCTTCGAAGAATAGGCACTTATTTAGCCACACCGCTCTCAATCTCATTCTGCAGATAGGAGAATACATATACGGCACTCTCGTAATAGAAGCCGCAAGCGGGGTCGTTGAGTCGTTGGAAAGTCTCCGATGCATACAACTCATCCAAGGCCTTCTTGATGTCCCAACCATAGCGCTCCATCAACATACAGGTAAGTTCGGTGGAGAGGCATTCTATCTGAAATTGGATATCGTTGTTCATTCTTCTGTTCTATGCAATAGGTTGATAGCCTTGGGAGTGCCGAAGAAGTATTGTACCGAATGGTTGCCTCTGTATTTCAACTCTTCGATGAGTCTTTCCATACTGATATACCCCATGATGAATCGGCGTATTTGTACGCCTACCGTGTCGTTGGCTATGGGACCAATGACTATATCGTAGGGGTGTGCTGGAGTATCGGATGTATTCTTGCGGTTCATCAACACAAACTCTGCCCACTCGACACTATAGTCATCGAAGATTTTGATATTGAGTCCCGACTGATTTAATAAGGATTCATCAAACAGGTAGGCGGTGACGGTAGGTGTGCCACTTCGCATGCGCTGGGTTGTACGAATAGCCATATCCATAGCTTGCTGACGGTTGGCATTCAAATAGAAACCGCAGCCGAAATCCTTACCCTTACGTGATAGAGACAAGTCAATCTGCTCTATGCTGACATTGGAGCCGTGATATAAGGTTATCATGCGATGCGCCCTCCTTTCTGTAAGCAGATGTGCGTAAGATCCTCAACCGCATCGTCTATAGATAACGTATGCTCGGCCTCGTAACAGTCAAGCAAGAAGTCAATTCCCGTGAATCTACGCAAATAGGCGTATGCCTGTGCATTTGACAAATTGAAGCGAGAGGCAAAGGCACCCACGCAACATATCACATATTCTATTCTATTGAGTATCTCTATCTTTCCCATGATGAACAAAGATTCGCTACAAAGTTAGCGATTTGTTTTTATCCAACAAACATTTGCATGAAAAGTTACTCCATATGGCCTTCTTATTACCTTATCCTTGTCTTGTTCCCGCCCAATCCCCCAGTCATTCGAAAAGAACGCAGCCATGAGCGATTAGGATTTTTCAGAAAGTAAGCGGAATGTGAGTTTTTAAGTTTTTGAGTTTTTAAGTTTGTAAATGAGTACTTCCGATTTCAGCACCATGTAAGCAAACCGCAGGGGTTGCCTTACATTATGCTACAAAATTTCTGTACGGGATTTCCTTGCGTTTCGTTGCGCAAAGCGGTTATAATAAACAAATGAGAGTGCCAAACGGCACTCTCATTGTCGTAAATCAGGATGTGAAGAAACGCAATGTTACTTCTTCAGCCACTTGTCGAGCCACTCGAAGTAGGTGCGCTGCCACAGCACACCGTTCTGCGGACGCAGTACCCAGTGGTTCTCGTCGGGGTAGATGAGCAGTTCGGCTGGGATGCCGCGGATGATGGCTGCATTGAAGGCGGCCATGCCCTGTGAGGCGAGGATGCGGTAGTCCTTTTCACCGTGGATGCAGAGGATGGGGGTGTCCCACTTGTCGACAAAGCGGTGGGGTGAGTTGCTAAACGAGTGCTCGGTCATCTTGTTCTTCTCCCAGTAAGGGCCACCGAGGTCCCAGTTGGCAAACCACAGCTCCTCGGTCTCGAGGTACTGCTGCTCAAGGTTGAAGATGCCATCGTGGGCAATGAAGGCCTTGAAGCGCTTGTCGTGATGGCCGGCCAGCCAATATACAGAGTAGCCGCCGAACGAGGCTCCTACACAGCCGAGGCGGTCGGCATCCACGTAGGGCTCCTTGGCCATCTCGTCGATAGCGGTGAGGTAATCCTTCATGCACTGGCCACCGTAGTCGCCGCTGATGGCCTCGTTCCACTCAAGTCCGAAACCGGGGAGTCCGCGACGGTTGGGCGCTACGATGATGTAGTCGTTAGCAGCCATGATCTGGAAGTTCCAGCGGTAGCTCCAGAACTGGCTCACGGGGCTCTGTGGGCCGCCCTCGCAGAAGAGCAGGGTGGGGTATTTCTTACTCGGGTCGAAGTGAGGAGGATAGATGACCCATGTGAGCATGTCCTTGCCGTCGGTGGTCTTCATCCAGCGAGGCTCTACCTTGCCGCGTTCTATCTGGTCGTAGATGTGCTTGTTCTCGGTGGTGAGCTGGGTGAGCTGCTTGCCGTTGGCGGGGTTGAAGGCATAGATTTCGTCGGCCTCGGCCATGGAGTGGCGCTTGCAGAGTATCTGGTCGCCCATGAGGGTGATGCCGCCAAAGTCGTACTGACCCTCGGTGAGCTGACGCACGTTGCCTTCGAGGTCGAGGCTATAGATCATCGTTGTACCGTGCCATACGCCGCTGAAGTAAAATCCCTTGCCGTCGGGCATCCATACGAACTCATCCACATTGCTGTCGAAAGCGCGGCTGAGGAAGCGCTTCTCGCCTGTGGCGAGGTCCATCACGTAGAGACGGTTCCAGTCGCTCTCGTAGCCGTCGCGCTCCATACTTTGCCAAGCTATCATGGTGCCGTCGGGCGAGTACTGGGGGTTGATGTCGTAGCCCATGTTCTTGTCGGTGGCCGATGCCTTGCAGATGTTCTGTGTCTCGCCAGTGGCTATATTATATAGGTAGATGTCGCTATCGGTGCTCTTGGAGTAGGCGGCGCCGGTCTTCTTGCGGCAGGTGTAGGCAATGGTCTTGCCATCGGGGCTCCAAGCAAGCTGCTCCATACCACCGAAGGGGCGCATGGGCGACTCGTAGGGCTGGCCTTCGAGGATATCGCGGAGGTTGCTGATGCCCTTGCCGTCAAAGTCGGCCACGTAGGGGTGGGGGATCTCGTCGGTCCACTCGTCCCAATGCTTGTACATGAGGTCGGTGATGACGCGGCCTGTTGCCAAAGGCAGGTCGGGGTGCTTGTCGGCGGTGGTGGGGCCGTTCTTCACGGTCATCACGAGGATGAGCTGCTTCTCGTCGGGTGAGAAGCTGTAGCCCTCAAGGCTCTTCTCCGTATCGGTGAGCTGGCGACGCTCGGTGCCGTCGGGGTTCATCTCCCACAGCTGGTTGCTGCCGCTCTCGGTGCTCAGGTAGGCCAGCTTGGTGCCGCCCTTGATCCAGGTCACATCGCCCTCGCTGGCAGCCGATGTAGTGAGCATGTGATTGTCGGTGCCGTCGGCATTCATCATGTAGATGACGCGATGGCTCTTGTTCTCGGGGACGCTGTAGTAGGTGACACCGTAGGCAATGTGCTTGCCGTCGGGCGAGGGGCTCACGTTGCCGATGCGTCCCATAGCCCACAGGGCCTCGGGTGTCATGCGGTTGCCCTCGATCTTGATTTCATTCTTGCCGATGAATGGGGTATCGGCCTTCTGCTCTCCACTCTCAGTGCAAGAGCACAAGGCTCCTGCCATGATGGTTGTTGCCATAAGTAGCGCGTGTTTTGTCCAATTCATATTTATCGATTATTATAATAATATATACTCCATATCCTGTTATCGGTGCAAAAATACTGCTTTTTAGGCGGTAAACCTACAAATGGATGGATTTTTTAGTCGGGCTTTTTTGTCACTCTTGGTGAAAAACATGATTTTTGTATTCCATTATGCTATTAAATAATACGTATACGATGCGACGCAAACTTCGCGTCGACAAGCAGGAAAGGTGATAGCTTGCAGGAGTATAGCTAACATTTATGAGTTGATAAATGGAATCTATTTGCTTAGTAAAAAAACTGCGCGTATCTTTGCACTGTCAAAAAAGGAAAAAAGACAAGCAAGTGAGAAATATGACAAAAAATAAATAATTGTATACCTATTAAATTGAAAGAATTATGGCTAAGAGTATTAAAGGAACACAGACCGAGAAGAATTTGATGATGTCATTCGCAGGTGAATCACAGGCACGTATGCGCTACACCTATTTTGCCAGTCAGGCAAAGGCTGAGGGTTACGAGCAGATAGCTGCCATCTTCACAGAAACTGCAGAGCAGGAGAAGGAGCACGCGAAGCGTATGTTCAAATATCTAGAGGGTGGCATGGTAGAAATCACTGCTAAATTTCCCGCGGGTGTCATTGGCACTACGATGGAGAACCTTCGCGCTGCTGCTGCCGGTGAGCACGAGGAGTGGGTGGACGACTATCCCAAGTTTGCCGACATCGCTGCCGAAGAGGGATTTCCCGCTATTGCTGCCATGTATCGCAATATCGCTATCGCCGAGAAGGGGCACGAAGAGCGCTACCTTGAGCTGCTGAAGAATGTAGAGGAAGGCTCAGTGTTCAAGAAAGATGGCAAGGTATTTTGGCAATGCCGCAATTGCGGGTATATCATTGAGGCTGAGGAGGCACCCAAGGCATGTCCCGCTTGCCTGCATCCGCAATCGTACTTCGAGGTACAGAAAGAGAACTATTGATTCGACAACACACATAAATGTAGTAATGAGAGTATGGGGCACCGTGAGGTACCCCATACTTTTTTATATGTGTGCTGTTATACGGGAACTATCTTGTTTTCATACACGTACCACAGATATCCTTCGACTTGCTGGTGCCCCATGGCGCGAATCTGTGTGACGTATCGGCTCACCTGCTCGGCATGTTCTCCGCAGGGGCGGGCAAACTTGAAGTCCACAACGGTGAAGGCGTGTCCGTCGCTCATGACGCGGTCGGGGCGCATGGTGCCAATGGTCCCGTCGTCCTTTTGGTAGATGATGGAGCATTCGTTGAACAGTTCGTAACGGCCACTAAACCACTCGGCTGCTTTGGGATGGGTGAGCGCTCGGCGCACGATGTTCTCTATCTTGTGGCGCTCACCGGCATTGGCGATGAGCCCATCGCGTATCATTTGGGCGATGGCTCGGTCGACATCGTCGCTTGTGCGTATCATCGAGAATAGGGCGTGGAGCAGGGTGCCCTGGTCGATATAGGCCGACTGTTCTTCATTCTCTCCTCGATGTATGTAGCGCATAGAGAGGTTCGACTGGCGAAACTTGTTTCTCAACGCCTCTGAGTGCATGGTGACAGCAGTGGGGGCAGGAGGGGCTTCGAGGCAGTTGGTGGTGGCCACGGAGCCCTTGTGGCTGGTGTCGAGTACGCCATATTCGATAGTGTCGCTATCGCTGCTTTGGAGTGCCTGAGTGATGAGCTGCGCTACATTGTTCATCTTCTTCCCTTTGGCAATGCTACATTTGGATGCGCTCTTGAGGATGATGAGGTTATTCTTAGGACGGGTACACGCCACATAAAGGAGGTTATAGCTGTCGACAAGCTGTTGCAGATACTCTTCCCTGTACTCGGTGGCGTATCTGGACTCCATCATGATCTCGGAATAAGGGATGGGGATGACGTCGAGGAGGTTGAAGGGAGCTTCGTCCTGCTCGGCCCACAGGATTCCCGAATGTTTGTTGAGCTCCCATTCGCAATAGGGGATGATCACGGTGTGGAACTCCAATCCTTTGGACTTGTGTATGGTCATAGCCTCTATGCCGTGAGTCTTTTCTCCTGCAGGTATGGATGTGGCACCCATGTCATCGTCCCAGTGCTTGATGAATGCTTTGATGTCGTTGTTTGTGGAGCAGAAGGCCAGTAGCCGGTCGAAGAAGGCCAGCAGGTAGTCGTTCTCATCGTCGATGCACTGTAGCTGGAGTATGCGGTACAGCTCTTCGGCCAGTTCGTATAGAGGCATCAGGCATAGCCTATCTGCCTGATGGATTAGCATTTCGGGGAGGCCGTAGCCGTCGGCCTTGGCCGCCAAAATGTCGGAGAAGGTAGTGTCATCGCCCAGTATCCGCTGGTGGTAGTTGATGGCTAGTCGGGCTAGGGCAAGTTGTTGGGCGGGGTCAGCTATCCAGCGCATGGCGTCGGTGAGCATGCCGGCAGCGATGGAGCTGTCGAGCCTGTAGGCATCGGATGAGAACAGGTGTATGGATGGGTTGGTTTGGGCAAAGTAGTCGACGAGCAGCTGTATCTGTGTGTTGGTACGTAGTAGCAACGCTATCTCATTGTCGCGTATCCCGGCTGTATGCAGCTCTTCGATTGTGCGCAACACTTCGCAGCACATTGCCTCATCGGCAGACTCCTCCTTGGCGTGGTCGATATTCACTATTCTGACGTATCCGCCATCGCCCTCCTTGTACTCTTGTTCCACATCGGCGTAGGCGCGGAGAAGGGGTTGGGCATAGTCGTTGCCGAGCTCTTGCTCGAAGATGCTGTTGCAATTCTTGAAGAGTTTGTTGTTGAACTTCACGATTTCGGGCTGGCTGCGTCGGTTAATGTCCAGCTTGTGGGCATCGCCTGGGGTGTACAGACACAACGTGTCGTTGACCTCCTCGTTGAGTATGCGCCAGTCGCTCCCTCTCCAGCGGTAGATGGCTTGCTTGACGTCGCCGACGAGCATGCTATCCTTTCCCTGCGATAGGCCTTCGCGAAGGAGGGGGAGGAAATTGTCCCATTGCATGCGTGAAGTGTCCTGAAACTCATCAATCATGATGTGATGGATATAGTAGCCCAGCTTTTCGAATACAAACGACGAGTCGCCCGACTGCATCTGGCTGAGCATGCCGCAGGTGTCGGCCAGGAGGAAGCGATTTTCGTCCCTGTTGAGCTGCTGCATGCGGTCGTGGATGGCATTGATGAGCTGTAGCTGGTAGAGGTGGCTGAGTACGAGATTGCAGGTGTTGATTGTGTAGATACCCTGCGAACGTGCCTGCTCAGTCTGTAGGATATGCGGAATCAGGTGACTCGCTGCGAGCTGGTCGATTTCTTTCTTCCTCGGCGACTTGCCTGCAGCCCAAGCCTTAGGGTCTTGACTGGCAGTGAGGGCGCGTCCCGAGAGCGGATTGTTATAGTTTCCGTCGCGCAGTTTCAGATAGTAACCGCATACTCCGCTCTTGCCATAGCTGAAGTCTTCGGGCGTGAGGTTATGGGCTTCCAATAGTTCGAAGAAACTCTTCACCTGATTGGCGATAGGGGATATCGCAGCATTGCGGCTCGCGATGAGTTGGTCGCGTAGGGCATTTACTGTATCTTGCTTTTCCAGCTGCTGACGCAACTTGTCGGCATGTCGTTGATAGTTGTCGTTGTGGATGTTCTTGGCAAACTGCTTCACCTTGTCGGTGATGTTCCAATGCTTGCCTTCCTTCATCTCATCGCCGATGTATCGGACTATCCATAGCAGGGTAGGGTCATCCGCCGAAAGCTCGCGGAGCAGGATGTCCACAGTGTCGCTGATGACGCGCTTGGTGTCCAACTCGATAGTCATGCCCATTCCCAAATGAAGCTCGCGGGCCAGTCCGCGCAGGATGGATTGGAAGAAGCTGTCAATTGTCTCCACTCTGAAGTGGCTGTAGTCGTGGATAAGCAGCGATAGTGCCATCTCAGCTCGCTGGCGGATTAGGCTCTCCTCCATACGCGTCTTCTCCTGTATCTCCTTGAAATAGGGCTCGGCATCGTCAAGATGGTGAGCTATACCGTATAGCTTGCCAATGATGCGCTGCTTCATCTCGGCGGTAGCCTTGTTGGTGAATGTTACTGCCAAGATATGGCGATACGCATCGGGATGTTCTATGAGCAAGCGTATGTAGTTTACGGCTAGGGTGAATGTCTTGCCACTTCCTGCCGATGCTCTATATATATGGAGGGGATGGTGGAGCATTGCGATGCTGTGGGAGATGTTGAAGAGGTTAGAAAGTAACAGTCTTTATACTATTGTCTGCCAGGGTAATCTCTACACTGCCGAGGTCATCGGCCACCTTGATCTGCTTGACGGGGTTAAGCTCCTTGCTGCTGAACGGCTTCTTGCCCTTCTTCCAGAGGTGGAGTGTTACCATGATATGTTCTCCGCTTACTGCCTTCTCGCTCATGATGAGACTACATTGGTCGCTTACAGGGTTCAGGCCAACGGGATAATGTACAGTTGTGGCATCCCATCCATAGAGAGGTATGGTAGCTAGCTTGTATTCTCCATTGCCAATGATTGTGGCTTCAGGTACCTTCTTGGACTTTTCTATGCTGAATGATTTGCCGTCAATCTTGGGGAGGGTATAGTGGCCGAGACGGATGGTCGTAGGATTGGGCACTGATACCTTGTCAACGCGAAGTACACCATTGGGGAGAGGTATATCGGCTAGACGATATGCCACCTTGTCATCGGTCTCCAATACAGCATCGCGACGGTAGATACCCTCTTCGAAGCTCTTGAAGGTATAGAGGCGGAGCACTTCCCACTGGCCCTTGCCATTCTTGGTGGCATAGTTCATGGAAACCTCGCCATGCTTGCCGTCGGCCATCCAGGGGAACTCGGTGTGATAGGCCAACTTGTTGTAGTTCTCTGAGCTACGGAACTTCTGCCAGTCCTTGGCTACCGTTTCGTGACACCAAGAGCGCATCTCCGAGCCACCTACGTTAGGATAATCGGTGATGAGGAGGTTGGTGGCGGGCTGGAACTTGTTGTATACCTTGTTGTTCTTGAACTCCTTGTCCCAAGGACCGTTGTTCTCCTTTGCCGTCCAGAAGGGATTGTCGGCAGGGAGCAAGAGGGCCAAGAAAGCCTTTCCGCACCAATATACGCTACCGCGGCAACTGTAGATCTGCACGGCAGGCTCGAACGGCCCGTAGAAGCCGAGTGTGGGTACATTGTCTTCGAGCAGGGCAGGGTGCTGCAGGAACTGCAGTAGGGTAGATGATGCTATGCGACGCATCCATCCATAGTTGATATCAGCATTGTCCTGATAACCCAATAGGGCGAGAGGTACTACTGCGCCAAAACGATAGGGGATACTGCGGCCCCACATATTCATGCGTCCCTCGGCATTGAACATATAGGGATAGTTGTCAATCAGGTCGGCCTGATTCTTCATGAACTGTGCGGCATATTCGGGGTAGAAGTGACCGTACATCTGTGCCCAAATGGGACCATACATCTGGAATGCCCACATGCTGTAGTAGTCGTAAGCGGGAGCGTCGTTGTACCAGCCTTCGCCGCGGTAGAGGGCGAGGAGTTTCTTCAGGCAGTCCTCCATGCGCCAGTCGTTGACCTCATAGCCTTGCTCCTTGAAGAAGCTGATGACAAATACGTTGAAGAACATCCAGTTGCTGCCAATCGTAGGACCGTTGCCATAGCTCAGCATGGTGGCGGCAAGCTCGTCCTTCTGTGCTTGTGTGAGAGGATCCCATAGCACATTCTTGGCGGTAGAAAGTGAAATGGCCAGTGCTCCGAACTCTACAAGTATCTGACTGGGACCACCATTGGGAGCACGATGCTTGATGTAGCTGGGGCTGTTGGGATTGATGAGGTTGAGCAGTTGATGGCGGTAGTAATCGGCCACTTTTATGCCATTGAGTGTGAGGTCGGGATTTTCTCTCAAGAGAGGAGCTGCGAGGAACAGCGTACGGCAGAAACCTTCAAGCTTGGCTGTCGGGATTTGGCCAGGATTGTTGGGGTAGGTCTTGTCGAACTGCTTGGGGAAGTACATCGGGTCATCAATGTCGCGAATATACGTAAATGCGCCATCGAGCAGATACTCTGCTGCGTCTATCCAACCCTGACGGTCAAGGCCCGTGTATGGGCTTACCTTATAATTAGGTGTGGGGATAGTGAATGTTGGCTCAATCTGATGGGTAGGTGTCGCTACCTGAGTGGTAGCAGTAAGTGTAAATGATGCGAATAGTACAAGCATCAAGTTTCTCTTCATGTCTCTTCTGTTCATATGTGCTTTTCCGAATAATTATATACCAAGTCTGCAAATATACGAATAAACGAGCGAGAAATATCAAGCTTGCTTGAATATTTTTCACAGCGAGTGCAATATATATTCGCGATTCATCGCAAATATACGGATAATTTGCAGGACTTTCATCCATTGAACGGATTATTTCCTCTCGGTACACAACATACGGATAAATGGGCTTTTTTTTGCCAATCTCGTTTTTTATAAGTAATTTCGCGACATAATTGAAATACTATATACTTATGGGATTTTTTTCATTTTTCTCTAAAGACAAGAAAGAGGTACTCGACAAAGGTTTGTCAAAATCGAAAGAAAGTGTATTGGGGAAGATTACTCGTGCGATAGCGGGTAAGTCGAAGGTGGATGATGAGGTGCTCGACAATTTGGAAGAGGCGCTGATAACCTCAGATGTGGGTATCGATACCACACTGAAGATTATCAAGCGCATTGAGGAGCGTGTGGCACGCGATAAATATGTGACAACCAATGAACTCAATACCATCCTTAAGGAGGAGATTGCAGCCTTGCTCACTGAGAATGAGACAACCAATACCGAAGGATTCTCTATCCCCGATGATGCTAAGCGTCCCTATGTGATTATGGTGGTGGGTGTGAATGGTGTGGGCAAAACCACTACCATCGGTAAACTGGCCCATCAGTTCAAGAAGGCAGGTCTCAAGGTATATCTCGGTGCTGCCGACACTTTCCGTGCTGCTGCCGTGGAGCAGTTGGTGGAGTGGGGGCATCGTGCCGATGTGCCCGTTATCAAGCAGAAGATGGGTGCCGACCCTGCCTCAGTGGCTTTTGATACGGTGAAATCGGCCGTTGCCAATGATGCCGACGTAGTAATTATCGATACAGCAGGACGTCTGCACAACAAGGTTGGCCTTATGAACGAGCTTACCAAGATCAAGAACGTCATGAAAAAAGTGGTCGACTATGCTCCCAACGAAGTACTCCTGGTGCTCGACGGCTCTACCGGACAGAACGCTTTTGAGCAGGCCCGTCAGTTTACTCTCGCTACCGAGGTTACCGCATTGGCCATCACCAAACTTGATGGTACAGCCAAGGGTGGCGTCGTTATCGGCGTGTCTGACCAGTTCAAGATTCCTGTTCGCTACGTCGGATTGGGTGAGGGAATCGACGACCTTCAGCCCTTCAACAAGAAAGAGTTTGTAGATTCGTTATTTTAATTTTTAGGAGTTCAGGAGTCAGGAGTTCATACAATGCTTGCGCTCAGCAAGTCCGAGAACCCCTGACTCCTGAACTCCTGAACTCCTAAGAATTATATGCTCAAAAACAGAATAGACGTTATCACGCTCGGTTGCTCGAAGAATCTGGTAGATTCCGAGAAGCTGATGAAGTTGCTCGAAGAGAATGGGTATACGCTCCGCCACAATCCCGACAAGGTAAATGGCGAGATTGTCGTTATCAATACCTGCGGATTCATCGGCGATGCCAAGGAGGAATCCATCAACATGATTCTCGAGGTGTGCGAACTGAAAGCCAAGAAGAAAGTGCGTAAAGTGTTCGTGATGGGATGCCTCTCAGAGCGCTACATGGCCGAGCTGGGCGACGAGATTCCCCAAGTGGACAAGTATTACGGTAAGTTTGACTGGGCGCAATTAGTCGATGACTTGGCTCATTCCGCTAAGAATGATTCTGGCATTGCGGAGACAAGTTCCTCTCTTCGGGAGGAGTTAGGGGAGGTCTCTTTCATTGATAGAGTCCAAACCACCCCGCAGCACTATGCCTATGTGAAGATTTCCGAGGGGTGCGACCGCACTTGTGCCTATTGCGCGATACCTATTATTACGGGTCGCTACGTAAGTCGCCCCATGGAGGAGATTGTCAACGAGGTACGTCTGCTCGTGAGCCGAGGAGTATCAGAGATACAGCTTATCGCCCAAGACCTCACATACTATGGTGTAGACCTCTATAAGAAGCAGTGCATAGCCGAGCTTGTGGAGCGCATTGCCGATGTTGCGGGCGTGAAGTGGGTACGCTTGCACTATGGCTATCCCACCCATTTCCCGATGGATTTGTTGCGTGTGATGCGCGAGCGCGACAACGTATGCAAGTACCTTGATATAGCTTTGCAGCACGTGAGTACCAACGTGCTCAAGAATATGCGACGCAACATCACGAAGGAGGAGACGATAGAACTGCTCCAGACGATTCGCCGTGAGGTACCCGGCATCTATCTGCGTACGACACTGATGGTCGGTTTCCCTGGTGAAACGGAGGAAGAGTTCGAAGAGCTGGTGCAGTTTACCAAAGATATGCGCTTCGAGCGTATGGGCGCCTTTGCCTATTCCGAGGAGGAGGGCACGTATGCAGCCGAACATTTCGAAGACAATATTGATGACGATACCAAGCAGGCACGTCTTAGTCGCTTGATGCGTGTGCAGCAGCGTATTGCCGAGGAGGTGAGTGCCGCAAGCATAGGTAAGACCTTCCAAGTGGTTGTCGATCGTGAAGAGGGCGAATACCTTATTGGCCGCACCCAATACGACTCACCCGAGGTAGACCCCGAAGTATTGCTCCTGAAAACCGACAACGAAGTCGAGATTGGACACTATTATATGGTGGAGATTACGGGAGCCGATGAGTTTGACTTGTATGGAAAGGTAATCTCCAATGAATAACAATAATAAACCACGAACAGAACATCAGCGAACAGACTATTCTTGGACAAGCCAAGCGCAAGCCATTGTCTGAACTCCTGAACTCCCGACTCCTGAACTCCAAAAAGATAATAAAGAAATACCAGCAGAAATCAGTGAACAGACTATTGTCTGAACTCCTGAACTCCTGACTCCTGAACTCCAAAAAAAATAAGCAATGAACAACAAAGAATTTATCAATGAGTTGTCTAAGCAGACTAACCAATCGGCTGGTGTAACGACCAAGTTGGTAAATGATACGATAAAAATTTTGGAGGAGCATTTCCAACAAAATGATATCGTTAGTTTCTCCAGCTTCGGCACCTTTGAGGTGAAGAAGAAGATGGAACGCATATCAGTGAATCCGACCACGGGCAAGCGTTATCTCATACCCCCCAAGTTGGTGCTGAGTTTCAAGCAAAGCAACGTGCTGAAAGATAAGTTTAACGCCGAATAACATTAGCCATGGGAAAGATAACATTGACAAATATTGCAGAGGAGTTGGCGGCTGCCAGCGGCATGAGCAAAGAAGCTTCCGACAATTTCATTCGTCTCTTTATTGATACCATTGAGAAGGGGTTGCTAGAAGACAGCATCGTTAAGATTAAAGGACTTGGCACCTTCAAGCTGATGGAGGTGAGTGACCGTGGCAGCGTAGACATTAATACTGGCGAGCGTATCACTATCAAGGGATACCGCAAGGTATCCTTCACTCCAGACAGCGCCATGAAGGAGTTCGTCAATCGCCCGTTTGCCCATTTTGAGCCTACCGAGCTCAATGAGGGATATCCCAGCGAAGAAGAACTCTCTGCCCTGGAGGACGACGATAAGGCAGAGGAAACAATAACCTCGGAAGAACAAATCGATGCTGTAGCTGAAATTGCAGCCGAAAAATCTGTAATGGAAGAACCCGTTGCAGAAGAGGTTGCTGTGGAAGAAGTGGACATTCCATCGGAATCCGATAGTGTTCCCGAGCAAGCCGGATGTTCCGCTCATGAGGGTGAGGAAATAGGGGTTCAGGAAGAAACTACCGTGACAGATAGTCCTTCGGCCAATACTGATACCGTAGAGGAACCTATAGTTATTGTCTCTGAACAGACCTCTGTAGAAGAAACTGAAATCCCCGAGCAAGAAGAAGTTACCGCCGTCACCCTCGAACAGGAGGAAAAGGAGAAACCATCAATCGCTTCCGAGGCTGCCCCTGAGCATTGTGACACCCCTTCGAAGAAATCATCGAAACGTGGTCGTGGTGCCGGGTGGCTCATTGCACTGTTGCTGCTAGCTCTTGCCTATGGCATCTACTACCTGACTACCGTTAGTCAAGGGTCCACATCAAAGAGCAAAGACCATATGGAAGAGTACGACGAGATGATGGTAAACCCTAATCTCGAAGAGGAATTTGGCGATGAGTGGGGCGATGAGCCGAAAGTGAAGACACACTCCGCGCCCAAGAAGCAAGAAAAGTCAGAGGAAAATACAACAATAAACTCAGAGGCATCGGATAAACCATCGCAGGCACAAACCAATCAGCCCTCAGAGAAGGTGGAGAAGTCCGATAAGGCCACCGCCGCTGATCCCTCAACGACTAAGTCCGTAGCAGCAGATGTGAAATTCTGTGTTGTGACGCCCACCGAGTCGCTCGAAGCAAAAGAGATAAAGGACATCACTCCGGCCGATACCACCGACTATGTCATTGATGGCACACTCATCACCCATGAGTTGAAGAAGGGAGAGACCATCATCCAGCTAGCCAAGAAGTATTACGGCGATAAGCGCCTGTGGCCCTACATCGTGAAGTACAACTGGATGAAGGACTATAATAACGTTGCCATAGGGCAGATGATAAACATTCCTGTTTTGAAGGATAAGACTGCCTTATAAGAAAACAGCGGAAAACGCATATCCCTTTATGCGAAAAGGGATATGCCATTTCAGAGAAACGCATATCCCATTTTTCCCGATGGGACGTGCGTTTTTTCTCGCACCTGCTCCAAGTGTGTTTTCTTGGGAGTTGCTTGGATTTTATTTCGAGTTTAGTTGAGAGGTGGGGGCGACAAGTCGCCCTCCTTTGTGAAGCTAAAGCTTGCTTTTCCCTGACGGCCAGCGACCTCGGTTCAGTCGTCTGTATTGTGGAAAAGATGTGGAAAACTTCATAGGCATTTCTTTTTTGGGGAGATGGTTTTTATGTACTTTTGTCAGCGCAAATAAAAAAAGAAGAAAAGATTATCTTATGGCAACACCCCGACAACCCCGAACGGCAACCAAGCGTCCGGTGAAGCAGACTGATGATTATGGCCATTTGCAGCCTCAAGCTCCCGAACTCGAGGAGGCTGTATTGGGCGCATTGATGATTGAGAAGGATGCTTACTCATTGGTGAGTGAGATACTGAAACCTGAATCATTTTACGAACATAGGCATCAGCTGATATACAAGGCTATACAGACGTTGGCTATACAGCAGAAACCTGTAGATATCCTTACGGTGGCTGAGCAGTTACGCTCTACTGCCGAGTTAGACGAGATCGGAGGACCTGTGTATATCACACAGTTGGCTAGTAAAGTGAACTCTTCGGCACATATCGAATATCATGCCCGTATTATAGCACAGAAGTTTCTTGCGCGTGAGCTGATTACTTTCACCAGTGAGATACAGACCAAGGCTTTTGATGAGACCAACGATGTGGAGGACCTCATGCAGGAGGCTGAGGGAAAGTTGTTTACCATCTCGCAGCAGAACATGAAGAAGGACTATACGCAGATAAACCCGGTCATTAAGCAGGCGTATGAGCAGTTGAAGGTTGCTGCCTCGCGCGACTCGGGACTCAGCGGATTGTCGACGGGCTTCTATGCATTGGATAAGTATACCTCAGGATGGCAGAACTCGGACCTCGTAATCATCGCAGCGCGTCCAGCGATGGGTAAGACGGCTTTCGTGCTCTCCATGGCGAAGAATATTGCTGTGAACAATCGTGAGCCTGTGGCGCTATTTTCTCTTGAGATGAGTAACGTGCAGTTGGTGAACCGTTTGATTACCAATGTGTGTGAGATTTCGGGTGAGAAGATCAAGAGTGGTCAGCTGGCTCCCTATGAGTGGGGACAACTCGATAGTAACATCAAGCAGCTATTCGACGCTCCGCTCTACGTCGATGACACCCCTTCGCTGTCCATCTTCGAACTGCGTACAAAGGCACGTCGATTGGTGCGTGAGCATAACGTGAAGTTGATTATCATCGACTACCTGCAGCTGATGAATGCTTCGGGCGCATCGTTTGGTAGCCGTCAGGAAGAGGTGAGTACCATCTCGCGCTCGCTCAAGGGATTGGCCAAGGAACTGAATATTCCTATCATCGCCTTGAGTCAGCTCAATCGTGGTGTGGAGAGTCGCGAGGGTATAGAGGGAAAACGCCCTCAGTTGAGTGACCTTCGTGAATCGGGAGCTATCGAACAGGATGCCGACATCGTATGCTTCATTCACCGTCCGGAGTATTATAAGATATTCCAGGACGAGAAGGGGAATGACCTGCATGGTGTGGCCGAGATCATCATTGCCAAGCATCGTAATGGTGCGGTGGGTGACGTGAGGTTACGTTTTGTTGGTAACTACGCACGTTTCCAGAACTTGGAAGACGATAGCTTGGCGCCTCTACCCGAAGATGCGGTGTTGAGTTCCAGAATGAACAGGCGTAATATGCCGAAGTCCGATGATGCGTACATCGGTATGCCTAATGTGCCGCCACCACCTGCCGACAATCCTTTTCCTATGGGAGGCGTGCAGGCAAATGACGTGCCTTTCTAAAGGTGGAAGGTGCAGTAAGGTGTGATAGATAATGTGTGAAAATAATCTACCCTAAAATAAGAATGCGGAGCAAAAGCTCCGCATTCTTATTTTATTGGTATGGATGACTACTTGATGATTATCTTCTTGCCGTTCTTGATATATATGCCGGAGGTCGGATGTAGCACGGGACGACCGGAGAGGTCGTAGTAGGTGTCGTCTGTGGGCAGTTCATGAGTGCTGACTACTGGGCGGTCAATATCGGCGGTTTGTGCCATGTCGTACACGCGGTTCATCATCTGCTTGAGTGCTCCTATCTCGAATCGGCTGAGTATCCGGTCATAGATGATGAGGTCATCGATGCATACGTCCGGGCTTCCCCAGAAGGAACCCAATCCGAGTGTGAGTTTGGGACATTGGGCGATGTGGTTGGCTATGAGGTTGTTGTCAAATGCCGTGGGGCGTGTAATGTCGGTCCCGTTGAGATGTCCTGCACAGGTGTTTCCGTTCAACTGTGTTCCGTCAATGTATATCTTGATTCCATTGCTCGCGTTGCGTCCGATGGTTACGGTCACGAGGTGCCACTGCTGCGTGCCGATGGGTGTGGCGGTGAAGGAGTTGGGATGGTTGATGTCAATCCAGTTGCCAGCACCAGAGTTGTAGCCGATATAAGTGCCTCCTGTCATGTATAGTCGTGCGTTGGAACTTGTGTTGTGGAAGGCGAAGAGACCATCCCAGACGTTGTTATCGGCGCGGCGTAGCCAGAATGAAAGTGTCAGGCCTTCAGTGATCTCCTTCTTGTAGAAGGGGTTGGGTATGCTGACGTAGCTTTCGTTGCCGTTGGCTCCGAAGTTGAGGTGTACAAAGCGTCCGTTGCGTATGCTGTCCTGCTCTTGTGTGGGACGGCTAGTGTTACCGTTCTTCAAGAGGAAGGCGCGTTGTGATGGGGTAACGGCATTGGTGATCGTATCGCTGTCGAAGTTGTAGTATGCCACAATTCCTGACGACCAATCCTGGGTAGGGTTGGTCTCCTTTGCGGCCTTGACCGTATAGGAGAAGTCGGTGTAGTAGTTGGCTGAGGCAAAGTGTGCATTAAGGTTCACCTCCACGCTTTCTTCCAGCCCAGTGGGATTGTATTTACCTCCAGTGGATATGATGTGCGGGTGGCTGCTGCTCCATGCCATGTCGATATTGTCTTGTAGAGGTATCTCGCTGAGATTGAGGTTCGTGGATACGGTCTGCCCATTACTCACAGGGATGCTGTGGCTCTTCAGTTGGTACGCGAGTGCGTAGTCGGGGCGCATCTTGTATCCCCAGATGTGTACTCCGCTGGCTGCGCATGCAGTGAAGGTGATGGTGCGTATGGTGGTACCATCCATCTGCTCGTCGATGATGACGCCCTCATATGCTACGTTGCCGAGTTTGATGGTGATATACCCAGTGCCCTCCTTTCGGCTCCAACTACCGATGTAGGCTCCGCTCAACTTGCCGTCAGGATGCAACTCTACCTTGACGGGGGTGGCTATTTGTCTGTTCTTGTGGTCAAGGGCATAGCGGTGTACGAGCAGATGATAGGTCCCTGGGATATGTGCATCGGGGAGTATTTCATTGGCTGCGACGATGCTGTCGGTGAGTGTCCCTCCATTGTACTCGAAAGGTGAGGCTACAAGCCATCCGTCCGAGTTGGTGTAGAGCTGGTGTACACGCACCTGATGTCCTTCGCTTCCGTCATCAAAGCGGGTGTGGTATACGAGGTATGAACGTCCGTCGGGTGCGGCAATAACGCTGTTGTGACCTTGGGCAAGTTCGCCATTCCCCATGAATCCCCATTGGCCATATGCGCCCATGATGAGTTGGCCACGGGTGTCGGCGTTAGGGCCAAAGTTAAGGGCCCAGTTGCTGAATATCGCGCTACGGCTCTTGCTGTCGACGTAGGGTCCATCCGGGTTTTTCGAACGGAACACGCGCATCTGGTAGCCTCCTGTTGACTCCAGGCCGCCATATGACATGAACAGGTAATAGTATCCTCCGATATGCTCGATGTATGAGGCTTCTCCTGAGGCGTAATATCCGCCAGCTATCTTCTTGCCGAAGTAGGGGTCCTTGGTCGTGGACTTACCTTTGGTGGAGTAGTCTGAGCCATAGGTGATGTTGTAGTCGCGCAGGCCTGTTGCCTCATCTAGTTCCAGCATCCATATGCCGCCCGACCACGAGCCGTAGCTCATCCACAATCGCCCTGTCTCATCGTAGAATACGCAAGGGTCGATACCATTTGCCCAATAGTCGCCCCAGTCGTTAGGATGAGCGTATCGGGAGGGTAGGGTAGCCTGTTTGCCTATCGCGAGCTCCAGGTCGGTCTTTTTCCATGAAATCCGTTCGTCGCTTCCGTTCTTGAAGCCTGTAAACACGACAGGCCCTTGATATACGTAGGTTCCGTCAATCTTGTCGGAGGTGAGGAGGACGATGACGCTATTGTGTTGCGGACCATTGACGCTCATATACATGCACCATTTCTGCATGGCCTTGTTGTAGATGACGTCGGGTGCCCACAGGTTGCCGTCGATGTTATAGTCTCCTCCGTAGGCAGCCGCCCAGTCGTGGGCGTTGTAGTTGCCGAAGGGTACCTCTTTGCCTCCTATGGTGACATGCTTCACTTGATGTACAGCGAATGCCTGGGCATTATTGGCGTTGTCTTGGATGGTGCTGTCATTCAGTACGGCCCCAAAAGGCGCCCTGAAGGGGGTCCAGTTTTGCAGATCGGCTGACCACGCTTCTGCCAGGTGGCTACCGAAGATGTAGTACCGTTGCCTTGTGTGGTCCCACACCACCGATGGGTCGTGACATGTGACACGGCGCTTGCTGTGGCTCTTGTAGTAGTTGAGTGCCTCAGCATATGTGATTTCTGTTGGCTCGGGTGTTTGGGCTATGCCATAGGTCGTTGATAGCATGAGTATGACCGCGAGGAGCCAGTGCGATTTTGTTGTCATGAGTAAGTTGTTGATATTGCCTGTTGCCTGTGTCTTTCCTAGAACTCTACTTTCGGTGCTTGGTGTGTGCCCTCTTCTGCTTCAAAGTAAGGCTTGGTGTCAAAGCCGTAGATGTTGCTGAGGATGTTTCGGGGGAACTTGCGCAAGTAGGTGTTGTAGTTGCGTGTCACCTCGTTGAAGTTACGGCGCTCTACAGCGATACGGTTTTCCGTGCCTTCGAGTTGTGCTTGCAGTTCCTTGAAGTTCTCGTTGGCCTTCAAGTCTGGGTATGCCTCGCCCAATGCGATGAGGCGTCCCAGTGCGGTGCCAATCTCGCCCTGTGCTTTCTGGTAGGCTTTCAATGCTTCTGGGGTCAGGTTCTCAGCATCGATGTTGATGGAGGTCGCCTTGCTGCGTGCCTCGATAACCTGTGAGAGGGTCTCCTGCTCGTGGGCGGCATAGCCCTTCACGGTGTTCACGAGGTTGGGGATGAGGTCAGCACGACGTTGGTATTGATTCTCTACATTGCTCCAAGCCTGGCTTACGGCCTCTTCGCGTTCGACCATTCCATTGTAGTTACAGCTGCTCAGTGTGAACAGGGTGGCGATTGTTATAATCGCAGTCTTAATCTTTTTCATTGTTCTGTATCGTTAATGTATTTGTATGTTTTGTTTGTCCATTAGAATCTTGATCCAGCTCCTCCGCCTCCTGAGCGTCCTCCGCCAAAGCTCCCGCCGAAACTGCCTCCTCCGAATCCTCCTCCGCGGCTACCTCCAATGATAGGTCCTCCTCCTATATCTCCTCCACCAGAGTAGTGATCTTCAGTGCGGTAAACTTCATGTCCGCAGTTGGTGCAGGTGAAGGTGACGTGGTCGCGTCGTATGCCGTTGCGGTGCATGATGGGCGCGCTTCTAGTACGCTTCAGCGTATGTTTCTTGCATTTCGGGCATTGTGACTTTTTGCGGGCAACGATGTATCCTATAAGGATGAGCAGGAGGAGTGATGCGACCATGAAGATACCAAATCCGATGAGGGCCTGGCGGTCTTCTTCGGCTTCTCGACGCTCCTCATCGAAGAGTGTGGGGTCGCCCAGGAGATGTTTGTATAGTGCTCGCGAGCCGGCTATCATGGCTTCATCCCAGCGCTCATCGCCCAGCAAGTCGACCATGTACTTGCTTTGTATACGCTTGCAAATGGCATCGGGCAACGCTCCTTCCAGCCCATAGCCCGTGACGAATTGTATGCATCGCTCATCGGTGGATAGCAGGATGACCAATCCGTTGTCCTTACCCTTTTGCCCGACTCCCTGTGCTGTAAAGAGCGCGTGGGCAAACTCGAAGCAGTCTGATGGTCTTATTTCATCCACTACGGCTATTACAGTCTGTATGCCCGTTTGCTGCTCCAGAGCGTAGAAAATGCTGTCTATGGTATGTACGGCCTCTGCTGAAAGTATGTGGTCGGGGTTACAGGTATACCGTGTACGGTCCTGAAGGTGTACCATGGGGATTGTAGTGGGTGTATACACCTTGCTCCATGCAAGTAGGAATAGCATGCATAGTCCTAGTGTTGTAGCGGTTCTTTTCATGTTTTAGTCTTTTTCGTTCCAAATTTCCCAGGCAGCCCTTGCTTGCCCGATGAGCATCTCCATACCGTTGCAGATGGCGGTACCCTGTTGCTCACCACGTTGCAAAAATAGTGTTTTTTCGGGATTGTATACTAAATCGAACAGCAAAAAATCGCTGGTCAGCAGGGAATAGTCTAGTGGGGGACATTCATCGGTCTTCGGGTGCATGCCGAGTGGGGTAGTGTTGACGATGACTGTATGCTGTACCATGATTTCGGGAGTCAATTCATTGTAAGTCAGCATGCCGTTTCGCTTGGTGCGTGTGACGAAACAGGTGCCTAGGCCTAGTTCACGCAAAGCATAGTCGACGGCCTTGGACGCTCCGCCTGTTCCTAAGATGAGGGCATGGGTATGATGAGGTTTCAGCAAGGGACGTATGGAGTTGGTGAATCCTATGACATCCGTGTTATAACCTTTTAAATATAGACCTCCCGCACACCGTTTCACCTTCACGACATTGACGGCCCCGATGGACTCGGCAGCACTATCAATTTCATGTAGGAGGGGCATCACCTGTTGCTTGTAAGGGATGGTCACGTTGAACCCCTGTAGCATTTTCTCTTCGGTCAATACCAATGCTAGTTTGTCGATGTGAGGTAGCTCGAAGTTCTTGTATTCGGCATCGATTCCTTCCTGTTGGAAGAAGTCGGTAAAGTAGCCCTTGGAGAAGGAGTGTCCGAGCGGATAGCCTATGAGTCCGTAAGTGTTCTTTTGCATGGGTGTATCTGTGTTTTTCTGCAAAAATAGTGTAAACGGACAGGAGAACAAAATTCTATAATAATAAAATGTTGGTGAATTTGTAAATAATCTGTCAAAAATTTTGCTACATAAGCTAAACTACTTACTTTTGTTTTTCCATTTGCGATTATTAACAACTAAAAAGAATGTGTTATGAAGAAGCATAACTTTAATGCAGGACCCTCTATCCTGCCGCGCGAAGTGATTGAGCAGACGGCTCAAGCTATTTTAGATTTCAACGGCTCTGGTCTCTCCATCCTCGAGATCAGCCATCGTCATAAAGATTTTCAG
>JAZPZS010000011.1:0-3190 GCA_045544835.1 Bacteroidaceae bacterium | reverse complement strand
GTATCGGGCTTGAACGCAAATACCGAAGCCATCTCACCCGACATGCAGAAACCACATTGATTGCACTTGTCGGTACCGTCGCCTACACAGAGCCCACGGCTTCCATCGGGATAGATAAAGTTGGTCACCCAGCAACGCTTGGTAAACTTACCGGTCTTCATTAGCTTCAGTCCCGACTTGGAGTTCATGATGGGATAGCCCTTTTTCTTATATTCCAGCACACGGTCGATAATCTCAGCACGCTTGTCCATATCCAAAGCGAGGTACTCGGTACCCTCAAACGGAGTGTGGAAGTTGATAGAAATCTGTTCGATGGCCGGATTGTTCTTGGCATACTCAATGGTATCGTCCACTGCGGTGTAGTTGAGTGTGTTGACAACCATGTTAACGCTCAAGTGCTTGTGGCCACACTCTGCGATATTTTTTTCCAACTTGGCAAAGGTACCCTTACCACGTACCTCCTCATGGTACTTGCCTACTCCATCGAGGCTCACCCAAATGGAATCGGCTGTGGATCCCTTGAAGGGAAGCTGGGCGTTGGTGGTAATGGTACATGAGAAGAAACCGATCTCCTTGGCTAAAGCGATGAGGTCGTTGATACGCTTGTCGCCATCTTTCCAGATGGTTACCTCGCCACCTTCAAAGTCGACAAAGCGTGAACCCTGGTCATAAGAATATTGCAGATGTTCGCGCACCTGCTCATAGGTCATGTTATGCGGATTCTTGAGTTCATACACACTGCAGTGCTTGCAGCGCAGATTACAGATGTCAGAGATGAAGAGTACAGTCTGCAACGGTGCACGACGACCGAAGAAACGCGCCCGTACGAACCACCAGGCAAGATAAAATAGTTTGCGCATATTATTTGGAGTTTTAAGTTTTCAAGTTCCTTGAGTTAATACTACTTTACAATGAAGTTTACCACGATGATGATGAAGCAGAACATAGTTACGATGTTGCGTGCTGTGAGCCAGCGCAGCATGAACCAGTCGAGCCCGGCCTGACGGAAACGTTCAAAGTCGCCCATCGGTCCCATCCATCGCTTGGGTTCCAAAGAGGTCTCTTTATGATTGACAAAATCGCGAAGCGAACCTACCAGCCACAGCGATACGGGCTGTACCAACAACACAGCCAAGTATGCCCAATGGAGCAAGCCCAACAACACACCCGCCACAATGATGAGGTAAGGAGTTACATTGATAAATGTCGAGAGAGCTATCTGCCCACTATTGCCGCCCATAAGGTGAGCCATGGTAGTCTTGCCCATCTTCTTGTCGGGCACAGCATCGAGCACCGAGTGTGAGTAAACGATATTCATTACCAGCAGTCCGACAGCCGTAGAGAGCAGCCATATCTTCCAGTCTACGATACCCGTCACTGAGTAATACACGCCACTCATCATCAGCGGACCGAACATAACAAAGATGACCAGTTCGCCCAAGCCACGGAAACTGAGCTTCAGCGGGCCACCAGAATAAGAGACACCTATCAACAGTGCGGCCAACACCCAAAGCAGGATTATCCATCCACGAATAGCCAATACGACCACCCCCATCACAGCAGCGATACCCAAGAAACAGGCAATAGCCACAAGCAGTTGCTTCACCGTAGCCTCACCCGAGGTCAGGTAGGGATACTTCACCATACGGCCACGGAAGCCTTCGCCCACCACCTCTTTGCGGGCTTCGGCCGAGCCTACACGATAGTCAAAATAGTCATCGAGCAGATTCATCCCCAAATGCAGGAACATGACACCCACCAATGCTGCCAGTGCGGCTATCCACGAAAATTCGGCATTGCCATACGAGAGAGCCACCGCTGTGATTGCCGGCAGCATACTTTGCGGCAACGATATAGGCCGCGCATTTTGAAACCAAGTTTTGAATGTACTCATAAAAAGTTGCTAATGAAGATGCAAAGGTACATATAATTCGTTGAATAGAGAAATTTTGACTGAATTTTGAAACTATTCGATTAATATCTCTAAGGAGTTAGGAACGGCACACCCGGCACCGGCCTCGATGTTGATTTTCATGTCTTTCCCTTTTTCTGGTCAAGGTATCGGTATTTGCTTGTAAGTTATTGATTCATATCGGAATACCCACCGACACCCCACCTTGAGGGTGTCGGTGGGTTGGCTATTGGAATGCCCGTCAGAAATAGAAGGCATATAACAGCAAAGTGTCAGCAAACCTGCGGAATCTGTAGCAAAATGTCAAATTCTAGCACGCAGAAAAAGGGGCTTTTTGAATTGCATACATGCATTTCCAAAATTGGATAAAGAGAATTTTTGAAATGCAAGGCTCTGACATTTTGATCAGAGCCTTGCGTTATGCCGCGCATTTACTGTAATAAAAAATTATTGGCCTAGAAGAAACAGCTAAAGTCAAGTAATAAATGTTTTTTTTGCTTGCAATGATTCCCCTCGTATCAAATATAAATTCCCTCTCGAAACAGTACTGTTACCCACCGATACCCCGTAACGGGGGGTGTCGGTGGGTACAGGATTTATATACAGCGATTTATGTTCGATTACCGACACCTACGACCAGGAAGGGGAAAACAGATTTAAAATGAAATCCCCATCCTCGGAGTCGAGGACAGGGATATATAATGTATATGTATGGGGCTTACGCCTCAGCACCTATCTCATACAAGAACTCAGGTGCAAGGTCTTCCAATCTTCTCTCCACGCTGTGCCTTCTCCCACAACGCGAGAATGGCAAATGTAGGAATAGTTTTCGACACCCACAAGCCCTATCGAAAGAAAAATCGGCATTCATACTTCAAATCTCATTTTTTTCGTAGCTGATGTAATTAAGCCACTTGCCGACTGCAATGATGTAAGGCAATAAATCATAAACCTGCAAGTAGGGTGTAAAGAGGTCAATGCAGTTCCAGTACGTCAAACCGCAGTTTACTTTTGTACCCGAGAAACGAATATCTCTTTTGAGCGTTTGCATTGTTTGAAAGTAAAGGTTGTAAAGATTTTTGTTGACATTAGAGAAATAATTCCTACTTGACTTTAGCCCCTATGGGCGTCGAACTGCGTTTCATAACTCCTAATTCCCAATTATTTTATACCTTTAGCTTGCTGCGCAATCTGAAGATAGGCTGCGGCTCGCTGAAAAAAGTTCAAATAAATTTGGCTTCTTGCTCGCCTTGCACTATCTTTGCAGCATCCGAGGGG
>JAZPZS010000010.1:0-8679 GCA_045544835.1 Bacteroidaceae bacterium | reverse complement strand
CGCTACCTTCAGCTGCACCACCTCGCGGGGCGACACGCGGCCAGCAGCCACACGGGAGATGATGCGCTCGAGGTCGCCAATCTGATGCAGGGCATCGTCGAGCAGTTCGCGGAAGTCGGGATGGCGGAAGAAGTACTCCACAATATCCAATCGCTCATTGATGGCGCGCACCTCCTTGAGGGGAAACACTACCCAGCGCTTGAGCAGGCGAGCGCCCATGGGACTGATGGTCTTGTCGATGACGTCGAGCAGCGACTTACCCCCATCGTTCATCGGATGGACGAGCTCAAGGCTGCGCACGGTGTAGCGGTCGAGGCGCACATAACGCTCCTCCTCGATGCGCGAGAGTGTGGTGATATGCTTGATCTGTGTATGCAGGGTTACCTCCAAGTAATGGAGTACAGCGCCTGAGGCTACAATGCCATTCTTGAGGTGCTCGATGCCGAATCCCTTGAGATTCTTTACTTGGAAATGCTTGATGAGTTTTTCCCGGGCAAACGACTCGGTGAAGGCCCAGTCGTCGAGCTCGAAGGTGCAGTATTTGGTACCGAAAATATTTTCAAACTGGTTACGCAGTCCATGCTGAAAGAGTATCTCCTTCGGCCCAAAGTTGACCAGCAGTTTGTCGATATAGTCGAAGGGTCCCTCGGCGGTAAGGAACTCACCCGTAGAAATATCCAGGAAAGATACGCCGCAAGCTCCTTTACCAAAGTGTACGGCAGCGAGGAAGTTATTCTCCTTATAGTTGAGCACATTCTCGTTGATCGACACGCCCGGTGTCACCAGCTCCGTGATGCCACGCTTGACGAGCTTCTTCGTCATCTTGGGGTCTTCCAATTGGTCGCAGATGGCTACGCGGCGTCCTGCACGCACGAGCTTTGGCAGGTAAGTGTCGAGCGCATGATAGGGGAAACCCGCCATCTCGAGCTGCTTGTCCTTGCCGTTGGCACGCTTGGTGAGCGTGATGCCCAGTATCTCGCTGGCTACGATAGCGTCGGTAGAGTAGGTCTCGTAGAAGTCGCCACAACGAAACAGCATGATGGCATCGGGATGCTTTGCCTTAAGCTCCAGGAACTGCTTCATCATCGGGGTCATCACTATATCTTCTGCCATATCTTGGTTTTGTGTTATCGTTTGTTATAGGATATTATTGTCAACACAAAAGTACTTCTTTTTTGTGGATTGACAAACGGTTGCTTCTGTTTCCTTTCCTCTTTCTTCTAGAATGATCAGAAGTTCACCCATTGTTCAGGGTTGAGGCTTTGTGTGCCCTTGCGTAGCTGGAATGGCATGGTGTAGTTGCCTGAGGCATCGGGGCGTATTACCCCGATGGGATTGCCTGTTTTCACCTTATCGCCCGTCTTTACTTTGAGTGATGTGAGGTTAAAGTAAGCGGAGATGTATTGGCCGTGGCGAATCATGACGATGTACGAGCCCTGTATCTGTGGATGTTCAAAGATGTAGGATACGGTTCCGTCGAATATGGCGCGAGCATGGCAGTTCTGCATACCTCGGACATCGACTCCGTGATTGTTGTACTTCACATTGTTCATGCCTTCTACGTAGTTGACTCCGTAGTGTGAGGTGATTAGGTAGGGACCCGTGATGGGCACGGGCAAGCGTCCCTTGTTGTTTTCTAACGAACCTGATAGCTTCTTCTCGGCGGCATTTTCGTGGTAGACAGGCATTTTCTTGTTGCCTGATGGGGATTGGGATTTTTCACGTTGGGCCTTCTCCTGTGCGGCTATCTCGGCTTCGATAATGCGCTCAATCTGTTCGTTGAGCTTGTTTCGTTCGCGTTGTTGGCGTGCTATACGGTTGCGTATGTCTTTTTGCTTTTTCTTCAGTGAACCTACGAGCTTGTCTTGCTCGGCCTTCTTTTTGTCAAGCGCTTTTTTTTCTTCTATACGTTTGTTGAGGAGTTCTTTTTTGGCTTCTTGGGTATGTCGTAATTCGGTGCGCTTATTGTCTAGCTCTTGTTGCTGTGCTATCAGCTGTTCGCCCTGTTTCTGTTGAAATTCCGAGTATTCGCGCAAGTAACGCATGCGGCGTATCATCTGGTTGAATGACTCTGCCGAGAGTAGGAACATGAGGCGATTCTCGAAAGTGTTCTTATGGGTCATCAATTGCAGCGCGTGGGCATAATGCTTGCGGCGGCGTTCGAGTTCGGCTTGCAAGGTGGTGAGCTGTTCTTCTATGCTTTTGAGTTCTTTGTTTATGGCTTTAATGTCGGCATCGAGACGATTGACAAATTGCTGCTGTTTCTTAATCTGTGCTGTGAGTGCTGAGAGGTGGGCCAACTTACTATCAACATCTTTTTGGGTTGATGTCAATAGTTTTTCCGACTCGGATATCTGCTGTTCAAGTCGGTTACGCTGCTGTTCCATGTCCTTTACCTTCGGATTGCTTTGTCCGTAGGTAGCTGTCAGCATGCATAGGGTAAGGGTGAGGCACAGGCTTCGTCTCATTGCAGGAAGTTTAGGATCGACAATAATTGCTCGAGCTCCACCTTCTTGTAATTGCTGAGGTTGGTACCACTCTTCCATGCGGTGTCAGTGGTTGAGACATTGTTGAGGGTGATATGCGCTCCGATGGTACGTGATGAGCCATACAGCGAGATGTCAAAGCCCATTGGGTAGGAGTAGCTGTCTATGGTGCTGAACATATCGTATCGCCATGTAGCCTTATAATGTCGTAGTGCGAGGTCTGTCTGTTGCAAGCGGGTGAATGCCTTGTCAGTATAGAATTGACATTTGAGCAGCATGCTGCTCTCAGGCTCGATGAGTTGGGCATTTTCGGTAGTGGTAATGCGGAAGTCATCCAGATGGTTCCATACTTGCTCCTTGCCTGGTATGAAGAGACGGTTCCAGAAGAGTGACTGTATGGTGCTGAAGTTGACACCTACGCCTTGGAGTAGCTTCGAGGAGTAGTCGAGCAGAGCATATCGCTTGTTGACCCGGTCAATAATGTATACACCTTGTTGGGTGAATTCGATGAAGGCTATCTCAACGACTCCGAGGGCTGTAATCGTTACTTGGATTACCTCGTCGCGTCGCATCCGTAGACGTCCCTTTACGTTGATGGTATGTCCGTTGTAGTCGAGGGCTGCCACGGCCTTGGCTGTCAGCGTGGTCATGTCGGACTGGGGACGTGCCAGCGGCGCCAGCTGTTCGTAGGTCTGTTGTCTGGCCTTCTTGGCGGTATCTGCCGTGTTGCGGCTTGTGCGGCATCCTGCCAGTAGCATTAACAACAATAGCGTGGGCAGTAGTGCGAGGGATAGGCTTATCTGTTTTTGTCTCATTATGGTTTGTCCGTTTTTATGGTTTGTCGCGTTGTATCTTCTTTAGTAGTTTTTCGTCTATGGCCTCGGCCTTGCGTTGCAGCGCCAATGCTTGTACCCAATATGCGCGTGCTTGCTGTATGTCGCCAAGCTTGTAGCAGATATCGCCCGCATGCTCGTAGAGCACATCGCTGGGTAGTGAGTCGGCTGCAAGTGCCTGTTTGATATAGGTGAGTGCTTCTTCGTAGTGGCCACTCTTGTAGAGTATCCAGGCGTAGGTGTCGAGGTAGGTAGCATTCTGCGGTTCGGCCTTGAGGGTTCGCTGGCTCATCTGCTGTGCTTTCTCAAGGTCGTGTCCCTCCTCGGAGAGGTAATAGGCGTAGTTGTTGAGCACCAATATGTTTGACGGGTTATACACCAGTGCAGAGTCATATGCGAGGTAAGCCTCTTGGGTTTGTCCGAGTTCGTGGTGTAGGTCGCCCATCGAGGCAAAAATATCTGACACCAGTTCGGTGTTGCTATTGGGGCCTATCTGCATGGTCGCTTTGCGGTAGGTGTTCAATGCCTCGGCATATTGCTTGGACTGTGTCAGTCCTATTCCTTTGTAATAGTAAAACTCCAGTATTTCGGGTGTATAGTCAATGGCAGTGGAGCAGATTTCAATTATCTCATCGGTGTCGCCTCGCCGGGCTGCATAGGAGAGAAGCTGCAAGCGTGCTTGGACATGATCGGGTTCTGTCTCAAGCATGCGCAGCAGGATGGGGCGCACCCGCTCTTCGGGCTGATGGTGGCTGAGCATATATTGGACACATAGATGTCCAAGCTTGGCCGACCTGAGTGGCTGGCTGACAGCTTTCTCGAACAGCTGCATCACCTGCATGCTATCGGTATTCTCCCTGATTACCTGCGCCATCATCCTCACTTTGGTGTCATCGTCAACGTTGGGCGACATGAGCACCGAGTCGGTCATGGCATGGTAGCGTGCCGTATCGGCTTGTTGTTTGTAAAAATGGGCAAGGGCTACTTTGGCATGGCCATTGTCGGGCTCTTCAGACAATATGGATTGCAGTATGGGTTCTGCCTCTGCGACGCGTCCATGGTCCATATACACTTCGGCAAGTATCACGCGGTAATAGGTGTTTTCAGGATATTCGGCTGCTAATGCTTCCATCTCACTGAATGCCCCCTCCTTATTGCCCATGAGAAGATAGTTGCGCGACTTCTCTATGCTTATGGCTTCGGATTTTCCGACCAGTTCTTCCAACTGCGACAGGGTGCTTATCACCTTGTCGTATTGTTGTGTGTGGCTATATAAGCCTACCAGCAGGGGCAGCAGCTCTCCCTTGCGCTTGGGGAAACGTAGCTGCATCTCTTCGTATATGGCGATGGCCTCATCGTATTGTCGATTGCTTTGATAGTACGATGCCAATGTCTGCCGGTACCAGTAGTTGTCGGGCTCTGCCTTTACGGCTTGCAGCAGAGCTGCCAGTGCCTTTTCCTTATCGCCCAAGACGAAATGGTAGTTGGCGATCTTGTAGAGTGCCGATGGAGCGGTTGGGCATATTGCCAAGCAGTGATTCAGCATTTCGTAGGCTTCGTCATACCTGTTCTGTTGTTCCAATCGCACAGCTTCGAGGAAATGGTATTCGTATCTTCGTTGCTCCTCGGCAGTAATCGAGGGTGGGGTATCTGCTGAGGTGCCTACTGGGCGCATTGCTCCGCACGAGGCGAACAGGGCGACCAGCAGAAGGGGAAGATATTTTAATAGTCGAAGTCTCATGTCTACATTTCTTGTTTACACTCCTGTATGTCCGAACCCACCGGCACCGCGCAGCGTTTCCGTGAGCTCGTCTACACATTCCCAGTTCACCTGTTCGTGGCGTGCTATTACCATTTGTGCTATGCGCTCTCCATCCTCGATGATAAAGTCCTCGGTTGATAGGTTTACGAGGATGACACACACCTCACCGCGATAGTCGGCATCAATGGTGCCTGGTGAGTTGAGCACGGTGATCCCCTTCTTGATGGCCAGTCCGCTGCGCGGACGCACCTGTGCTTCATATCCTTCGGGCAGAGCGATGTATAGGCCAGTGGGGACGAGGCAACGTGCCAGCGGCTTGAGTACTATCGGTTCTGTGAGGTTGGCGCGAAGGTCCATGCCTGCCGACAAGGGTGTGGCGTATGTGGGGAGTGGGTGATGTGATCGGTTTATGATTTGAACGTTCATTGTAGTGTGTAAGTTGATGTTGTTTCTTATTGATTGCCTAATAGTGAGTCTGCTTTGTAGATACCGTTCGCTGAATATTAGACTAGTGCTACGCTCTTTACCTCAATATTGTCGTCAAAGAAGATGCTGGCATAGTCCTTGAATACCTCTACAGATTCTGTGGTGAGGAAGCGGCAGGTCCCCTGACGGGTACATAGGCTATCCATCTCGGGATGGCGTCGCAGATAGTCCGTAAGACTGCGTGCTACGTACTCGCCTTGGGTGACGATCTTTACATGCTCGGGAGTGTAGCGGCGTATCTTGTCGTAGAGGATGGGATAGTGGGTGCAGCCGAGGATGAGTGTATCTATCTTGTCGTCTTTGGAGAGCAGCCTGTCGATATGCTTCTGGATGAAGTAGTCGGCTCCGTCGCTTGCTGCCTCACCTGTCTCCACGAGGGGTACCCACATGGGGCATGCCTCACCGCTGATGGTGATGTCGGGGAAAAGCTTCTTTATTTCCAGCGGGTAGGACTGCGACTTGATGGTGCCCGAGGTGGCAAGTATGCCTACGTGGCGTGATTGGGTGAGGTCGCCCAAGTACTCCACGGTGGGTCGTATGATGCCGAGCACACGTTTGCGCGGGTCAATCTTCGGCAGGTCGATTTGCTGTATGGTGCGCAGCGCCTTGGCTGAGGCCGTATTGCAGGCGAGGATAACAAGCTGACACCCTCTGTCGAAGAGTGTTCTTACGGCCTGTGAGGTAAACTCATATACCACTTCAAATGATCGGGTACCGTAGGGAGTGCGTGCATTGTCGCCTAGGTAGAGGAAATCATACTCGGGCATCTTGTCGCGTATTTGCGATAAGATGGTAAGACCGCCGTAGCCGGAGTCAAAGATACCTATAGGACCGGGTGTCATCATATCGATCTGCCGTTTAGCTATTGATTCTGTTTGTAAAAGTACGGACTTTCTCTGAGGTATGCAATAGTTTGATAAAAAAAGGTTGAGGACCCTTGCTTTGCAAGAGCCCTCAAAAACGATGATTCCGGCTTCACCGTGTGGTATGGCTTTTCGTCTTTTCGCCTTAATCTTCGATCTCCAACGCCTTTTTCAGCTTGGCGGTGATATCCTTCCCGTTTTTGGGATTGATGGCGATGTATACCTTCTCGTCGGTATTGAGGATGTAGTCGTAGCCCCCGTCGGTGCAGATTTCCATGACCGCTTCGTTGACCTTATCGTAGAGTGGCTTCATCATCTCGTGACGGGCTTCGCGCATGGTGCGGTTGACCTCATCCTTGAAGGCAATAGAGCGTTCCATCAGTTCCTGCAGTTCCTTGTGGCGCTTCATGCGGATGTTGTCGGGAAAACTCTTCTGTTCTTCGATGAAATCGGCATATTTTTGATTAAACTCGCGGTCGGAACGCTCGATTTCGGCTTCGTACTTTGCTTGCAATTCATCGAGGTCGGCTTGTACGATGGCATATTCGGGTAGTGCCTTGACAATCTCCGTATAGCTGACGTAGCCGAACTTGGATTGGGCGGTAGCGGTGATGCATACGAAGGTCAGGAGGATTAGTAGATTCCTTTTCATAATCGTTGTTTATAGGATGTCGATACTTCGGCTGATAATTCTTTATACTACATTACGGTGGATTAGTTCAGTAATCCACCGTAATGAATAATGTGGTTCTCTCCATGATGCAGACACTTTACCCAGGAAGTGGCGGGGAGAGTCATGCTATTATTGTATTCCAAGCTTAGCTTTTACGGCAGCGGTAACATCGGTGCTGAGTGTCTCGCTGATGTAGGGGATGCCGCTGGCTTTGTCAAAGATGTAGAGATAGCCGCCGGCTACACCAACTTCCTTGATGGCCTTGGTTATCTTCTCGGTGAGGGCTGCCATCTTCTCTTGTGATGCCTGTGCCAACTCCTGCTGTGAGGTCTGGTAGTACTGCTGCATGCGGCCGTAGAGTTCTTGCAACTCCTGCTCGCGACGCTGCTGGATGTTGGCAGGGAGGGTAGCTTTCTCTTTCTCGTAGGCTTCGCTCTTCTTGGCGAGTTCTGACTCCATCAGCTGGAGCTCGTTGCTGTACTGCTTCTCAAGGTTCTGGATCTCAGTCTGTGCAGTCTTGTACTCGGGCATAACCTGGATGATGTCGGCTGAGTTCAAGTGACCGAACTTCTGTGCAAAGATTGCGAGGGGAGCCATCATGAAAAGGATGGCGATAAGCTTTTTGTTCATAGTGTTTTTGAGTTTATAGTTTATTATATTGTTTGTTCGTCTTTTTGGGCTGGACTTGATGGTGTTAAGGTCTGCAAAGGTAATGCATTTAATTTGAATATCCTAACTTTACCAATACTTCGTTGCTGATGTCAATTTTGGGCGAGGCATAGATGATACTGGCTGCCGAGGCACGGTCGATGACCATGGTGTAGCCTTTGGTGTCGGATATCTCCTTCACGGCGGTGTATATCTCGTCCTGAATGGGTGCCATAAGGCTTTCGCGCTTCTTGTAGAGTTCACCTTCGGGGCCGAAGTACTTGCGCTTCAGCTCCTGTGCCTCCTTCTCCTTGCCTACAATCTCCTCTTCCTTCTTGGTCTTCTGCTCTTCGGAGAGGAATACAGCTTCGCTCTGGTAGTTCTTGTAGAGGGTCTGTGCCTCCAGGGCGATGGCCTCTACCTCGCTCTGCCATTTCTTGGAGAGCTGGTTGAGCTGTTCGTTGGCACGCTCATAGGCGGGGATATTCTTGAGGATATACTCCATATCAATCAAGGCAAACTTCTGTGCGTTGGCAGTAAGGCCGACGAGACAGAAAAGGGCTGTTATCAAAAGGTTTTTCTTCATAATTTAAGGAAATAAATTTCAATTCTCAATTTTCGATTCTCTTAGAACTCCTGTCCGAGGATGAAGTGGAACTGGCTACCGCTAGAGGCTGTAGAATTAAACACTTTGTCGAAGCCGTAGGCCCAGTCGATACCCATGAGGCCAATCATCGGGAGGAAGATACGTACACCCACACCGGCAGAGCGCTTCATGTCGAAGGGATTGAACTTCTTCACGTCGGTCCACGCATTACCTCCTTCGAGGAAGGCAAGGGCATAGATCTGTGTGGAGTTCTCGAACATCAGCGGGTAACGAAGCTCCATGGTGAAGCGTGAGTAGGCATAGCCTTCACCTCCTCCATTG
>JAZPZS010000009.1:0-10028 GCA_045544835.1 Bacteroidaceae bacterium | reverse complement strand
TGAGGAGGTACAGTCCCTGATAGATATCCTTGAGTTCATCGAGCAGGGCGTGAATCTTCTTGCCCAGCGTACGTTTCTTGCTGCCTGAGGGGATGACCTGCTGTATCATCTCTTCGTGGCGGCGCACCATGCAGTCAAACTCGGCCTCGTAGGCGATGTCACCCTTGGTGGCCATAGCAGCCGTGCGAATGAGCTGGTCGGTAATGCCGCCCAATGCCGACACCACCACGATGACAGGCTCCTTCTCGGCCTCAACAATCTTCTTTACTTTCTGTATACTGTCTACGAAACCCACTGACGTTCCGCCAAATTTCATTATCTTCATCTAATCCTTGCTTTTACGGATGAATACCTATTATACTGTTTATCGATGCAAAAATAGTAATTTATTACGAAAATACGACTAAATCTACCGCTATCTTCAACAATTAGCACCATTTTTAATTCATTTATAGCCAACAATCGTTGTCATTAGGAGGCTTGATTGAAAATAAAGCAGTATCTTTGCACTATAATCTGACCATTTTTCTATGGCAAAAACCAACTATAAAGAGGAGAATCAAGCCTTCTTGCGTCGCAAGGCAAGCGAAGAAGGCATACACACGACAGCGAAAGGAGTTCTGTATGAGGTGTTGCAATCAGGCACAGGCAACAAGGCCACGATACGAAACATCGTGTCGGTCTATTATAAAGGCATGTTGATTGACGGCAGTGTTTTTGACGACAACACCACACAAGGTTATCCCGATGCTTTCCGCCTGTCGGACCTCATCGTCGGGTGGCAAATTGCCTTGACACAAATGTGTGTAGGCGACAAATGGCGCATTTATGTGCCTTCTGAGGTTGGATATGGAGGCATGAGCGTAGCAGGTATCCCCAAGCACTCGACCTTAATATTTGAAATTGAATTGGCTGGTATAAGCTAACTGCCCTCCGCATATACTATCATTAATCAAACATAAGACATGAAGAAAAAACTATTGACAGGCTTTTTGGCAGCGTTCGCACTCAGTTCAACCCTATGGGCTGCAGAGCAAATGGACATTCGCAAGATTACCAACGGTACATACAGTGCACAGGGCGTGGGCGGCATGCGCTCCATGAACGATGGCGAGCACTACATGATGATAGGCGGTGGCGGCAGCTGCATCGTGCGATACGCCTTCAAGACAGGCGAAGTGGTGGACACGCTGTTCTCCGTAGACAAGGCACGCGGATGTGACTTCAAGCGATTCGACGGCTACATCATGTCGCCAGCCGAAGACCGCATACTCATACAGACCAAGACCAACTACATCTACCGCCGCTCGTTCACGGCAGAGTACTATATCTATGATGTAAAGAACAAGAAGATGGCGCCGCTCTCTACAGGTGGCCCGCAACAGGTGCCTTCGTTCTCTCCCGACGGTAAGATGATTGCCTTCGTGCGCGACAACAACATCCACCTGGTGAAGCTGATGTTCAACAACAGCGAGTCGCAAGTGACTACCGACGGCAAGTTCAACGAGGTGCTCAACGGAATCCCCGACTGGGTATATGAAGAGGAGTTCACGATGAACAAGTGCTATGAGTTCAGCGCCGACAGCAAGATGATAGCCTACGTGAAGAGCATAGAGAGCCATGTGCCCTCCTTCTCCTTCACGATGTATCGTGGCATGGCTCCCAGCCATGAGAACAATGCCCTGTATCCCGGTGCATATACCTACAAGTATCCGTTGCCAGGAGTAGACAACTCGAAGGTAAGCGTACACACCTACGACATCAAGTCGATGGTAACACGCAAGGTCGACCTGCAGATTGACGAGGAGGACTATATCCCCCGCATACACTTCACCTCTGACCCCGAGAAGTTGGCTATCGTGACTCTGAATCGTCATCAGAACCGTATGGACATGTATATGGCCAATCCGCGCTCTACCGTATGCAAGCTGGTGCTGCGCGAGGAGTCGCCCACCTATATCAACGAGCCTACCTATCAGGATATCCGTTTCTACCCGAACAACTTCATCCTGCAGAGTCAGCGCAACAACTACAACCATCTGTACCTCTACAACCTCAACGGCCAGCTCGTAAAGCAACTCACTGATGGAGAGTATGAGGTGACCAACTTCTACGGATGGGACGAGAAGACGGGCGACCTCTACTACCAGAGCAATGAGCCTAGCCCGCTACGCCGCGCCGTATACCGTCAGGACAAGAAGGGCAAGAAGACGCGCCTCACACCCGAAACAGGAACCAGCGATGCCCTATTCAGCAAGAACCTGCAGAACTTTGTGCACACACACAGTGACCTCCACACTCCTCCCGTCATCACCATCGAGAACGTGAAGGGCAAGGTACTCAAGACCTTGGTTGACAACAAGGCGCTGGCCGAGAAACTGAATCAGCCCGGAATGCCCTCGAAAGAGTTCTTCCAGTTCACCACCTCGAACGGCACCGTGCTGAATGGCTGGATGGTGAAGCCAAACGACAATTCAAATGCCCAATATCCCGTCATCATGTACCAATACAGCGGCCCAGGCTCACAAGAGGTGCTTGACAGCTGGCGCACCGGATTCTATGGCGGTACACTGTGGGAAACCTTCCTGGCACAGCAAGGATATATCGTAGTGTGCGTCGATGGCCGCGGCACAGGCGGTCGAGGTGCCGAATTCAAGAACTGCACCTACCTGCAGCTCGGTTTGTTGGAGTCAGAAGACCAGATCGAGACAGCCAAATACCTTGCCACCCTACCCTACGTAGACAAGAGCCGCATCGGCATCTGGGGATGGAGCTTCGGTGGCTACAACACGCTGATGTCCATGTCGTCGGGCGAGCCCGTGTTCAAGGCCGGTATCGCCGTAGCACCTCCCACCTATTGGAAATACTACGACTCAGTGTACACCGAGCGTTTCATGCGCACTCCCCAGGAGAATGGCGAGAACTATGAGAAGACCTCACCCATCAACCGCGCCAACGACCTCAACGGCAGCCTCCTGCTCATGCATGGCATGGCCGACGACAACGTACACGTACGCAACAGTATGGAATATGCCGAAGCGCTCGTACAGGCCGACAAGCAGTTCGACATGCACTACTACACCAACCGAAACCACAGCATCTATGGTGGCAATACCCGCTACCACATCTTCACCAAGATGCTGAACTTCTGGAATGAGAAGTTGAAATAACCACAATAACGACCAACAAAAAAAAGGATGCGAGTTCGCATCCTTTTTTTGTTACGCTATAAAGCGGAGTTAGAATGTGTAGTATACGCCTACCGAAGCAACAGAAGCGCCAAAGCCAAACACCTTAGAATCGAAGTTGTTCCAACCGAGCGATACTACGCGAGAAACCACGCTGATGTTATCTGTTACGCTGACAGCCACACCAGGGCATACATTGAAACCAACAGCAGTATCGTTACCATCCTTCACTCCCGAGAGGTTGAGCACACCGTCAACGAAGCAAGAGAATACGCCTGCATTATAGAATGTATAGCGTACATAAGGCTTGAAATCCCAAGAGAAAGTGCTTGACTTCACATCTGAACCTAGAAGAGTCTCAGTCTTTCCGCTTGCTGAAGCATAATCGAAAGAGGCACCGAAGGCCAGGCTCTCATTCAACACATAACCTACCTCAGGAGCAATGTTAAAGTTGGTAGTACTGCTGTGCTCACCGCTCTTAACATTCAGTCCGAGTGAACCACCCACATAAACCTGTGCGCTACTTACCATAGCTACCATTGCAAATGCGATTGCCAAAAATGACTTTTTCATACTTTATTTAACTTAAATGAAACAATTAAAAAAAATAATTACGCAACAAATGTAAAAACTCTTTTGCGTTTAGCCAAAATTATTACTCCTAAAAATTATTAATTGCGCTTCACCAATGACATCTGCACAGCGCCTTCGGCATCGTTCAGATACAGGCTATCGCCATTCACTTTGAAGTCCACCACCTTGCCCAACGCAGGAAGCATAGCATCCTCCACAGTCATATCAGCGCACATCATGCGTGTGCAGCCTACTGCGCCAAACATTGGTGTCTTGGTATCTATCACCTCAGGCAGAGCACCTGACAGTTGATTGCATCCTGTACTGCCATACACGATATGCTCAAGCAAGTTGAAGCCCAAGAACGCTCCCACTGAGTCAGGCACCACCAGCTCACCTATGGAAACCACATCCCACTCTCCACTGAGGGATTCGAAATTCTTTTTTGTCTCGCAAGACGTCATAGCCAATACTGCCATTATAGCTAAAATCAAATTCTTTTTCATAACATTTCTAACGTATTAAGTCATCATAAAACATCTATAGTTACCTGTCATCAACATCAATCCAGCTTCAGCACGGCAAGGAAGGCCTTCTGCGGCACCTCCACGTTGCCAATCTGCTTCATGCGCTTCTTACCCTTCTTCTGCTTCTCGAGCAGCTTACGCTTACGCGACACGTCACCACCATAGCACTTGGCCGTAACATCCTTGCGCACCTGCTTCACCGTTTCGCGAGCAATAATTTTGCCTCCAATGGCAGCTTGGATAGCGATGTCGAACTGCTGACGCGGAATCAGTTCCTTGAGTTTCTCGCACATGCGACGACCGAAGTCGTAGGCATTGTCAATATGCGTCAAGGTAGAGAGCGCATCCACGGGTTCGCCATTGAGCAGGATGTCGAGCTTCACCAACTTCGAGGGGCGATAGCCTGCAGGATGGTAGTCAAACGAGGCATAGCCCTTGGATATGCTCTTGAGCTTGTCGTAGAAGTCAATCACGATCTCACCCAGCGGCATCAGATAGTGTATCTCTACACGATTTCCCGAGATATACTCCTGCTTCACCAGCTCACCGCGCTTGCCAAGACACAACGTCATGATAGGGCCAATATAATCGGTAGTCGTGATGACCGAAGCTTTGATGTAGGGCTCCTCGATATGGTCAATGAGGGTAGCATCGGGCATGCCACCGGGGTTGTGTACCTCGATACACTCGCCATGCTTGTCATATACATTATAAGATACGTTGGGCACGGTGGTGATGACGCTCATGTCGAACTCGCGGTCGAGTCGTTCCTGCACAATCTCCATGTGGAGCAAGCCGAGGAATCCGCAACGGAAGCCGAAGCCCAAAGCCAATGACGACTCGGGGAAGAACGAGAGCGATGCATCGTTGAGTTGAAGTTTCTCCAACGAAGCACGCAGGTCCTCATAGTCCTCGGCATCGATAGGATATACACCGGCAAACACCATAGGCTTGCTCTCCTCGAAACCTGCAATAGCCTCTGTGCAGCCCCCCTTGATGTGGGTGATAGTATCGCCCACCTTCACCTCCGTAGAGGTCTTGATGCCCGAGATGATATAGCCTACGTTACCGGCCTTCAGCTCCTTTTGTGGCACCATATCCATCTTGAGCACACCGATCTCATCGGCATCGTACTCCTTGCCCGTGTTGAAGAATTTCACCAAGTCGCCTTGGCGGATGGTACCGTTAAGAATCTTGAAGTAGGCGATGATGCCACGGAATGAATTGAATACAGAGTCGAAAATCAGGCACTGCAGCGGCGCGTTCTCATCACCTTCAGGAGCGGGGATGCACTCTATCACAGCATTGAGAATATCCTCAACACCCTGCCCCGTCTTGCCCGAAGCGCGGATGATCTCTTCGCGCTTGCATCCGAGGAGTTCGATGATTTCGTCCTCCACCTTTTCTGGCTCAGCACTGGGCATGTCGCACTTATTGATGACGGGGATAATCTCCAAGTCATTGTCGATGGCCATGTATAGGTTCGATATAGTCTGTGCCTGTACGCCCTGCGATGCGTCAACCACCAGCAGTGCACCTTCACAAGCAGCTATCGAGCGCGACACCTCGTAGGAGAAGTCCACGTGTCCCGGAGTATCGATAAGGTTGAGCACATACTTCTCTCCTTTATATATATACTCCATCTGTATGGCATGGCTCTTGATGGTAATGCCGCGTTCCTTTTCCAATTCCATATCATCGAGCATCTGTCCCTCGGTTACCTTAATGGTATTGGTATACTCCAGCAATCGGTCGGCCAGTGTCGACTTACCATGGTCGATGTGCGCAATGATACAGAAATTTCTAATATGCTTCATAAACGAAAGTCTTATTCATTGTATATTATCATGCAAAGATAATTCATTTTTTCGATTTGACGAAAACAACGCCCATTTACTTGTGCAGCCTTCACTCTTCCAACTCGTAAGGGAGGAAATGGAAGTCCGATACAGCCTTCTCTTGTGGAAAACAATAGAAGGTGAGTTCAGCCGTCGTGCACACTTCGCCATCGAGCATGATGGCAGCTTGCATCAAGGCAAAGTTGCGCTTCATTTCATGGATACGTGCGCGAATCTCAAGGCGAACATCCTCCCCTGTCGGTATAGGGTGTTTGTATCTGATATTCAGATTCGTCGTCATGCCCGAAGTCTGCATCTTTCGAGCAATCAACCATCCTGCCGTTTCGTCGATGAGCGTAGCCTGAATACCTCCATGGAGCGTATCGGTCCATCCTTGATAATGAATGCCGGGAGTCCAGTAACACACCACCTCATCGCCATCTTCGTAGAACTCCATCTTCAGCCCATAAGGATTGTGAGGAGCGCAGGCAAAACAATTGTATCCCTCCTCGGCGGTCATGCCAAGATAGGGATTCTTTATTTTCTTCATAGCCATATTCATTTATTGTATGGGATTATCCTTCGCGGCAGTTCCCTTCAGGAGCAACCGCCCAGGTACACACAAAGTCAGCAAACAGTTCATAGCCCACAGCGACAGTACCATGCCCTGCGAGCGCAACGTCAACATCCAAGCCCCCCTGTGGAGCCAACTGGTAGGGTGCAATGCAGAACACCGACTTGAAATCGGCCGCCAACGGATCAGCCACCAGCTTGTAGAGTGTTTCCTTGGCCGACCAGTTAATGAGCTGCATCATCATCCGTTCGTGACTGTCGTCCACCTTCATATATGCAGCCTCGTCGCGATGGGTGAAGCGATGGACTATGCGCCTCACGCGAGGCGAAATGGCCTCCACATCGATTCCCACCGAGCACCTTTCGTGATAGGCCAATGCCGCATAGCCCTTGGTATGCGATACGCTGATAGACATACTATGATCCGTCAGATAGGGCTTCCCAGAGGAATGATAGGCTATCACCTTATCCTCACCAAACAGTTCTTTCAACAGTACGCGTACTGCAAGCCACTCTGCCCTACGGGCCTCATGCCGTAGGGCGAGCAGCTGCTCATCGTAGCAACTCGTCTGCAGCATCGCATAGAGGTGCTCGGCCGACTCGTCAATCTTCCAGATGGCTATGCCTCCTCCTTCAAAAGAGCGGTGCGCAAACTTAGGCATCAGCGACTATCATATATTACAAGCGCAGCAATCAGAAGGGCATCTGTTCATCAGTAGGAGTTGCCGGAGCTGATGGAGCAGCAGGAGCAGCCGCCTGTTGCGGGCGCGACAGCATCTCCATATTGTCCACATAAATCTCCACTACCGTACGGCGCACCCCATTCTGGTCGTCATATGAACGACTGTGGATGCTACCCTCGACATACAGCTTGTCACCCTTGTGCACATATTTTTCTACAGTCTGCGCCAATCCGCGCCAGAACACCAAGTTGTGCCACTCCGTGCGTTCAGGCACTTGGGTGCCATTGGGCAGCGTGTATGCACGGTCCGATGTTGCAAGCGACACGCTGGCTACAGCCACATCGCGGTCGATATAACGCACGTTAGGCTCACGCCCCACATTACCGATAAGAATTACTTTGTTTACTGACATGACTTCAATCTTTTCTATGTTTATGTTGGCAAAATTAGTGCAAGCCGAACGAAATGCCAAATTTATTTGAGCATTTCGTTCGGCGCAGCCTAAAATCATCGCCTTCTCACTCCCCTATCGTCCAACTATCCTTCCAGTACAGCAGCGGGGTGCCGTCGGTGTCGTATTCGATGGGGAGCCAGATGTGGCGTGAGTTCTTCAGGCTGCGGGGTATCCAGCGGTCGGCCATGAAGATGTATTGGTCGGCGCCCTCAATCTTGAAGATGTAGGTGCCCTGCGTGTGGAACGACTTGTTGACATCCTCGCCGCGGAAGGGGCTGGGCAGCTGCTCCCAGGGTCCCCACATCGACTTGGCGCGGAACATGCGTGCCTCGTTGGGGTCCCAGCCTGTGCAGCCGCTGGTAATCATCCAGTACACGCCGTCGCGCTTGAAGATGGTGGGCGCCTCATTGTGTCCGCCGGGGGCGAGGCGTATGTAGCGGCCCGTGTAGTCGAGGTAGTCGGGGGTGAGCTCGGCGATGTTGAGCGTGAGGTTCTCCTCGGCCGAGTGTATGTGGTATGCCGTGCCGTCGTCGTCGACGAATACGGTCATGTCGCGGCTCATCTGTCCGCCGGGCAGGTCGCGCTTGAGCAGCAGCCCCTCGTCCACGGCGCGGCGCCACTCGGGTGTCCACCACTCCTTATACTTGGCCTCGTCGAGCGCCATGGCCCGCTTGATGTCGCGCTTGGTGAAGTCCATCGGCCACTTGCCTGCATTGGGGCGCAGCGAGCGGATAAACTTGAAGGGGCCTGTGGGGGTGTCGCTCACGGCAAAGCCCACGCGTGCTGCCTCGTAGCCGCGTCCCTTGAGCTCGAGGTGGAAGAGCATCACAAACTTCTTCGTCGTGGGGTTATACACCACCTTGGGGCGCCCCATGATGCATCCGCGCTCGATGACGTCGCCCTTCGTTTCCGACACGGCCAGTGCCACGCCCTCGTTCTTCCAGTTCATGAGATCCTTCGATGAGTATACGCCGACGCCCACCTCGGTGGTGAAGCCTCGTGCGGGGCGGTTCTCGCCATACCAGTAGTAGGTGCCCTCGTGATATATCACACCTCCGCCATGGGCATTGATGTGCTCGCCCTTGTCGTCGGGCCACACCTCGCCCGGCGTGATAGCCGTCAGCGCCTGTGCACATACCGCGTTTACACCCAGCCACAGCACCATCGCCACGGCCATCATTGTTCTCATAATACCTGTCGTTGTTCTCATATTGTATATTGTTTATGTTTCAAAAAGAGTATCTTCATGGCAGCCATAAAGATACAAAAAATATACTATATAGACAACAAAGAGAGCAAAAAGTTTAATTTGCTCTCTCCCGTCATGCTCTCGGCGGTGCTCATCCAGCTGCACCCACCAGCGCCTCGGCCTTGGCCCGCAGGGCATCGTAGGGCATCGCCCCCATCTGACGCTCAATGTTTCCGTCGATGTCGATGAAGAAGAGCGTCGGCACGGAGCGTATGGCGGCAGCACGGGCCAGCGGCTCGTTCTTGTCCACATCCACCTTGAGCACCTTGAGGCGCCCCTCAAACTCCTTGGCCAGCCGCTCTATCGAGGGAGTCAATGCCTTGCAGGGGCCACACCATGTGGCGTAGAAGTCAAGCACTACAGGCATCTTGCCCGTGTAGTCGTAGCCGCGCAAGTACGGCAAATAGGTCTGTACATTTTCCATCTCGTTTAGTTTTTATAGGTTAGTAATCATATTATCATCATTTACGATGCAAAGATACAACCCCGCACTTTTGCTCACAACAGCCCCACACTATCGCCATATAGAAGCCACCTATGTATGGTTTTCACAAAAGGGTAGAAGGCTATTTGAAATTCCCGTCACCAGGTGACACCATTTCCTGCCAAGCCCCCCCCCTTGGCAAAAATGGCCTTTTCGCGACAAACCCCATTGATTATCAAGACAGACCCCCATATAATGATTTGCATTTACCCCCTGGCAATGGCGAAGTGAGCGAGAGCAATGATAAGCATGCTTAATCATTGCCGAGCGAACGAGCCATCATAAAGCACAGCCCAACCAACTCCCGCATTTCTAACCTCAGGGAATACGCATTATGAATTCATTAACCATTACAACTTGTTTCTTTCAGATAATCAGAATTTTGTCTCACGCAGATCTCACGAATCTCACGAAGGCTGCATCGCTAAAGGCTCGCAGCTGTCGGCTTTGCCGAGTGTT
>JAZPZS010000008.1:0-35410 GCA_045544835.1 Bacteroidaceae bacterium | reverse complement strand
ATTTGCCCAATCTTGTTCATGTCCATCGTGATAAGGCACGTCTTCGAACCCATATTGGCTGAAGCTGCCGCTGCCTCGCATCCCGCGTGGCCTGCACCAATCACAACGACATCATAGAAAAATTCCATTATACCTATTTATTATTATTGATTGACAAAGTTACGAATAAGTGAGCGAAATTATGTAAAGTTTACTTCAATATTTCGCAGCGAACGAAAAGTAACTTCATAAATACCCATCACGCTTCGTAGTTATTATTCATTGCAAATCCACAAAAAATGCCCAATTCTACCGCCTCATCCTTGCGATTTTCCCGCCCGAGGGACGGGACGAACGAAAAGAAACGATTCTCAGAAGCTATTTTTCGGTGTAATAAGCTATATATCTTTTGTTTAACCCCAAATTTTTCTGTTAGGATTTTTCTCCATTTCGATGAAAATAAAATAAATAACACCAAAAATAGGCATATCAAATCAGAATCACAGAAAAATTTGTATCTTTGAGATAAACTCGAAGATACTTGCACTCGCTGGAATAAATATTCAAGCAAGTTTGAATATTTCTTGCTCGTTTGTTCGTATCTTTGAGGAATACTCGAAGATACTTGCACTCGCCGGAATAAATATTCAAGCAAGCTTGATATTTCTTGCTCGTTTGTTCGTATCTTTGCTGTTACTCAGAAAACTTAATGAACACCGTATGAAAAAAATTGTCGTTCTCACAGGTGCAGGCATGAGTGCCGAAAGTGGTATCAGTACTTTTCGTGATGCTGGAGGATTATGGGACCAGTATCCCGTAGAGCAAGTGGCTACGCCAGAGGGGTATGCTGCCAATCCAAAGTTAGTGACAGATTTCTACAATGCACGCCGTAAGCAGTTGCTCACCGTAGAGCCTAATGAAGGGCATCGACTCGTAGCCGCATTAGAGAAAGAATACGAGGTCACGGTAGTGACGCAGAATGTAGACAATCTACACGAGCGTGCAGGAAGCACCCACGTCATCCATCTCCACGGTGAACTCACCAAGGTGACATCGAGCCAAAATCCCAATGATCCACGACAAATACGCGAACTTCTGCCTGAAGAGTATGAAATAAAGATTGGAGACAAGGCCGCTGATGGTAGTCAGCTGCGCCCCTTCATCGTGTGGTTCGGTGAGTCGGTGCCCAACATTGAAGTCGCCGCCGACTATGTAGGGGAAGCTGATATCGTCATCATCATCGGAACCTCACTCAATGTATATCCTGCTGCTGGACTGCTCTATTATACAAAGGATAAGACAGACATCTACCTCATCGATCCTGCTGAGGTGAAAGTGCCCTATGACCGTTACGTACATGTTATACAAAAGGGAGCATCAGAAGGTATGCGTGAACTGAGCCGATTGTTGGGAGTGTAATACGGAGGATACTCGACAAACAAATTGCACTTTACGATAAAAAAACGTAACTTCGCACAACAAAACAAGGAAACAAATAACCAAACTATATCTACATATGAAACCTATCGTAAGCATTATCATGGGCAGCACCAGTGACCTGCCCGTCATGGAAAAGGCAGCCGCATTCCTCAACGACATGCAGGTGCCGTTTGAGATGAACGCCCTCTCGGCACACCGCACCCCAGAGGCCGTAGAGGCCTTTGCCAAGGGAGCCGCCGCGCGTGGCATCCGTGTCATCATCGCAGCCGCCGGCATGGCAGCCCACCTGCCTGGTGTGATTGCCGCCAGCACCACTGTCCCCGTCATTGGCGTACCCATCAAGAGCACCCTCGAAGGCATGGATGCCCTGCTGGCCATCGTGCAGATGCCTCCCGGCATACCCGTAGCCACTGTAGGCATCAATGCCGCACAGAATGCCGGTATCCTCGCCGTGCAGATGCTCGCCCTCTCCGATGTCGAGCTAGCCAACCGCTTCGCCGCCTTCAAGGAGAGCCTCAAGCGCAAGATCGAGAAGGCCAACGAGGAGCTCAAGACCGTAAGCTACGAGTACAAGGTGTAGGATAAGAACTAAAAACTGCTAAAAGATAAAGGGAATAGGGTATCGCGATGCCCTATTCTCTCTTATGCATTCCAAATCCCCTGTAGCCTTGATAACGAATCGCTACCTTTGCAAAGTAAGTATTGATTAGCCCAAGACCAAATCTCCTATGAGAAACATGCTCCTATTCATCACTGCACTGCTCACCAGCACCGTCCTCCTTGCACAGACGGAGAGTGCGGTGGAGAAACTGAAGGACTATGCGACCAATATCATCAATTTCAACCGTGAGTATCCACAGGAGAAAGTCTATCTCCACATGGACAATCGCAGCTACTATATAGGAGATACCATTTGGTTCAAAGCCTACGTGATGAATGCAACCACATTGCGCCCCACTGAAACAAGTGGGGTGCTGTATGTAGAGCTGCTCAATGATTATGGTGTGGAGATGGAACACAAGAAGTTGCGCATGGAGAATGGCATGTGCCATGGCGAGTTTGTGCTGAAAGATGATTATCGCACTGGCTACTACGAAATACGTGCATATACACGTAATATGCTGAATTGCGGAAATGAAGAGATAGTACGTCTTCCAGGGACAGTTTTGGTGATGCGACCAGCCGTAGTGGAAAATTACAATGAATTTGCAGAAAACAAGCAAAATCCGCAGTTAATAATGAAAGAGGCCGCTTTTCGGGAATTTAAGCAGTCTCTTATTCCACCTATTAACAACTGCGTATTTTCACGAGTGTTCCCGGTTTATAAGCGACCCAGGATAGAGGGATGTTATAAAAAAGAAATGGAATTTTATCCTCGTCATACGTTGCTGGCATTTCCCAAAGAAATAAGCTATGATCTTCGGTCAAATGATCTCAATATTAAATTCTTTCCCGAAGGAGGAGCGTTGGTTGATGGAATAACCTCTATCATTGCTTTTGAAGCCGTGGATCAATGGGGAAGAAAATGCGAAATATCAGGTTGCATTACTGATGAGGATAATGATACGGTTGGTCAATTGAATACCATGGGGCGAGGCAGGGGAGTATTCTACCTCACCCCAAAGGCAAGGGAAAAATATCATGTACATGTATTGCACAAAGGGAAAGAGTATTCTTTTCAGTTGCCCGATCCCGCTCCTATAGGGTATGGCCTGCGTCTAATGCCTCCTATTGGTCAAAATGATGCTACGGCCTACGTAACAGCTTCTCCTAATGTCGCTTCCCAATCTTTAGGATTAACATTGCAATGCAGAGGTGAATTGTTGGCCTTTGACACATTAACCTTAGGGTGTGGTGGTATAAAAAAAGTAAACTTTCCTCATGAGGTGATGAAAGCCGGAGTTAACCAAATTACTCTATTTGATGAATCAGGCAAGATATTAGCAGACCGTCTGTTTTTTGTGTTTCCCCGTAAGAAGTCCTCCAAGTTGGTTTTGCGTAGTTTACCCGATAGCATTTCCCCATATGAAAAGATTCGTTTGGATTTTGAACTAGAAGATAGTCTTAATTTTTCAAAGAAAGGTCTCTTTTCACTTGCAGTGACTGATGCTGATGACCTTTTAGACACTTATGATACGAGGAATATATGCAGTGAACTATTACTGTCATCCGAGTTGAGGGGTTTTATAGAGAATGTTGACACCTATTTTCGTCATAGTAGTGAGCGTGAGGCTGCTGCGGATATAGACTTGCTGATGTTGGTACAAGGATGGCGACGCTATGATTGGGAACTGATGAGTGGTGCCCAATCTTATCAACAACAATATTTGCCCGAAAAGGGCCTAATGATAGATGGCTATATCGTTTCTGGTCGTATATCTAGCAAGAAATCAACGTTTCGAGCAGATGACTACACCCGTATTCCTAACCTTAGGATGAATCTGTCTATGTATGAAAAATCCACTATATGGAGAGATTCCACTTCCGTGGATTCTCTTGGCCAATTCTGTGTGAATATAAAACCTCTCATTTATGGGGAGAAAGGATTGGAACTTAAATTGCTCTCTATGCGCGAAGAACCTAAGGTGTTAGCCAAGAAGCGTCCTTATATCATTCTTAATAGAGCTTTTTCCCCTTCTGCATGCCCCTATTCATTTTATCAGAACCATACCCCTTCTGAATCTAAACTTCTTGATATGAATTTTTCAACGATATCATTGGGTACGGAGATTATAGACGAAGTAATAGTCAACAAACATAGAAAAGGGAAACGTGAAATATATTATGATCGTCCAGAACTTGTTATTGATTATTATAGAGAGTGGAATAGCATAATTGACAGGGGGATACCACTTGTCTTAGTTCAGCAATCAAGTAACATTGGTAGGAGGACGGGAATAAGTCTCGACTACTCACTAGGTAGAGTGGGCATTCCCCTCACATATTTAGAACTTCACACCTCGTCTGGAGCATTGAATCTATCATACCTATTGCCCCAAAGGGTAAAAGTTTATTCTAATCTGCTTTCTCGTAGAAATATATTGTTATTAGATAAAGATAATGAAAAAAAGATGCAGTCATTATGTATTGCTGAGTCGGACCAGCATATAATAGCTCCAAAGAAGCCTCCATACGAAACTCAAGATAATATGCGTCACACCTACTTCGAAGGGTATAACCGCGTTGCCGAATTCTACAGCCCCGACTACTCCGAGTGCGCCCTGCCCGATACGGCTGACTATCGCCGCACACTCTATTGGAATCCCGATGTATGGACCGACCATCAAGGCCGTGCCTCCGTATCATTCTATAATAACAGGAACACTAAGCACCTCCACATCCGTGCTGAGGGATTCACCCGATATGGGGAGTTCATCGTCTACGACTCCGAGAAGGAATAAGAAAATGATAAACGATTAACGACCTTCACGGGAGCCGCCCATGGGCAGCTCCCGTGAAGTGTATATAAGCCATGGAAAGTGTACAAAAAGTGTAAATGTTTGTGTAAATCTTTCGGGCTTAGTCTCCATGATGCTCAGCGGATTAGGTGGCAGAAAGTGTACATTGTTTCTTCCAGTTGTTCCTTCCCATTTTTGAGGTCTTCACGAACACACCTTGACGCACCTTGCCGATGTAATACTCCTTGCTCAGCTTGGCCAACTTCTTGGCTACGGCATTCTTCTTGATACCCATCTCCTCGCCTATGCGCACGGCCTCGGCGGTGGTGAACTGCTTGCTTATGCATACGGCGCAGGGGTGCTTTGGGTTCGTCCACCTCCTCGGCAATGTCGTTCACATCCACAAGGATATTCCGAGGTCTTCACAGAAGGCCTCGAAAGGGTGTCAACCCTTAATTCCGTTGCAAAGTTAATACAAAAAAAACAATGATTTCGAGGCGTTTTCTGACGAAACTATGACATAAAAAGATACCTAAGATTTGGAAAAATGGGAGGTTAGTATTATCTTTGTAGAGCCTTAGAAAAGATGTGTCACTTGCAAGTGTCACTATCGTCACAAGCAAGTGACGCTATCATCACAAGCAAGCGTCGCACGTGTCACTTGCAAGTGACGGATAATTTCGAAGGTAAGAACAGGGAAAACGCATTATAAATTAGCTTTATTTTAGAGGAAAATATCCGTGAGAAAACTTGCATATACCGCTGATTATTAGTATATTTACATGGTAAATAAGATTATGTAAATATGAAAAAACTCAACGCCGAATCTTCTAAAATAATGCAATTTTCTTTGTCTATAGAAGAAATTGACCCTCGTATTGATCGCTGCAAGAAGCATCTTGCCTCCAACATTTGTTTTTTAACCCTTGCAGCTGTATTTTGTGGAGCAAAGACCTGGAATGAAATCGCAGACTATGGAGAGGCCTCTGATGATTTTTTCCGGGAAGAACTCGATGGTTGGGAAAGCGCACCTTCACATGATACTATCCGACGTTTCTTCATGATTATTCCCACTGATAAGTTTGAGCGCTTGTTTCGCAGTTGGGTCATAGGGGTTATAGGACACTACAACGGGGTTATCGCCTTTGATGGCAAAACAAACCACAATGCTTCAGAAACAGATGAAGAGAAATCAAATCGCAAGTCAGGCTACAAGGACTACACGCATAAGTCTAAACTTCATATGATTACTGCATACGCTACAGAACTGGGATTTTCCCTCGGACAACTCAGAGTGGATGACAAGAGTAATGAGATACCTGCAGTACAGCAACTTATTGACGAAGTGTTTATTCCTGGATGCACATTTACCGCAGATGCGATGCACTGTCAGAAGGAGACTGCAAGGAGGGTGCTAGAGAATGGAGGAAACTATTTCTTGCCAGTCAAAGGCAATCAAAAGGAACTTCACTCATGGCTCCGGCAACTCATGGAAGAGTGTATCAAGCATCTAAGATTGAGGCGTGATGACAGTTTTTCCGTGAGTGAGCAGGGACATGGACGGGACGAGAGGAGAACCTGCTATTCCATGGGAGACATGATGTATATGCATCGGTTTGCAAGGCAATGGCCTGGAATGAGAACTGTAGGGTGCATCATTTCTGAACGATACGACAGTTATAATCACACATTTCGCTCAGAATACAAGTATTTCATCTCTTCGCTGCCAAATAATGCGGAGATGTTATTGAAAACGGCAAGGGAACACTGGAATGTAGAGAATAATCTTCATTGGCATCTGGATGTCACGTTTGGAGAAGATGATGATAGGAAGAAAAACAATGCGGCACAGAACTTTGCCATTATTGAGAAAATGGCTTTGGCAGTGTTAAAGAACAATGAACTGAACAAACCAATCAACAGAAAAAGGTTTAGGGCATCTATTGACAGAAAGTATTTATGGCAATTGTTAAACCAATTTTTATAATGCGTTTTCCCTGAAGGTAAGAAAAATATTTCTCGCAGGTATGAAAAACAGTTTTCGCACCTAAGAAAAAATGTCACCGAAAGCCGTTGCGCACAAAAGAGGTGCAAAACAAAAAAGTGGAGAAAAAGGAGTGCTGATAATGAGGATGTTGCACTGTGAAGAGGATAAAAAATGCGAGAAAAACGATAATTATTTATAATTTAGAATGGGTATAGTAACAGCCAAGGCTGTAACGATGACGATAACGATAACTGCCATCCGGATGGTTCTCTAAACACTAAACTCTAAACACTAAACAAATAATGCTATGAAACGAAATCCGAAAACCAAAGTGGTACTTGGCGACAACCAGCCCGTGATGCGCTGCCGCGCTATCCGTCGCCGCAAGATGGGCAAGCATGTAGATGCCGAGGCATGGGGCATAGGAGCCACCCTCGTGCCACAACAGAAGCTCGACATGGACGATATGGCTGCCACCACGCACGAGCGCTGCACGGTGAAGCAGGCCGACGTGAAGGCTGCATGGGAGTCGCTGCAGGTGATCATCGCCACCGCACTGGCCAATGGGCAGCGCGTGGAGTTGGGCCAGCTGGGCACGCTCTTCATCGACGTGAGTGCAAAGAAGCTGAAGGAGCCGGGCGAGCGCCTGCGTGCATCGGATCTCAAGATGGGCAGCGTGAGCTTCAAGCCCGGCCCCGTGTTGCAGGCACAGTTAAATAGGGTGAAGTTTGTCATCGACAACGACTACACAGAGCCTACCGATGCCGCGCTGCTCGACGAGGCACTATACAACTACTTTGCCATCGAGAAGAAGGAGGGCATCAACATGAAGCACTTTGCCAGCCTCAGCGGCTATGGCATCACCCGGGCACGCAAGCTGATGAAGGAGTATGTAGCGCAGGGCGTGATGGAATATGTACCCCTGAGCCGCGGTTACTTCCGTCCTACGAAGGGGAACTTCGGGAGGGAGGAGTTATGACTTAAACAAAAGAACTACAGCTAAACAAAGATTTACACATTCATCGCCACAAACGACTGAGCAGCAAAAGAGTTACGCCGAAAAGTATTACACAAACATTTACACTTTTTGTATACTTTTCCCTTTGTCCTCAGGAAAAGAGTCAACCTTTTTCAAGAAAAGACAGTGGGCAAAACGATTAAGTCAACAGACAATTCCGTAGCGTAGCGAGTGAAATGCAAATTTATTTGACCAATATAAATCATTTGTTTACCTTTGCATGCAAAGATGTATAGAAGAACTCCATTTGTTTCACCTTTATCCTATGGCAATATGAACCTCTTCAATTATAAGCGCCGCAAAAGCAGCGAAGTACAGATAGGAGGCACACCGCTGGGAGGCGATAACCCCATCCGTGTGCAGTCGATGACCACGACCGCCACTACCGACACCGAAGGGTCGGTGGCACAGGCACGACGCATCGTCGAAGCTGGCGGCGAGTATGTGCGCCTCACCACACAGGGCGTGCGCGAGGCCGAGAATCTGCGCGAGATCAATGCCGGGCTGCGTAGCCAGGGCATCGAAACGCCGCTCGTGGCCGACGTGCACTTCAACGCCCGCGTGGCCGACGTGGCTGCCCTCTACGCCGAAAAGGTGCGCATCAACCCCGGTAACTATGTAGACACGGCACGCACCTTCAAGCAGCTGACATACACCGACGAGGAGTATGCACAGGAGATAGAGAAGATACGCGCCCGGCTGGTGCCCTTCCTCAACATCTGCAAGGAGAACCACACGGCCATACGCATCGGTGTGAACCACGGATCACTGAGCGACCGCATCATGAGCCGCTATGGCGACACGCCCGAGGGCATGGTGGAATCGTGCATGGAATTCCTGCGCATCTGCGTGGCCGAGAAGTTTACCGACGTGGTCATCTCCATCAAGGCCAGCAATACGGTGATTATGGTGCGCACAGTGCGCCTGCTCGTGAAGACGATGGAGCAGGAGGGTATGTCGTTCCCCCTGCATCTGGGCGTCACCGAAGCGGGCGAGGGCGAGGACGGCCGCATCAAGAGTGCCGTGGGCATAGGTGCCCTACTCTACGATGGACTGGGCGACACCATCCGCGTATCGCTGAGCGAGGCTCCCGAAGCGGAGATTCCCGTAGCCAAAGCGCTGGTGGAGTATGTAACGGCACATGCCATACATCCCCACATAGAGGCCGTGGAGGCCAGCGGATTTGACTACTATGCCCCTACGCGCCGCACCACCCACGCCGTGGGCAACATCGGTGGCGACCAGGTGCCTGTGGTCATTGGCAGCTGCTTCGGCAAGGACCGCGTGCTAGATGCTAACCTGCGCCCCGACTACCTGTATTGTGGCAGCACCCTGCCTACCGAGCACCCCGAAGGCATACCGCTCATCGTGGATGCTCCGGCATGGACGGGCGAGGAAGACACCTACCCCGTGTTTATGGGCTTCGGCGACAAGAACTACCTACCGCTGCTGGCTGCTTGCCCTGCCAAGGTGAAGTTCCTCTTTGTCACCTATAGCCAATGCTCCGAGGAGGTGCTGGCATGCCTCAAGACGCATCCCGAAGTGGTCATCATCCATCAGACGAATCATCTGCACCGCGTGGGTGAGCACCGTGCCTTGGCACATCTGCTCATGCACGAGGGCATCAGCAACCCCATCATATACTTCCAGCACTATGCCGAGGAGTCGCTGGCCGACCTGCAGCTCCGTGCCGCCGCCGACAGTGGCGTGCTATGCATCGACGGCTTTGCCGACGGACTCTATCTGCACAACATAGGCAACAGCATAGCCCCGCAAGCGATTGATGCCACGGCATTCAACATTCTGCAGGCTGCTCGCGTACGCACCAGTAAGACGGAGTATATCTCCTGCCCTGGATGTGGACGTACGCTTTATGCCCTGGAGGAGACCATTGCCCGCATCAAGGCCGCCACATCGCACCTCAAGGGACTCAAGATAGCTATCATGGGCTGTATCGTCAACGGACCTGGCGAGATGGCCGATGCCGACTACGGCTATGTAGGTGCTGCCCGCGGCAAGGTGAGCCTCTACCGCAAGAAGGAATGTATAGAGAAGAACATCCCCGAAGAGCAGGCGGTGGAGAAGCTATTGGAGCTGATAAATAAGTATGAGGGATGATGGATGACAGACTACCACCTAAGACCTCAACCAGTATCAGTAGTTTTTTGAACTTAAGCCTACCCTCTAAACTCTAAACACCAACTCATTCGTGTCATCCCTCGCGCTGCTCGGGATCTCTCACTTTGGTTCGAGATGACACCATAAACTCTAAAAAAAATGGAAACTCTATTGATTATACTTGCTCTGGTATGTGGAATCATCGGTATTGCAGGATCTATCCTTCCTGCTCTGCCAGGTCCTCCACTGAGTTTCATAGGACTCATACTACTTGTATTCTGCGATGGAGCAGATATAAGCAATACTATATTATGGATTTCAGGAATATTCCTGGCCATTGTGTCCATTCTTGATTATGTAGCCCCCATCTGGCTTACCAATATAAGTGGAGGAAGCAAGCAAGCTACACGAGGCTCAATCATAGGATTAGTCGCTGGTTTATTCGTCTTTCCTCCTTGGGGACTCATCTTTGGACCGTTTGTAGGCGCATTCATTGGTGAACTTATGGCTCACACAACAAAAGAACAAGCCTTCAAAGTTGCTTTAATGTCGTTTTTAGGTTTTCTCCTCACTACAGGAATCAAAATCATTTACGGTGCTATCCTTCTGTTTCTGATAATTAAAGAAGCACTGCAGATTATCATCTAATAAAAAAGACGGAAATACTTCCGTCTTTTTTTATTTTCAACAATATAGTATTAATCATAGCTTTCTACCATACGGAACAGTCGATTCCAACGGATCTTACCGTCAAACCATCCGCGGTCTTTATCGAGCGAAAGCCAGATGAGGATGGGCTTACCCACGATGTGGTCCTCGGGCACGAAACCCCAGAAGCGCGAGTCGAGGCTGTTGTGACGGTTGTCGCCCTGCATCCAGTAGTAGTCCATGGTGAAGGTATACTCAGAGGATTCCTTACCATTAATATATATCTTGCCATCGCGCACCTGCAGGTCATTGCCTTCATATACAGCGATAGGGCGCTCGTAGAAGGGCAGATTGTCAAGGGTAAGAGCAATCGTTTCGCCACGCTTGGGAATCCACAAGGGACCATAGTTATCGACACTCCATCCTGTATACTTATTCACAGGGTAAAGGCCTTGTCCGTGTTCCTCAACCACAGGAGTTATCTTTTCCACAATGTCGGTACGCTTTGATAGTGTCTCGTAAGCCTTCTGCGTGAGAGGGAGGTAGTAGTAAGTGCCATTGGCATTGTGGTTGGCAAGGTCCTCCTTGCTGATGCCCAGTTCGCGACGCAGTTTCTCATTGATGGGGCGCTTGGTAGTCACGTAGTAGCTATACTGCACGTTGTCGGGTTCCTTGTTAGGCACACCGTCAAGGTAGATAATCTTATCTTTAATCTGAAGTGTCTGTCCCGGAAGACCTACGCAACGCTTCACATAGTTTTCGCGACGATCTACAGGGCGCCAGTCGACCTCACCAAACACTTCTGGATGATTGGCAATATACTTACGACCCTTAGCCAAAAACTGCTCATAAGCCTTGCGCTCATCGGCATCACTGAGACTATCCACGAGAGGATATTGCCCATGGTTGAGCTCTACGCTGATATCGCTCACCATCTTGTAGAAGTCATTGGCGGCAAACTGCGGATTGCTCACGATGGTATCACCTGTCGGGTAGTTGAATACGACAATGTCGTTAAGTTCTACGTTACCCAATCCCTTGACACGTTCGTAAGGCCATTGAGGCCACTCGATATAGCTCTTGCCGCCAGTAACAGGCATGGTATGTTGCGTGAGTGGCATGGTGAGCGGTGTGTTGGGCTTGCGAGGGCCATACGACACCTTGCTCACGAAGAGGTAGTCGCCCACGAGCAGTGACTTCTCCAATGATGAGGTAGGGATGGTGTAGTTCTGGAAGAAGTAGATGTGAACGAAGTACACGGCTACGAGGGCAAACACGATGGCATCGACCCAACTCATGACGTTGCGCACAAGACTACTCTTGGCTGTCTTCCACCATGTCCAAGGAATGAACTTAGTGATATAAGCGTCGAAGATGAAGGGCACTACGATAAGTCCCCACCAGCTCTTGATCCAGATGAGGAAGAGAAGGTACAAGGCAAGTACAATGCCGAACTTTATCCACTGCTTGGGAGTGGCTTCCTTTATTTTATTCATATTCTTATTATTACTACGGTTTACACGAATATTCCTTTTCTGTTATTCTGACGACTACAAGGAGGAAGATTCTCACAAAGTATCTAGAAAACATCCTTGCGTGAGATCCTTCGCGTTGCTCAGGATGACAGAAATATTAGAAATCAAACAAATCATTCATACCGAGCAATCCCTCGTGTGTGGCTGTATACTCAGCCGCAAGCACTGCTCCGAGAGCAAATCCGCGGCGGCTCTTGGCATCATGGGTGATGGTGATGCTGTCGGCTTCAGAATCGTAGCGGATGCTATGTATACCAGGTACTTCACCTTCGCGTATAGAGCTTACGGGCAACTCCTCAGGAGCGCACTCGGTAGTACCGCTCAGGGTGCCATCGGCAGCAAGCAGCGTGCCCGGTACCCAACGTTGTTTGCGATTGAGATTCTCCAGGATACCCTCGGCCAATGTGATGGCTGTGCCACTGGGTGCATCAAGCTTGTGTATATGGTGAGTCTCGCTCATGCTGACGTCGTACTCATCAAAGCGGTTCATCAACTTGGCCAAGTACTTGTTTACCGCAGAGAACACGGCTACGCCAAGGCTGAAATTTGATGACCAAAACAAGGTTTTACCCCCTTCGGTACACATACGACGCACCTCATCTCCATGCTCTTCGAGCCAGCCAGTACTTCCCGAAACCACCTTCACTCCAGCAGCAAACGCTTTCATATAGTTGTCGTAAGCCACCATAGGATTAGTAAATTCAATGGCCACATCGGCACTGCGAAACGCCTCAGAGGCAAAGTCATCCTGATTATCAATATCAATGATACATACTATCTCGTGTCCGCGCTGTAGGGCAATCTGCTCTATCATCTTGCCCATCTTGCCGTAGCCTATCAATGCAATCTTCATTATATATTCTTTTTATTGTACAACGATGCAAAGATACGGTTTATTTTTCGCTAAATTCCGCTGTTTTACATTTTTTATGGAAGCAACGTTATTTTATCTGAACAAAAAGAAAGCCCGGTTGTTTATATCCATGGAAAACATTGTGGATAACTATTGTGGATAACTCCGGAAAAATAGTTGAAAAAAACTGAGGCTAAAATTTGGCAGTCTCCGTCGCTTGACGCATTTAAACGGGATTCTGGAACTGCCAAAAAAGTTGGCTCTTTTTTAATAATGACTTATCAACGGTACTTTTCACCAATTTTAGCATAGATATTCGGAGCGAATTTATTAACTTTGCCCGTTGTCAACAGACAGTGGATAACTTACCAATGAGCATTGACTATCAATCATCAGCGTTTTTTATTCCTGTGAATAACTTGTTGACAGCACCAAACCTAATGTGAAGTACGAGATATGCAAATCTGAAACGATTTTTTTATACACCGTTTCCACAAGCTATCATCATACACACATTTATTTTTTTTAGAGAATAAAAAAGAAAGATAATATTTATTGTCTTTGTGGATAGGGTGGATAAGCTTCGCTGCAAAGATACAAAAAAGAAAAGATAAAAGATACTGATATGATGAAATCGGAATGGGTAGCCAAAGGGTTTGCCGACGAACCCATAGAGAATAAGGAAAACTTGGTGGAGATGATACTCCAGCTCAAGCGTGAGAAGAATGCCGTGATCCTTGGCCACTACTACCAGCGTAGCGAGATTCAGGATATTGCCGACTTCGTAGGCGACAGCCTTGCCATGGCGCAATGGGCTGCCAAGGTAGAGGCCGATGTGCTTGTGGTGTGTGGAGTACATTTCATGGGCGAGACAGCCAAAATACTGTGTCCCGACAAGATGGTACTCGTGCCCGACCTTAATGCAGGTTGCTCATTGGCCGACAGCTGTCCGGCCGACAAGTTTGCCGAGTTCGTAGCCTCACACCCCGATCATCAGGTGATATCCTATGTTAATACTTCGGCTGCAGTGAAGGCACACACCGATGTGGTAGTCACCTCAAGCAATGCCCGACAGATTGTAGAGAGTTTCCCGCAGGATGCCAAGCTCATCTTTGGTCCCGACCGCAATCTCGGCGGATATATCAATAGTATTACAGGTCGCAATATGCTGCTTTGGGATGGTGCTTGCCATGTGCATAGCCAATTCTCCGTGGAGGCACTCATAGACCTGAAGAAGCAATATCCCGATGCTGCCGTATTGGCTCATCCCGAGTGCAAGGGCGTCATCCTCAAACTGGCCGATGTCGTAGGCTCTACGGCTGCTCTGCTCTCCTATGCCCAGAAGAGCGACAAGCAGCAGTTTATCGTAGTCACCGAGTCGGGCATCCTGCACGAGATGCAGAAGAGCTGCCCCGACAAGGAGTTTATCCCTGCTCCTCCCGAAACTGTCGAAGGCGGTGCTACTTGCAGCTGCAACGAGTGCAACTATATGCGCCTCAATACCCTTGAAAAGGTATATAACTGCCTCCGCTACGAGTATCCGCAAATCGAGGTTGATGCCGACATTGCTGCCAAAGCCATCAAGCCCATCGAGCGTATGTTGGAGCTTTCGGAGAAGCTGGTGAAGTAACATATTATTGATACATATATAATATATTATCACAGGCATGAAAAAGTTTTTTCATGCCTGTGATAATTTTTTTTCGCACCTATGATAAATTTTTGTCACTATGGTGATAATTTTTTTTCAACGGCTTGAAAATTTTTGAAAATATCGGCGAAGAAGCAAGATATACGTTCTTTCTACAGAAAAAGCCATATGCGAGTGTCATATTCTTGCTTTATATTATTAAAGGAACTCTTTTTTGTGGCAATTTGGCATTGTTTAACTAAAAAATAGGTGCATTATTTTTAGTTAGCACTTTATATTTCCGTAATTTTGCAACGAAAAATTGATGGGGAAAATATAAACAATAGGAAATGAATAAGCGTTTTTCTTTATTTTTACTGACAACAGTTCTTTTTGTAGCTTTCGCTTCGGCACAAAATCTTCAGACGGAGAAGAGTAAGTTTGCTATCAAGGTACAGACATTCAAAGGCTCTTATCTCGACAAGAACCATCACTTTAAGGGACTTGGCTTGGATGAAAATAGCGGTTTGAACCTCGGTATAGAATTTCCTGCTATGCAGCAACGCCCTTGGCAGCAGTATCTGAACAACCCTACTTTTGGTGTGGGTCTCACACACATGAACTTTGAGAACGACATGGTAGGGCACATGATAGCCATGTATCCATACATCATGCTTCCGCTTATCCGCTGCAACTTTATGGAATTTAATATAAAGTTGGCTCCGGGTTTGGGTGTGGTAACCGAGCACTGGTATACCCAAGAGGATCAGAATCCAGACCACTACGGACAATACGAGAATGGCCCGACTACTGATCCTATCTTTGGATGTTATATCAATGCTTACCTCACTGCAGGAGCTAATTTGAATATCATCCTCACCCGTAATGTGAAGATTAACGCGGAGTTCGGCTATTCGCACATGAGTAACGGCCGCACCTTTATGCCTAATTTAGGTGCCAATGTCATCTATGGCGGTTTGGGACTCATTACTACTTTTAATGCGGATGTAGAGAAAGAACCCATCCAGTTTCCTGGCAAACCATACAAGTGGAGTATCAATATCACTGGAGCCGCAGGACCTCATCAGGCGGCTATCAAGGATGACCATAAGTTTCTTACCAGTACTTTCCACGCAGGAGCCATCTATCAAGCCACTAATTGGTATGGTGTAGGTATCGGTTTGGATGTGTTCTATAATGGTGCCATCACTTCCGAGACAGACCGTTCACTGTATCGTAAGGATCACGTGTATACTACTGCCGAGAAGTTCCGTGCTGGTCTCTCGTGGGACAACGAGTTTCAGTTTGGTCGCGTGACCGCTATTGCCGATTGGGGAGTATACTTCTATAATCCCTCGCGCCACTACTATGATTGCGATCATCCTATCTATGGATATGGTAAACGTCCCTTGTTCTATGATAATGACGAGGCTGGTAGCGATGAAGCATTCCATTACATTCGCTTCGGTGTGAAGACTCGCGTATGGGATAATCTATACTTGCAAGCCACCTGTAAGACTCATCTCCACATTGCCGAATACGTAGAATTTGGCGTAGGATACCAGATTCCCTTCCTCAAGAAGAGCAAGCGCAAGAGTGGAGAGAGCATCATCTTCCATCACAGCAAGGATTGGTGGAAATAAACTGATAGATAAATATAGTTTCCGAAATGGCAGAGAATACCCGTGTGTGTTCTCTGCTTTTTTTAACTATTTGCTTCAGTATGGCAGCAAATAGCATCCTTTTTTCGTTTTTTTATGTTTATAAATAAGTATAGTGATGTTTTTTATTTATAAATTTACACGTTAAAAGAAAAAATCTTGGTAAGATGATACGTATACGTTGCCGAAACAATGGTACGACAAAGGAATTTGTATCTGGAGTCAGCTTGCAGGAGGTGTACAATGCTTTTGAGCTCAGTATGCCCTATGGAGCTGTGAGTGCCCGCGTAAACAACAAGGTAGAAGGACTTTCCTTCAAGGTCTATAACAATAAGGATGTAGAGTTCCTTGATATCACCTCCGATTCGGGTATGCGTACGTATGTGCGTACACTCTTTTTTGTACTCACTAAGGCTGTGGATGAGGTGTATCCCGATGGAGAGATTTTTATCGAGCATCCCGTATCGAAGGGTTATTTCTGTAATTTGCGTATAGGACGTGCAGTGACACAGGCCGATGTGGAAGCCATCAAGCAACGTATGCAGCATATCATTGATGCCGATATGCCTGTGAAACGTATCAATTGTCCTACGGCCGAGGCTATTGAAGTGTTCCGTCGTGAAGGGCGTACCGATGTTGTCACATTGCTTGAGTCTACCGGAAAGCTCTATACCAATTATTACAAGCTCGACGGTAAGGCCGATTATTACTATGGTAGCTTGCTGACTTCTACCGGGAAGATTCATCTATTCGAGTTGCACAAGTATCACGACGGACTGCTCTTGCGTGTGCCTAACCGCGAAAATCCCGATATGCTCGAAGATATCGTGCATCAAGACAAGATGTTGAGCGTGTTTAGCGAGCATCATCATTGGCAAGAGATATTGGGTGTGAGCACCGTAGGCGACTTCAACATTGCCTGCAAGAAAGGATATGCTACTGCACTGATCAATGTGTCAGAAGCATTACAAGAGAAGCGTATAGCCGGCATAGCTGATGATATATACCGCCGTGGGTCGCGTATCGTACTCATTGCAGGTCCTTCGTCATCAGGAAAGACGACCTTCAGCAAGCGGCTTTCCATACAGTTGATGACCAATGGCCTTCATCCTGTAGCTCTTTCGCTTGATGACTATTTCGTGGATCGTGAATTGACACCCCTTGATGAGCAGGGAGGCTATGACTTCGAGTCCTTGTATGCCCTCGACTTATCCTTTTTCAATGCCCAGCTCAATGCCTTGCTCAAGGGCGAAGAGGTGCAACTCACCAAATTTGATTTCACTACAGGAAAGCGTATACTTACCGATCGTCGCTTGCGCATAGATGACCGTACGGTACTGATAATCGAAGGGATACATGCTCTCAATCCTGAACTTACGAACCATATTCCTGCCGAGGCAAAATATAAGGTATATGTATCGGCGTTGACCTCGATTATGCTCGATGCCCATAACTATATACCAACTACCGATAATCGTCTGCTTCGCCGTATCTTGCGCGACTACAAGTATCGTGGCTATTCAGCCGAAGACACGATATCGCGATGGCCCAGCGTACGCAAGGGAGAAAACAAATGGATATTTCCCTATCAGGAAAATGCCGATGCGATGTTCAATTCGGCCCTGCTGTTCGAATTGGCCATACTGAAAAATTATCTCGACCCTATATTGGAGCGTGTGAAAGAAAATAGTGTGGCTTATAGTGAGGCATACCGATTACGCAAGTTCTTGCAGTACTTTGAATCCATACCCGATAATGACTTGCCGCCTACCTCATTGCTCCGTGAGTTTTTGGGAGGTAGCAGTTTCAATTATTGATACATTTAAGTAGTACTTACAATTAAGAAGAGAGTCTTTTTCAATGAATAATCGACCTGCACAAATACAGACACAAAACCAACAGATGCTGCAGACTCAAGGATTGTCGCCCTTGCAGGTGATGATTGCTCGACTGCTGCAGCTCACCACCGTAGAGATGGAGGAGCGCGTGCGAAGCGAGGTGATAGACAATCCTGCATTGGATGCGGCAACTGAGGCTGAGCCTCTGGAAGAGGAGAACAGCTACGATGAAGGAGGTCGTGAAACCGACGAAGAGCTTATATTGGGCGACTACAGTTCTGAAGACGATATACCTGACTACAAACTCAATGGATTACCGCAGAGCGTAGAGCAACAAACTATTTCGTATGCTTCCGTGCAGTCATTCTACGACTATTTGCTCAGTCAGCTGCATGAGCAGCCTTTGACGGAAGAACAGACTGTTATAGGTGAATATATCATAGGATCGCTCGATGAGGATGGACTGCTGCGCAAGTCATCGGCTACTATTTCCGATGAATTGGCTATATATCATGGTATAGATGTGAGTAGTAGTGTTGTGGAAAATGTGTTACATTATATACAGCAGTTCGATCCTCCTGGTATTGGAGCACGCAATCTTCAAGAATGCTTGCTGCTACAGTTGGAGCGAAAAGAAGATACCGATGAAGTAGCGATGCAGCGTCTTGTGATAGAGCAATGCTATGATGAGTTTACTCGTAAGCGGTGGGATAAGATTGAGCAAGCATTGGAGTGGACATCCGAGCAGGTGAGCGCCACGGTAGGCGAATTGGTAAAGTTGAATCCGCGGCCGGGTAGTTCGTTGGGTGACAGTATGGACAAGAGTTTTGGACAGATAGTTCCCGACTTCATTGTAGAAACCTATGATGATGAAGTCACCGTCAATCTCAATAATCAGAACATGCCTCAATTGCGTGTCAGTAATGAATTTATGCAGATGCTCGACGAGCAGTCCAAGTCGGCTAACGACGATAGTCGCAAAGCAGCGCAATTCCTCAAGCAAAAAATAGAGTCGGCACGCGACTTCATCCATGCTGTGCAACAGCGTGAACGCACACTTATGGTCACTATGCAGGCTATTGTAAAGCTTCAGCGCCCCTTCTTTCTTGAGGGCGATGAATCATTGTTGCGTCCTCTTATACTCAAAGATGTAGCTGCAGTCACAGGCCATGATATCTCCACCGTTTCGAGAGCTACTACTGGTAAGTATGTGCAGACCAATTATGGGATATATCCCTTGCGTTACTTTTTCAGCGACGGCATAGCCAATACGGAAGGTGAGGAGGTATCAGTGAAGGAGATACATCATCTTATAAAGGAGATGGTAGACAATGAAGATAAAGTAGCTCCGCTCACCGATGAACAGATAGCTCAAGCACTAGCAACACATGGATTCAATGTGGCTCGTCGCACTATAGCCAAGTATCGCGAACAGCTTCATATACCGATAGCTCGTATGAGAAAGTAAGTAATTGTGTAGAGTATTACATTTTTTACTTACTATACCTTTTACAGGCTCTGCATGTCGTGAAGCTTCTTGTAGTAGCCGCCTGTAGCGATAAGGCTGTCGTGTGTGCCGCGCTCTACAATCTCGCCTTCGAGCATCACGCATATCTCGTCGGCATGGCGAATGGTGCTCAGGCGATGGGCAATGGCGATGGTGGTGCGCGACTTCATCAGGCGCTCCAAGGCCTCTTGCACCAGGCGCTCGCTCTCGGTGTCGAGTGCCGAGGTGGCTTCGTCGAGAATGAGTATAGGGGGATTCTTCAGTATGGCGCGGGCGATGCTCAAGCGCTGACGCTGACCACCAGAGAGGCGACAGCCGCGGTCACCTATCATCGTGTCGTAGCCCTGCTCGCTCTCCATGATGAAGTCGTGGGCATTGGCAATCTTGGCCGCCTCGATGACCTGCTCCATGGTGGCTCCTTCAACGCCGAAGCTGATGTTGTTGAAGATGGTGTCGTTGAAGAGGATGGCCTCCTGATTCACATTACCGATGAGTGAGCGCAAGTCGTGGATGGAGACATCGCGGATGTCGGTGCCGTCGATGCAGATGCTTCCTCCTGTGACGTCGTGGAAGCGGGGCACAAGGTCTACAAGCGTAGACTTGCCCGAGCCCGACTGTCCCACAAGTGCAATCGTCTTACCCTTCTCAAGGGTGAGGTTGATGCCGCGCAGCACAGGAGCGCCCGGCGTATAGTGGAAGTCCACATTCTTGAACTCGATGCCCTGCTCGAAGGATGCCAGTGTGGCGGGTGTGGCAGGCTCCTTGATGGGATTCTCGGCACTGAGAATCTTGTCTACACGCTCCCAACATCCCATGCCGATGGGGATGTTGTAGAATGCCTTGGAGAGGTCCTTGATAGGGTTAAGGATATTGTAGAGCATCACCAGGTAGTAAATAAAGGTGGCTCCCTCCATGCCCGACATGCCGTCGAGGATGATGTAACCTCCTGCCCACATCACGATGACGATGATGCAGGTACCCATAAACTCGCTGGCAGGGTGTGCGGCGCTCTGGCGTATGGTCATGCGCATCACTGCATTGCGATAGGTGTTGTTGATATGGGCAAAGCGGTCCTTCATCTTGCCCTCGGCAAGGAAAGCCTTGATGATACGCAGTCCGCCCAAGGTCTCATCGAGCTGTGCTAGCAGGGTACCCCAGTAGTTCTGTGCCTCCTTCGACTTACGCTTGAGCTTACGGCTGATGGTGCCCATCACCCAAGCCAAGGCAGGCATAGCCACGAGCACGAAGAGCGTGAGCTCCCAACTGAGGAAGAAGAGGGTGAACAGCGTTACGACGATGGCGATGGGGTTCTTGATGAGCATCTCCAACGAGTTGGAGAGCGAGGTCTCGAGTCCACTTACGTCGCTACTCATACGGGATATGATGTCGCCCTTACGCTCCTCGGAGAAGAAGCTGAGCGGCAATCCCATCACCTTATTATATACTTGTATGCGGATGTCGCGCACCACGCCCGTGCGTAAAGGTATCAGCGTAGCTGCCGAGCCGAAGTAGCAGGCAGTCTTGAGCAGCGTCATCACAATCAATATCACTCCCGAGGCCATGAGCACCCATAGCGCACCGCGTGTCTCGATGAAGGTGTTCATGTAATAGTAGAAGTTGTTCTTGATGACATCGGCTATGTTGCCGTCGGCAAAGGTCATGTACTCGTATTGCGTGTCGCTCACCTGAAAGAGTATCTGCAGGATGGGGATGAGCAGGGCAAAGGAGAACACGTTGAGTATCTGTGCCAGCAGGTTGAGCGCGAGGTTGCCGAACAGGAACTTCTTATAGGGCGGTATGAACCGACGGATGAGTGAGAGAAATTGTTTGATCATGCTTTTTGAAATTCTGAATTGTGAATTGTGAAATCTGAATTAACTGGACGGCAGTTGTCGTTTTCGTTATCGTCTTCGTTTTTAGGAACGTTTCCACTTCCACCGCTTATGTGTCCAGAGCCACATGTGGGGCTGTGCCTTGATATCCTGCTCGAGCATACGCATATACTGTTTGCTGTAGCTGAACTCCTCGCCTTCGATGGGCTCGATGGGATGGAGTGTAATCTCATAGTAGCCGCGGCGTACACAGCGCATGCTGCCGTAGATGAAGTGGGCACCCAGCTTAACGCCCATGACCTCGCCACCGGTGATGATGGCCGTATCCTGGTTGAGAAACTCCATCCACTCCGGCTCGGGACGTCGCTGAGGACGCTGGTCGGCGATGAGTCCGAGCAAAGGCTGCTTGCCTTCGCGTATCATAGTGAGGATGGCACGCAGCGTCTGCTTCTGCGGTATGCCCACTGAGTTGAAGCGGCTACGCATACGATACATCAATTTGTCCATCGCCTTGTTGCTGAGCGGGTGGTATATCTGGCAGGCGGCAAGGTCGGGGTGTGTCCACATGGTGATGGAGATCACATACTCCCAGTTGCACTGATGGCCCAGATAGACAAAGAAAGGTTTGCCGTCGCCACGCAGCTGCTCTATAAGCTCGGGGTTGGTGAAGCGTAGGCGACGGCGCATCTCCTCGTCGGATATGTGCATCAGCTTCACCGTTTCCAGCACGTAGTCGCAGAAGTGGCGGTAGAATTTTTTCTCAATCTCCCGTATCTCCTTCTCGGACTTCTCGGGGAAGGAGTTCACAAGGTTGTTGTGCACCACCTTGCGCCTATAGCCCACCACATAATACACGATAGGATATATGAGGCTACTCAGCACATAGAGCACCCCATACGGCCAAATGGCTATCGCCTTTAGCGCAAAGGTAAGCAGGGCAAGTGTTATCTTCTCTTTCATACCTCTTCTTCGTACCACGAAGCATACATCTTGTAGTTGTGGGCAATCTTTTGGTTGATTTCCTTGCCCTGTTCGGGCGATACCATCTTGATGAACTTGGCGGGTACGCCTGCCCATAGCTCGTATGCCCCCACCTTGGTGCGGGCTGTCACCACACTGCCTGCAGCAATGATGGCTCCTTCGCCTATCTCGGCATCGTCGAGCAGTACGCTCCCCATGCCGATGAGGGCATAGTCGTGCACCTTTGCACCATGGATGGTGACGTTGTGGCCCACCGAGACGTGGTTGCCAATCTCTATAGTTGATTTCTGATACAGTGTGTGCAGTACCGAACCGTCCTGGATGTTTACACAGTCGCCTATCTTGATGCTGTTGACATCGCCACGCAGTACTGTGCCAAACCATATGCTGCAGTCGCGGCCCATCACCACATCGCCTATGATAGTGGCATTGTCGGCCAGGTAGCAGTCCTCGCCTATCTCGGGAGTGAATCCCCGAACTGATTTGATGAGTGCCATAGGTTATGAATTGTATATACCATACAAAATTACGGTTTTTTGGGTAAACGGCAAATTATGTATGGATAAAATTATTCCTTTCATTCCCAATCCCTTTTCGCAAAGAAAAACTTGTCTTTTTTCTTTTTTTCATATGTTTAGATTTGTTTATTCATTTTCCTTCCATTATTTTTGTCGTTACGAAAACTAATATCACAAATTGAAGCTAATTCGTAAGTTGAAGAAACACTAAATACTATATATTAACTATAAATTTATTACATTATGAAAATCAAGAAATTACTCAGAGGTGTTTTGATGTTGCTTTTGGTAGTGGGCACACTTCCTGCTATGGCAGCATTCAAGGACATCAAGATTGACTTGAACAGTCTTCTGACAAGTGAAGAGACAGTGCAAGGTACAGCCCTTTCGTTTGGCTTGGCAGTCGCTGATGACGGAACAGTATCTCGTGTGGCTGCTGATGAACCTACAGCCAACGCCGTAGTGTCAGGTACTTACCACAGTGATCATGGATGGACAGGCTCACAGATGGTTGTGGCGGTTGATGGACCAGTAAAGATAGGTATCGGAAACTGTACCTACAGTGGGACGTCAAAGGCTAAAGCTACAGCAACAGATGGGACGGTTGTAGACATCACAACCGAGCAGACCTGTTATAAGAACGATCAAAGTGTAAGTTATGGATATTACAATGGTGAGGCTACTACGCTGACCATCAAAGGCTCTGACTACAATCGTTATTTTAGTGTAGAGGCTGTCAACATGGATGATATCCCAAACGAAGCTACCTTGACCTATACTCTTGGTGAAGCGACAGCAGAAGGTACTGTACCCGCAGCTGTAAAGGTAGCAATTGGCGGCGTGGTGAAGATTCCCGCTAATACAACGCTTTATGCCGAAGGAAAGACCCTTACAGGTTGGACAGATGGTGCTGCAACTTATACAAAAGGGCAGGAAGTGACTTTGACAGAAGATATCACGCTGACTCCAATATTCACAGATAACAGTGTATCGCTTTCTGACCGCACAGAAACTGTAGCCATCAAGTGGTATTTCGGTGAAGGTAATGGCGTAGGCACGCTTAATGCTCAAGGCAAGACAACCCTTCTTGTAGCTCAAGCCGTTGTAGGCGAGCATACCATAGACGTGAAGATGGCTATTGATGCCACCAATGGTAAGGCCAACAATGTAGGTCGTGGCGATTCATGGGCACAAGTTAACAGCGGTACTATATTGACAGTTCCCTCATGCAAAGATGCTGAAGTCAGCATGACCGCTTATGGAACTATCGGGGTCGAAGGAAAAACTGCTACCACATTTGCTGGTCAGGCCAACTATACCGCAGGCACTACCGTGACCTACACTGCAGTCGACGAAGCTGCTACATTAGATATCGTGGTCGGTAACGACGCCAGCTATGTTAGTGAGGTGAGTGTAAGCCTTCCTGTAGTGGAGCAGAAAGAGGACGACGAGCCTATCGCTGCTGCTTGGCGCGATATCAAGATTGACTTTACTAACGGCCAGATGTTGACATCGGAGGAGACCGAACTCACGACATTCGGCGTAGCTATTGCCGAGGATGGCGCTGCCACTCGCGTAGCTGCCGATGATGCTACTGCCAACATCGTTGTTACGGGTAAGTTCCATAGCAATGAGCACGGCTTGGGCAACTTCTCAGCAACAGTGAAAGTAGAAGGCCCCGTTAAGGTGAGCATGGGTACATGTGCATGGGGTGGCGATGTTGTCATCAAGAATGAAGCAGGTGAGACCGTAGGCACATTCAACACCAACAACGGTGCTTGCTATCATAACGATAAAGCCGCTAATATCGCTTACGGATACTATAATGGAGAGGCTACTACGCTGACTATCTCAGGTGGCTCGTACACTCCGTATGTAGCCGTAGAGAAGCTGGAAGAGGTTATCGCTGAGGCTACAGTAACCTATGCTTTGGGCGAGGTAGTGGCAGAGGGCGAAGTTCCCGCTGCCGTTAAGGTTGTAGTAGGAGAAAAGGTTGTAGTACCTGCCAACTTTACTCTCTATGTAGAAGGTAAGACACTGACTGGTTGGACCGATGGCACCAATACTTATGCAGCAGATGCAGAGATTACCCCTGAGGCAGACGTCACACTGACACCGGTATTTACAGACAATGAGGTGGCTTTGGCCGACCGCAAAGAGCCGGTAACCCTCAAGTGGGACTTCCAGCGTCAGAACGGCGCCCCCACTGTAGGTTATGAAGGCAAGACTGCCATTTGGGTTACTCAGGCTGTGGTAGAGGGTAAGGCCATCGATGTAAAGATGGATATCGATGTTACTTCCGGTAAGATGGCCAATGGCAATTGGAACGATTGGGCTCAGCTCAATGGTGGCACCAAGTTTATCATACCTTCGTGCAAGGATGCCGTAGTCTCTATGGAGGCATACAGTGCTATCACTACCACCACTATTGACGGACAGACCGACTACACCAGCGGCAATACCATCTCCTATACTATTGCCAACACTGCCGAGACCATAGAGGTTGTCATTGGCGACGGTTCATATTATCGCTACATTCAGACGGTACTTCCCGTAGTGGAGAAGGATAATTCGGGTCTAAGCTTCGACAATGCAGAGGCAACTGCCGTATGGGCCTTTACCAGCAGTGCTACCGAACAGGCTGTGACCACTCCCGAGGGTGCCTTTACGATGAATTCAGTATCTACGGGTTCAATGACTCCTGGTACTGCCTCGGCCAAGGGCATCGACTACGTTACCGTGATGCCTGCCGATGCTTCTGACTGCAGCGTAGTATGGAGCATCAAGCCTGCCAAGGGACTTACCTTTACTCCTGCCAAGGTGAGTGCTAAGGTACAGCGCTTTGGTACAGACGGTGGTACACTCGATGTGATTGCACGCACAGAGGATGGCCAAGAGGTGACTCTGGCAACAGGATTAATCCCCGCACGTAATAATAAGGAACAGGCAGACGATAAGCATGGTGCTGATGCTAAGTATTGCAACGAGTTTGCACTCGAAGTACCCGCTTCACTTGCAACTTCGGGCACCTTCTCACTCGTAGTGAAGGTTAACGGCTTGGGCAGCACCAAGACTGTTGGCTTCAGCGACGTTCGTATCAATGGTACTATCAATGGTACTATCGAGGCTGTTGCCAAGTATACTCTCTCGGCAACAGCTAATATAGCCGAGGCTGGTACTGTAAACGTATACCCCGCAAGCGAAGTCTACGACGATGGCACAGAGCTGACCCTCACTGCTACCGAGAACTTCGGATACGACTTTGTAAACTGGACCAATGCTGCAGGCGAAGAGGTATCGACAGAGAACAAGTTTGTATGGACAGTTACAGCAGATGAGGTGCTCACAGCCAACTTCAAGCAAGTGAATACCTACGAACTTGCGATGACTATTGATGGCGGTGCCAACGACTACATGATTTCGTACAATCCTGCTCCTACCATCGTTGATGGCAAGCAGATGTACGAGGAGGGCACTATCGTAGGCATTGCTGCAGCTTCTAATCCTATCCTTACCTTCACCAACTGGGACAATGGGGAGACCAATCCTGCGCTTTCCGTGACCATGGATGCCGACAAGGCCTATACCGCTTCATACAGTGCAGTAGACTATATCGTGGGATGGGACTTCATCAAGCGAGGAAACAACGGACGTCCTGCCGACTTCGCATCGACTACGGACAATGAGACCGCTACCCTTTACCTCATCAACGAGAATGGTGACACTCAGGGCTGGCTCGACAAGTCTAAGGAAGCTGCCGGAGGTTACGAATCCTTCGAAGGTGCTGCTGTAAACTGGAAGAAGCTCGGCGAATACTGGTATGAGACCAAGATCAATGCTACCGAATTCACAGAGATTCGTGTTGAGGCTGAGCTGATGTACAACTACAATGCCTATACTACAGTAATCGTAGAATATTCAGTTGACGGAACCGAGTGGACCGAAGGAGGACGTGTTACTATGGCCGGTGCCAAGACCGAGAACGCTGTAAGCGCTGAATTTGGTGATGATGCCAACAACCAGGCTACCCTTTACATCCGCTTCCGTCCTGACAAGGAGTTCGGTTCAGTAGACGGTACATCTGCACCTGACAATGACGGTACCACCATTACCAACATCTTCGTGTATGGTACCAAGAAGTTGGTTGACGATGGTCAAGATCCCACTCTCCTCTCATCCGTACCAACCAATGGTGCTACCGGAGCATCGGCAACCGGTAAGATTGTGCTCAACTTCCACGAGAAGGTAACCCTTGCCAACGCTAAGGCTACTATCGGCGACAAGGAGATAGAGGGTGCAGTATCGGGCAAGACGGTGACATTCCCATACATGGGCTTGCAGTACAACACCGAGTACACATTCACTTTGGCTGCCAACTCCGTATACGACCTCACAGGCAACGCTTGCAAGGAGGATATCGTCATCAAGTTTACCACTATCGCACCGCCTACCGTGACACCGGGCATGTACGATGCCGTAGTGACCAATGCGGATGAACTCCTCGACGCCTTCAAGAAGGCCGATGGCCAGAAGCGTTTCCGCATATTCCTCCACGATGGCACCTACGACCTTGGTAATGCTTGCCTCACCACCGTACCGGGCAACGTATCGCTCATCGGTGAAAGTATGGAGAACACCATCATTATGAACAAGGCTATCGAAGAGGGTATAGGCATCACTGCTACGCTCTGCACAGGTGGCGAGAACGTATATATGCAGGACCTCACCATCAAGAATGCCGGCGACTACGATGCTACCGCATTTGCCGGACGCTATGTAGCGCTGCAGGAGAATGCCAGCAAGGCCATATACAAGAACGTACGCCTCCTCTCCAACCAAGACACCTATTATACTCGTGCTACCAAGCGTACCTATTGGGAAGGTGGTATGATCACGGGTACCGTGGACTATATCTGCGGTGGTGGCGACGTCTTCTTCAATGGAGTGACACTCTACAACAATGCCCGTAGCAATGGCAACTGCATCACAGCACCTGCCACCTCATCAGACTGGGGATATGTATTCGTTGATTGTACTATCGATGGTGACAAGGGTCAGGATGGTATCTACTCACTGGGCCGTCCTTGGCAGAGCTCACCACGTGCCGTATACATCAATACCACGATGAAGATTATCCCCACAGCTTCCGGATGGAGCGATATGGGTGCCGTACCCGCTCTCTTTGCCGAGTATAACAGCCATACCGAGAGTGGAGCACCTGTAGACTGCAGCAAGCGTAAGACCAGCTTCAAGTCAAACGATGTAGACGTTGCGGTTACCTACAATCCTGTACTCACTGCTGCCGAGGCAGCCAAGTTCACTGTCGAGAATGTGCTCTCTGGTGACGATGGCTGGCAGCCCCAGTTGCTCACTGAGCAGGCTATAGCTCCCGTGCTTACTGTTGCCGATGGTCTTATCAGCTGGCCTGCATCAGATTATGTATTCTGCTATGCCATCTGCAAGAATGGCAAGGTGGTGGAATTCACCAACGAGACCTCTTATACCATTCCTTCCGATGCGAAGGATACTGACCTGTTCAGTGTTCGCGCAGCCAACGAGATGGGTGGTCTGTGCCCTGCCTCCAAGGCTGTCGGCACTGCTATTCAGACCGTCACTGCCAATGGTGAGGTGGCTCATTCGGCCATATACAATGCTGCCGGTGTAGCGGTGCCTACGCTGCAGAAGGGTCTCAACATTATCCGTACCACCTATACCAACGGTGTGGTGAAGGCCGAGAAGGTAGTCCTCCCATAAGGGTTGTTCCTTTTCCATAACAGAAGCCCCCTGCTTTCGCGGGGGGCTTCGTCATTTTATCTTGTCGGTCAGCGTGTTCGTCTACGATCTATGATGCCAGTTTGGCTTTTGCCACACCAAACTTGAGTATGAGGTCGAGTTGTATGGGCAGGTGGTGCTCATCATCCGTGGTGTAGAAGCGGATTATCTCCTGGTCTTCCAGCTTATCCTCTTTGTTCTTCCTTTTCTGCACGAGGCTGAACACCTGGCAGCGATAGCGCTTGCCTGATAGGGCCTCCACCTCCTGCTTGCCTAGGTAGACGAGGTTCTGCTCCTCGACCTTCACTCCTGTTACCATGGGGTATTGCATGCGGTCACCTATATTGAGGCTTTCGGTGTCAAGAGATCGGGAGTAGAGCAGGAGGCTCACCATGTCGTAGATGCAGCGGCTGTCGCTGTGGGAGGTCTCGCGCACCCGTCCGTCGCCATATACCTTAGTCTGCCGTGCCGTGGCCACTCCGTCTTCGTAGTCAAACCATGCACGGTCGTAGATCATCTCCTTGCCTTCGTCGCATCGCTTTACGAAGTACAGGGGTACCATACCGGGAGTGACCACGGTACGTATGGTGTCGCGCAAGCGGAAGATGAGGTCGGCACGCGCATTGGTGCTGGCCAGCAGCGTGCTTTCGTAGGCGGGAGCATCATTGTAGGTGGTCAGGCGTGTGGTCAGGCAGGCTTCGCCGGCCTTTATCCAGATGAAGCGCCAGTTGAAGAAGAGCTCGTAGCGTATCTCCTCACCGTCAGTCAAGAGGCCTTCGCGTACGGGGCATTGGGCATGACTGGCAAGTGAAGCGAGGAGTAGAAGTAAGGGAAGAATTCGTTTCATAAATTTATTTTTTAGAGGAGTTCAGGAGTCAGGAGTTCGGACAAATGTCTTTTTCGTTGCTTTTCGTCATTGTTATCATCAGTCGAAACTATCGTCTGAACTCCTGTACTCCTGAAACGTAGTTCGACGCCCGATGGGGGCTAAAGTCAACTCCTAAATAATAACCATCAACTCTTGTTCTGCTGTTTCTTTTTCTTTGCTTCGCGTTCCGCATTTTTCGATTTCCGCTCCTTGGTGTTGGACTTTTGCTTCTTGATGTCGTCAGGCTTTTGTTGGTCGATAGGCAGTGCCGTAGGGCTCCACTCCTGTGTGTAATCCCAGTTCTCGCGTGTCTTGATGGAGCCGGGGAAGTAGTACACCTCTTCGGGCTGGGTCTTTGTTTCATACAGTCCGGTGTCCCAGATACCATTGCCGTTGCGGTCGTTGAAGAGGCGCATGTGATAGGTACCGGGCTTGAGGAAATAGAAGTCGGCCTGATTCTTCACCACCCGCTTCTGTCGGGCTACCTTGTCGCCTTCGAGCAGCTGTACGACATAGCCTGGTTGGGCTTGGGGTACGGTTAGGAAGAGTGTGCTATATTGGTCCAGTCCCTTGAACTTCAGTGTCGCTTCCATCTGCTTGGTATGCAGTCCGTAGAGGCCGGTGAAGGCTGCCGAGTCGATGACTACCTTATACTCCATCTGCGGTTTCCATTCGCCCAGCAGTTCGTAGCCCATGAGAGCATTCTTTCGCTGGCGCAGCAGGTGTGGCTCGGGTACCCACAGCGTGTCCACCTTGCGGAAGAGGTGTATGGCCGTGTCCGCAATTTGCACTACGGGTTCCGTGAAGTCTATCAAGACATTACTGGTGAGGTCCATGCTCGACCCGCTGCTCACCTTGATATTGAGGAATTGCATCTTGGGTGCTGCCTCGGGTATGGTGTCGCCGCGTTTCATGCGTTTCTCGCGCTCCTTCTGTGCCTCCTTGCGCTTCTTCTCCTCCTCTTGCAGTATCTTCGAACGAGTCTTCTTGGGCACGAGGTTCAGCGTGTCGGTACGTGGCACGAGCAGTCCTAGCGTGTCGGTATACTCATAGGTGAGCGCCATAGAGAGCGTATCCTGATAATATACGAGCGTATCCTTCATCCAATAGGTGATGCTGTCGTGGTCGACGCTGCTTTCCACGATGTAGGCATCCTCGTCAGTGAAGTTGAGTGGCATTAGCAGCGGCAGGCTGTCCGACCCCGTGGAGAAGTACACGGAAAACCTGTTCAGTTCGGTACGCTCAGTGCTGATGAGGTAGCGTTGTGTGGGAGTCTCGGCAAAGGCGGTGAGCACCAGATCCTCGGGTAGATAGTGTACGCGTGGCACCGAGCGTATGGTGTCGATGGTGAGCGAGTCTATCCACGTCGTATCCTGATGCATGCGCACTTCCGTGGTGGGCACCACCAGCGAGTCGAGGAAGGCTACCATCTCGTTCTTTTGGTCGAAGATATAGTTCTGATTGGCATCCTGCAGGGCATAGGCGCGGTAGGTACCCGGCGCGATACCCCGTATGGTGAAGCGTCCGTCGGCATCGGTACGCGACACACGGTCGAAGGGCTTCGTCGTGAAGGCACTGTCGGCAAGGTCGCTGTGCAGGCCCACGAGGATACCCTTGATAGGCTCCAGGTTCTCGGCATTGAGCACCGTACCCGACACGGCCAGCGTATCTATCCTGTCACCCGTGGAGAACAGGAAGGCAAAGTTGCCTAGCGGATTACCCTCGTTGTTGTCCACGATGGCATCACTGAAGTCGATGCTGTAGGTCGTGTTTGCCTTGAGCGAGTCGTCCAGCTCCACCACGATACCCTTTCCCGAGGTCTTGATGACGGGCGGCGTTATCTGCGGAGGCGACACGACTACCTTCTCGGCAGCCTTCTCTATCTTGACAAACTCGTCAAACTTCAGCGTCACGCGCTTGTCCTTCACTCCCAGCGCAAAGGGTTCGGGTGAACTGCCGAGGAATACGGGCGGTGTCTCATCGTAGGGACCACCATCGGGCGAACCTATCGAAGCACACGCCACCACCAGCAACGCCGCAGCAGCTATACTAATAAGATGTCTTATTGTCTGTTTCATACCATTGGGCAAAGGTAATACAAAATCTCCTATCTGCAAAAAACAAGCTTCAGCGAAATCGGTTGACTAGAGAAAACAAGAAAATGAAGAAATACAAGCTTGCGTGTTCTTCTTTTCAACATTAACTATCGCTATTTTGCTCAAAAACTGTACTTAAAACTACCCATAAACTATCCAAAAACTGTACATATTTCTGTTGTAACTGGCTTGGTACACTGAGCACTATGCTGCCAAAACTGTACTTCCTCCTTTCCACCTGTTTCTTTCGGCTTTTGTCACCTTGACGAAGACGCCGTGGCGCACTTTGGCAATGTAGTAATCCTTGGTGAGGCGCACCAGTTTCTTCGCTACGCCCCCTTCGCCAATGCCGTACTCCGCGCCAATGCGGATGGCCTCGGCCGTGGTGAAGTTTCGGGGTAGCATGTGCAGGAAGCAGAGCGCACTCATGCGGGTACGCTTCGGTGCCTCTTCCTCTCTCTCCTCACGGCGCAGGCGGTCGTATATCGTGGAGGTCTGCATCATGCAGTAGAAGATGTACGCGAGGCCCCACTTCAGGTCGGTCTCCGACACGGCGAAGCGCTTCTCCACGAACATTCCTTCTACACAGCCCAGTTCCTCATAGCGACGCAGCACGGCAATGATCATCAGCATACGGTAGAGGTTCAGGCGCGAGCGCAAGATGGGTGCACGCAAGTCCTTGTCCGGCAAAGCCAAGGCCACGAACGATACCAGCTGGCGATAATACTCGTCGATATACTCGCGCTGCTCGTCCGAGATAATCAGGCGCGGCAGCTCCTCCTCCGGCTTGCCCTCAAACGGACGAAGCTCCTTCCATATATCTGTAAGCACACCGCGGTGATGACCATACACATCCATGAATGCCTCGGCCGTAGCCTCATCCATCTCGCCACGCACCGTGCTCTTGGCTGGAAGGTTGTGATAGAGGAAGCGGGTGGAGAGACCATCCTCGAGATTGGGGATAAACTCGCGCACCGACGACATGGTGCCCGTAGCCACCAAGGCCAAGCGGGTGTGCTCGATGAGGAAGTCCTCATCATCAGTCTTGCGCCCCGTGTGCAACTCCTCCTCATTCTGCGCGGCCAGGAATATGTACATGAAGTCGCCGAACGAGCCCTTGTTGGCAGCGATCATCTCGGCCAGCTCGGGAACATGCAGAAACGATATGTTCTCGCCATTGGCATAGATCAGCTTATAATAATTGGCCGTAGTAGTCTTGGCCGGTAGCTTGTGCATACGGCGCAGGGGTGCCTGAGGTTCGTCCACCTCACTGGCAATGTCGTTCACATCCACGAGTTGCGACACATCGCCCTTGGCGGCAAGGTTCAACTGGCTGCTCAGCCGCTTGTAACGCGTGTGGCGCTTGCGGTGGTCGGCCTGCTCCTGGGCACTCTCCCCACAGATAATTCGGTTGATGCCATCGACAAGGCTGGCCACATCGCCCACGCACCCCTTGCCCGAGGCAGAGGGGCCAACGCAGATGTTCATCATGCCTAATGAGTAGAGTCGCTGGCCGTGACGCACACGTACATTACTCATGGCCGAGCCTAAGGTGGGCATTAGGGCTATCAGCAGCATGGTGCGGATGTCGGCATCATCGTACAAGGACAAGGTCTCGCTCATCATCTGTGGCAGAGACTTCCACATCGTATCGGGCAGGGCGCAGGGCACTACCACACCATCCTCATCGTAGATGGAGTTCATCAACGTGATGGGTTCTTCCACGATGCCTTGGGTCACTTCACTGAGCAGGGGAAACTCCTCCTGCTGGGTCTCGCGCAGCACGTCGGCGTAAGACTTGGGTTGCTCATTTACATTAGATTCTTGCATAGCTTGGTTTGTTAAGTTGTTTTCCATAATAAATATTATATAAGGGTTAGTAAATACATTTCATTCTCTCGTACAGATGGTAGTCCTCCCACTGATGGGCACGGATAACCACTGATATCTTTCTCACGCGAATCTCGCAAATCACGCGAAGTTTTTCCCTCACGCTGATTCTTTTTCTCTCACAGATCTCACGAAACGTGTTCGCCGCCCGAAGGGGCTAAAGGCAATCTCACAGATGGCGCGTCGCTTGGCCCGCGCTTGTCGGCTTTGCCGAGTGTACACATCCCGGAGGAAAGCACGAGCGATAGCAAGTGCTCTTCGTGAGATTCGTGAGATCTGTGAGAGAAAAAGAATCAGCGTGAGGGAAAAAACTTCGCGAGATAAATTGTAAAATTATTAAATTAATCCTGCTTTGCAGGCTTTTCCTCCTTCGCACCTCGGCAATTCAAGCAAGCTTGATTGCTCTCGGTTTGTCGTCGGTTGTAAATAAATAGTAAATCGTAAATTGTAAAATTGTAAATAACAGATACTATGCAAGAATCTAATGCAAACCAACAACCCAAGTCTTACGCCGACGTGCTGCGTGAGACCCAGCAGGAGGAGTTTCCCCTGCTCAGTGAAGTGACCCGAGGGGTCGTGGAAGAACCCGTAACCTTGATGAATTCACACTATGACGACGATGGCGTGGTAGTGCCCTGCCCCCTGCCCGATGCGATGTGGCAGTCGCTGCCCCGGATGATGAGTGAGCCGCTCAGCCTCTACGATGACGCAGATATAAGGACGATGCTCCTCATGGCCATGATGCCCACACTCGGCTCGGCCATGAGCAATGTACGCGTGCGCCACGGCCAGCGACTCTACTCATTAGGCATGATGAACATCTGTGTAGGCCCCTCTGCCTCGGGCAAGGGCTGCGTGAGCGATGTGGCGAGCCTTGTCGATGGCATCAACCGAATTATCTGTGGGGAGAGTGCCCAGGAGCAGTCCGACCACCGCAAGCGCCACACGCGTTACAAGCGGCTGAGCAGCCAGTTGAACCTTGCCGCCAAGGGCGATGTGTCGCAACTCGTGGATGTGAACGACATTGCCAGTGAGGTGGACGAACCCCAGGCACCCCTGCGCCGTATGCACAAGCTACCGGCCAAGACTACTACGGCCAATTATTATAAGTTGATCTATGCCAATGGCGAGAACATATCGTTTCTGCATGTCCCCGAGCTGGCCGAGATGATCGCTGCCAACAAGGGCTCGTTCGGCGACTTCATGTACATATTCCTGGCCGCGCAGAATGAGGAGGAGTTGCATACGGGGCGCAAGACCGATGATGAGGACTTCCTCATCGAGCACACCCGCTTGGCCTTGGTGGCTACGGGCACCATGTCGTCGGTGCGCGAGTTTATCCCCAACCTTGAAGATGGCCTCTCCACCCGTTTCCTCTACCACAACCTGCCTGCCAAGGACATCGTGCGTGGTGAGATGGACGAGGCTACGGCCGAGGCCTTCATCGACGTGTATGGCCATCACCGCGGTGTGCTTACCGAGATATGGAAGGAGCTGCGTCCGTTTGAGGGCAAGCCGGAGGAGGAGCTGCCACGCTTGATTATCACGGACGAGCAGCGCGAGTATATTGACGAGTATTACCGCCAGCTGGTATCGTTCGTGGCCTTGGCCCTGCCCGAGAGGGACTTGCGTGCTCCCATCCTGCGCTCGCGCCTTAACCTCTACCGCATGCTGATGATCATTGCCGTGCTTCGCCGCTATGAGGAGCTGGGCTGTGTGGAGGGTATGTTCGGGGAGAAGCGTTTTGCCATCGCGGAGTCCGACCTGAAGTGGGGCCTCGCGTACATCTTCTATTGCATGATGCAGACCTCGGCCATCTATGACCGTCTGCGCCCTGAGGA
>JAZPZS010000007.1:0-34008 GCA_045544835.1 Bacteroidaceae bacterium | reverse complement strand
GGGAATACGCATTATGAATTCATCAACCATTACAACTTGTTTCTTTCAGATAATCAGAATTTTGTCTCACGCAGATCTCACGAATCTCACGAAGGCTGCATCGCTAAAGGCTCGCAGCTGTCGGCTTTGCCGAGTGTTTACTAACCGGATGGCTAGCACGAACGTAGCAAGTGCTCTTCATGAGATTGCCTTTAGCCCCTTCGGGCGGTGAACACGTTTCGCGAGATCTGCGTGAGAATCAAATCTTTGTGAGAGAAGAACCTGTTAGGCGTAAATTGTTAAGATACCTTTTTAGTGCGATTTCATAATGCGTTTTCCCTACCTTCCTCTATTATATATATCATATGATGGCCATCATGCAACTGACTGATGGCCATAGAACAGCTGTATGATGGTGAACATACAGTCGTCTGCTGGCCATCATACGATATTTCAATAGAGTTTGATCAGGGAAAACGCATTATAAAGACATTTTAATGAAAACGTCCAACTAACTGTTCCTCTATTTATAGAGGGGGAGTTTGTAAAGCGCAAACTATCAATGATTAACAACAAAGAATCCCGCAAATTTCATAATGCGTTTTCCCTGTTAGAAAGAGCGGGATAGTTATTCATATTGAAACTCTCCGTGAAGTGTCGCCGTGGAATGACTGTATCTGTTGTATTTAACTTCTCATGGCGGCACATGGGCACTTTGTTGCGGAACCCCTTGCCAGGGCAAAAATAAAAATCGTTTCAACCGTAAATTTACCGTATGCCCGATATAAAAATCACCTTGGGTGAGGAATTACTGTAGCTGTCATGAGATTTCTCGTCGCTACGCTCCGTCGAAATGACAAACGGAAGCATATATTATGTTTACAGGTTTGCATAGGTGAAGGGCATTCCGATGATGCATAATCGACTGATTAATAAGGTTCTATCAGCAAAGAAACATCAATATCTCTTAACAAGAGATGTTGCACGAGCCGTAACTGATTGTATAACAAGTTAATACGAAAGGAAAGCACGGGGTGGAGAGACGATGAAGGACAAATACTACGAGTGTGTACCATATATATATAATATGGTATACACCTTTAATATATATGAATGGAAAAGGAAAGAAAGAATTATTTTTTATGTTTAACCAAATTTTTACAGTATGAAACGAAAACATTTCATTCTCGCCTTAGTGGCGATGCTCTGGAGCTTCTCGTTCTCTGCCTATGCTGACGATGTCATCAAGGTCAGCAATTGGGCCGAGTTGAAGGCTGCTCTTGAAGCGAATGATGGGGTGCAGCGCTCTGCTGCACGTCAGCGGTCTACTGCGATGCGTACGTCAGGTACAGCTTCTATCACAGAGGCTGACTTTACCGGGGGTATGTCTGTGCAGTTGACTGGAGATTGCGTAGGTGAAGGCTACGTAGAGATTAAAAAGTCGGGTACAACCATCTTGGACTTGAATGGCTTTACCATCAAGGGCTTGGAAGATGGAGCTCATGCTTACCCCATTGTCAACTACGGAAAGCTCCTTATCAAGGACACCAACGAAGAGAAGGAGGGTACCATCTACTGCGGTATCATGAATGGTATGGATGCCACCGGCATCGCCAACACTTCGGCAACCTTCATGATGACTGGTGGTCACATCATCTGTACCCATACAGATGACGACCAAGCAGCCATTGTCAACTATGGTAATGCAGTTATCGCTGGTGGTATAGTGGAGGCTAACGGCAATGCCCTTTTGAACAAGGAGGGTGCTCCCCTCTTGGACGTACGCACAGGTGCGCTCATCACTGGCGAGGTGAAGGACGATGCTGGTACGCTCAAAGTAGGCGACAACGTGTACACCGTGGCTAAAATCGGAGACACCCGATATGGCTCGCTCGAGGCTGCCATCAATGCAGCTGTTGACGACGACGTGATTGTGTTGGTAAAAGACGTTACCGGTGATGTGACAATCACTCAGAAGGCCGACGTTGACGTGACTATCGATGGTGACGGCAAGACATTCACCGGTGTGATGACTATCGATGGCGCCAACCGCCACACAGGTGCTGAGACCTTGACCATCAAGAACGTGGTGTTCCAGGCTGTTGACGGAAAGCGTGAATGTATCGCAAGCGCAACAGGCAATGCATACGCTCACAACGTGACCATTGAAGGATGTACCTTCAAGGGTAACGACACATATTCTAAGGATAACACCTTTGCAATCCGCTTCCCTTCAGGTGGAGTTGGATATGACTTGACAGTTCAGAACTGTACAGCCGACGATAAGATGTTCGGTCTCCTTTGGGTGACTCAGGTGGTTGGTGAGCTCATTGTAGACAACTGTACTGCTGAAGGCGTGACTGAAGGTATCGTGTTGACCAACACTACAAAGGCAACAATCACTAAGACCACAATCGATGCTTCGAATGTGGCTATTCGTGCCGGACAGGCAGGTGCTGCTGACGGAACAGTCAATGACTTCAGATTCGGCAACAATACATTGAAGTCAGATAACATTGCCATCCAAATTCGCGGCAATGCTACAGATGCCAACCTCTCAATGACACAGAATGTTGTAAGCGGTACAACCCACATTAGCGGTAACACTGCAGACACCAAGATTGCTGCCGATGCCAACTACTGGGATGGCAAATCTGCTCCTGTTGTAGCAGAGGGCAGCCCTGCTATTAATGTCAACTCATACTATGCTGATGAGGCTTTGACCGATCTTGTAAGAAACGAAATGGGTAGCATCACTCCGGGTTACACAACTACAGACCGTATCTACGGTGAGGCTCAGGGTAACGCTGTTACAAGCTTCGTTGTAAAGGTGCTCAATGCAAATAACGAGGTTATGGGTACTGCAACCCTCAAGAAACCCGAACTCATCAACGGTAACGTATTCGTTTCTTGGTACATCCGCCTCAACGGCGAGTCAAGCGGTTCTTGGAATGTGGCTTGGACAGCGGCTCCTGCTATCGACAACATGCCTGCAAAGGTTCAGCTCTTTGTCGATGGTGCTCAGGTAAGCGAGAACAATGTCCAGCTCAATCAATCCGATGACCTCAACAAGATCAATGCGGCAGTTCTCAAGGAGGACAGCAAGACTATCACTGCATTCTACACTACATTCGAGGCAGCCGTTGCTGCAGGCAACAATGTGGCTATCCTGACTGCAGGTACATATAAGGTTCCCACAGGCAAGAACCTCACCATCACAGGTGCTGTTGACGGCGTGGAGTTCGATAACATCGGTGCTTGCAATATGGGTGATGCAAATGTAACTTTCAACAACGTAACATTCGACTACTATCCCAATGTGAACTATACCGGTCTCCAGCACTCAGGCAACCTGGTGTACAACAACTGTACCATCAACGGTCAGGTATTCCTCTATGGCCAGAGCGAGACATTCAACGAGTGTACCTTCAACCAGAACAGTGCCGATGCCTACAACGTATGGACATACGGTGCCAAGGAGGTGGCTTTCAACGAATGTACATTCAACTCTGCAGGTAAGTCAGTGCTTGTATATGCCGAGGGTGAAAATATCTTCAATGATATAACCGTTTCTAATACTACCTTCAACGCCTCTCAGTCTGTAGAGGGTAAGGCAGCCATTGAGATGGACGCAAGTCTCACTGCAGGTGCTAATGTAACTATCACTAGTTCTACTGCTACAGGTTTCGGTACTGGTAACGTTTCTGGCAACTCACTTTGGAACAACAAGATGGGTAACGCTGACAACGCTAACAACGATATCACTGTTGTAGTTGATGGCAATATAGTATTGTCTCCACACTACGAGGCACAGATTGGTGATGTTAAGCACAGAACCCTCAAGGAGGCTATCGATGCTGTTCAGAATGGTGAGACTATCACTTTGGTTAGCGACATCACTTACACCGATTATGTATATGCTTCGGGAAAGACAACAGCTGTGAATATCGCTAACGGTAAGGACTTCACTCTGGATTTGGCCGGTAAGTCAATTACAGGTACCAATGCTACTGAGAACAACTATGAACTTATTACAATTGCAAAGGGTACCAAGTTGACTATCGAGGATTCTTCAGCAGAGAAGACAGGTAAGATTTCTTACACAGGTACAAGAGCAACAGCCGATGGTTGGATGCGCCGTTGCCATACAATCTACAACCAGGGTACACTGGTTCTGAATGGTGGTACTATCGAGAACAACACTCCTGCCACTGCAGAGGCTGTTGCAAGTGCAATCGACAACAACGCAAGCTGGGGCAAGGAAGGTTACCTGACAGTCAATGGCGGTACTGTGATCAGTGCCAGCTACTATGCTGTACGCACCGATGTCAACACCCACAACACAACCGCCAATGGTACTCTTAAGGCGCAGACCACGTTCAACGGCGGTACCGTTTACGGTTTCTACCTGATGGACCGTGGCAGCGACCTGTCAAATATGCCTGTCAATACTGTTGAATTCTCTGTTGGTGACGCTGCAACAATCAAGCCTTGCGAGTATAACGGTCAGGCTTTGCGTTTCCGCGTGAATGCGAAGTCGGCTTACGACCTCACCGTTTCCGAGAATGCGACAGTAGAGGGTACAATAAAGGGTGCAGTTACCAAGATTGGCAACAAGTACTATGCTTACCTTCAGGATGCTATCGACGCTTGCACAGCAGGTGACAACACAATCACTTTGCGTGAGAATGTAACTGAGGATGTTGTAATTACACAGCTTGAGGGCGTTAACGTGGTTATCGATGGTGACAACAAGACATTTACAGGTCTTATGACTGTATTCGGTAACGGTCGTCAGAGCGGTGCTGAGACACTTGCAATCAAGAACATCAACTTTGTTGCTAAGGCAGGTGCAGATGCTTGTATCGTAAGCCCCGACCGTGCTGTTAACAACAAGTACTCTTACGCACACAACGTAACAGTTGAGAACTGTACATTCACAGACCCCGATGGTGTTGTAAACTGCGCTGCTATCCGTCACAACGACGGTGGTGACAAGAACTGGACAGTGAAGAGCTGTACTGTTGACGCTACAATGCACAGCCTGCTCCAGGTTAACAATGTAGAAGGCAAGCTTATCGTGGAAAACTGTACCGTTAACTCTAAGAACGGTCTCAACCTGAACTCTTGTACAAATGTAGAGCTTACAAACAACACAATCGAGGTTAAGGGTTATGCTGTACGTACAGGTGTTAACTCAGGTGGTAACCTTGGTGAGGCCAAGACATACGTATTCAACAACAACACACTCAAGACCGACAACTCAGAGGGTGACGCTGTTATCGTATTCCGTGCTTCAACAGTTGATGCTAACCTCTCAATGACCGAGAACGTTGTATCAGGTACAACCCACATCAGCGGCAACACCGCTGCCACAAAGCTCGCTATCGATGCCAACTACTGGGATGGCGAGGAGGCTCCTGTAGCAACTACTGAAGTTCGTGTCAACTCATACTATGCCGATGCAGAACTCCAGAACTTGATTAGCAACCACTACGGTGAGGACTTCATCGGTTACACAGGTGAGGACCGCATTTGGGGTGAAGTTTGGGGTAATGCATTCGAAAGCTTCGTTATCAAGGCACTCGATGCCAACGGTAACGTAATGGGTACCACAAGCCTCAACAATGTAAACGGTATCATCAACGGTAATGTAAGAGTTACCTGGAACTTGTTGTTCGATGCAGCTTCTAACCAAGATGAGTATTGGACAATGCAGTGGACTACAGCTCCTACAATCGTCAATATGCCTGCTTCGGTAGAACTTTGGGTAGATGGCGTGAAGGTTGGTAGCGGTCCTGTTCAGTTGAACCGTCCCGACAACCTTGAAGTGAAGACTGTAGCTATCACAAAGGATGGCAACATCAAGGCATTCCACACATCATTCGCAAATGCTTACGCTGCTGCAAATGCCGATGAGGTGATTGTTCTCCTTGAGGATGTAAATGCTACAGAGGTTATCCTCATCGAAAAGTCTGTAACTATCGATGGTAAAGGTCACAAGGTGACATCTAACGCTACTCGCGTATTCCGCGCAACAACAAGCAACACCGAAATTACATTGAATGATGTTAACATGGTAAGCACTGCTGTACGCGTTGGTACAAACGATATTCGTGGTATCTCAGTCGATAACGTGCAGAATGTTAAGTTGACATTGAACAACTGTTCTGTTGACTTTACCGATGCAAGCGCAAGCGACTGGGCATACGGTGTGAACGTAACAGGTGGTAACAACCACATCATCACCATCAACGGTGGTACATACGAAGGTGCCAACGTTGTGAACATCTGGGGTGAGAATAACACTGTAAACATTGACGGTGCAACTCTCAACAGCCTCTATGGTTACAATGACTATTATTGGGCATACTGTGTCCGACTCAACGAAAACGAGGATACACACACTGTTTCTGTCAAGAATACCACATTCAATGGTAATCACGCAGAAGCATTGGATGCTGCCGGTAACCTTGTGGAGGAGAACAACACCGACAACACGGTGCGTTGTGTTGCTAAGGTTGGCGACACCTATTACAGCTCTGTAAACGAGGCAATCAACGCTGCTGCTGACGGTGCTACCGTACAGTTGCTCGTAGGTACTATCGACGAGTACATCAAGTCTGCTGGCGACAAGTCAATCACCATCCAGGGCTACAACCACTACGATCAGGGTCTGTACACACTGCTCACAGGCGGTATGATGATTGGTGTTGACAACAGTAAGTGCAATGCGAACACTGTAGTTGTCAAGAACCTCAAGTTCACAGGCAAGGGCCTCATCGTGGCAAGCCAGGAGAACGTGACCATCGAGAACAACGTGTTCGAGAACATCACCGGTTTGGTTGCTACCAGCGGTACTGCCAACGAGAACGCTATTTCTGTTGTCGGTAAGAACGTGAAGGCTGTTGTCAAGAACAACACCATCAGCGATGTAAAGGTTGCAGGTATTAACCTCCGCAACACACTCACTGCTACTGTTGAGGGCAACAGCATTTCCGGTACAGCTCACAACTCATTACAGATTACAAGCCAGGAAGACGCTACAAACAGCACTGCTACAGTACTGAATAATACACTCTCCGACTGGGGTCTTGGTGGCGAAGGTCGTGCAATGCGCATCAACGGTATCGTAACAGCTACTGTTAATGGCAACGTGATGAGCCACGCGACAGCTGCTCCCGAGGAGTTCGTTAAGATTACTGGCACTGCAGCAGAGAATATTGACGCTTCACAGAACTACTGGGCTGGTGAGAATCCATTCGGCACAGGTAAGTTCGCAACAGACCAGACTTCTGACCCTGCTGCAATGCTTATCAGCTACTACACCGATGCCGAGAAGCAGAACCTGATGACAATCAGCTCTTCGATTGCACGTATCGGTAATGTGTACTATACTACATTCGCCGACGCTCTTGCTAACGTTCAGGATGGTGAGACCATCTATCTGAATAATGTTGAGGGTACAGAAAGTGGTGAAATCGACTACACAGAGAACATCAGCTTCATCATCACCGGTAATGCTCCTAAGTATCTGTTGCCGGTTGTTACCTTCCAGAATGCAACCGTAACCATCAAGGATGCTACTATCAAGACTCCTGAGCTCGACGCTCGTCAGGACGCTACCATCAACGTTGTGAACTCAACGGTTTACGATGGAGGTGGCAACAGTATCGTGAAGTCATACTACAATGGTGCTATCAACATCGATGAGACTTCTACCGTTTACACTATGCAGGTAACCACAATGGGTTACATCAACGTGAAAGGTACTCTTAACGCTGTTTGGCAGACCAACGTATATGGTAACGGTATGATTACCGTTACGGATGGCGCTAAATTCAATACAGCCGCTCTCCAGCTGACTGCTAAAGAGTACAGTGGTCGCGACAATACCGATGCTGAGCGTGTAGGCAAGCCTGCAACCATCATTGTTGACGGTGCTACGCTCACAGCAGGTAAGGTATTCTCAAGCAACGGTGCTGATTACAGCTACCAGTCTTCCTATGGTATCAATGTAGGTACTATCGCAGACAAGTCTGCAGTGCTCGACATCAAGAACGGCGGTACTGTAAACATCTATATGGCTGACGGACAGACTGCAAATATCGGTGCCGACGGTACTGTAAACGTGAACGCTTCTACCTTCAACGTGGCTTGCCGTGCTGCTGACGGTACTGTTACTTTGGATAACGCTGGTACTGTAAACGTATCTGGTGCATCTAACCTTGCTGCCGCTAAGGTAACTGGCAACGGTTGGTTCTACATGAACGGCGTAAGCCTCGATGCTGACACCAAGCTCCTCGGTGCTAAGGTTCGCTTCGCAAGCGGTGAGAACACTGTTGACGGTTCTACCATCGACAATGGTCTCTTCCAGGTAGGTATCGGTGCTTACAATGGTGTTGACGCTAATGTTGACACTGAGAACGGTGTTGTCGTAAACGTGAAGAACAATGCTAAGATCGGTTCTAAGGATGGCGCATACGCTGGTTGGGTAGGTACTGGTTTCTATGATGCAGATGACCAAAAGGCTGCTGCAATGACCACTGCCAAGTATGTATTGAACATCGAGAACTCTATCGCTGAGTTCGGTTACCTCCACGTTTCTAACGATGGTGAGCTGAATGTAAACGGTGTTCCTGCAAACAAGGCTCACTACAACAACAGCGACTATGCATTCCGTGCAGGTGACTTCATCATCAACGGTACAGCAAACTTCACTGGTACTGATGTATTGGCATTCTACACCAAGGTATCTTGTGACAACGGTACAGACAAGCCCGGTACATTGAACATCAATGCCGGTACAGAGTACGAGGCAGAGCGTCACAACGGTGCTGTGGCTACGGATTCAAACTTCACACTCTACAAGAGTGGTGTTGTTAACGTAGCTGAAGGTGCTGACTTGCAGGCTTGCGAGGCTTCAAGCATCGCAGCTGATGCAGCATTGAACATCGCAGGTAGCGTAACCGCTTTGGGTACTGTTGCCAACAACGGTGCTATCAACTTCACAAGCGATGTTGCTACACTTACTACAGCAACTACAGGCTTGACCATCGGATACAATGTTGATCCTGACAAGAAGGTGGTTTATGCTGACGGTGCATACAAGGTTGTAGCTAAGGATTATGTAGCTTATATTGGCGAGCAGGGTTATGAATCACTTGCTGAGGCTTTGACTGCTGCAGCTAACGGTGAAACCGTATCGCTGTCATGGAGTGAGGGCGACCCTGCTATCGCAATGAACGGTGCCGTATTCGGTAAGAGCGTAACTATCACAGGTACTGCTAACGTTGACTGGAGCAAGGGCTGGTTCTTTGTAGGTCGTGGCGGTGAAGGCAATGCTACTGTTACATTTGACAATGCTAACCTCACTTCTGCTTCTAGCAACAGCAACTCAGGTCTTGGTATCCACGTATCTGGCCGTGAAAAGGACACAGACAACAAGTATGACGGTACTCTCGTTATCAAGAACTCAACTATTGATCTCGACTACCTCATCAATAGAGGTGCGATTACAGTTGATGACGCTACTTTGACAGTGAAGAAAGGTTTCGGTATTGCCGGCCGTCCTGCTTCTGAGACAGAAAGCGGTGCAGACGCTACAGCTACTATCACTCTCGAGAACAACGCTAAGCTCGTTGTTAATAACCACAACGGCATGGGTCTTGGCCAGGCTGCTACTGTACTCGAAGGTTATGGCGTAATGAACGTGAACTCAGGTTCTACATTCGAGACTACTCAGGCATTCAATGTGTCTGCTAAGGGTCAGATGAATGTTAACGGCGGTACAGTGAAGATTACTGGTAACCTTGCCAACAACGGTACAGTTTACGTAGCAGGTGCTTCTACTCTTGATGCTGCAGTAACTGGCGACGGTTGGTTCTACATGAACGGTGTAACTCTCGGCGCTGACACTAAGCTCAACGGCGCTAAGGTTGCCTTCATCAACGGTGACAACACAGTTAAGGGTTCTACTCTCAAGGACGGTTGGTTCTCTGTAGGTATCGGACAGAATGCTGCTGCCGCTACAGCTGCTGCATTTGCACAGGCTAACGGCATCACACTCGGTGACGTAACCGTAAACGTATCAGAGAATGCTACTGTCTATACAAGTACTGATGCTGCATACTCTGGCTGGGTAGGTAGTGCATACAGTGCCGAAAAGGATGCACACAAGTACATCTTGAACATCACTAACTCATTGGCAAGATTCGGTTACATGCATGTGTCTAAGGATGGTGAACTGAATGCAACAGGTCATTCAGACAACAAGTACGAATATGCAGGTAATACTGTTGACTTCTATGCCGGTACTTTCATCAACAATGGTACTGTAACGCTCAGTGGCGTAGATGCATGGGCAATGTACTCTAAGATTTCAGTAGACCATGCTGGTTCTGTACTGAATATCGTGAACGGTACGAAGTACATGTCTAACTGCACTACAGGTAATGTAAATGATAACACATTCTTGTATCACAAGGCTGGTACTGTTAACGTTGATGAAACTTCTTCTGTAAACATTGAGAAGGCTACTACATTCGTTGAAGGTGCAGTGCTCAACATCGCAGGTAATGTAACTGCTAAGGGTGCTATCACTGGTAACGGTGCTATCAACTTCACCGCTATGGGAGCTACTCTCGCTGCTCAGGAAGGCCTGACCATCAACCATCCGTTCGGCGGAGGCTATCAGGTAGAGCGCATCGATGGTGTCTACAGAATATCTCATTATGTAGCAAGCGTTAATGGCGTGAACTACGAGAGTCTGGAGGCTGCCTTGAAGGCACTCACCGACGGTGCTAACCTCACACTCCTTGAGGACATCACCGTAACTGAGGCTTGGGATTGCCGCAGCAACGGTGCTCTGGTAACTGCTGCCAACGTAACAATCAACGGTGACGGCAAGACCCTGAAGTTGACAGGTGCTGTAAATGATGCAAACTGGAACACTGTATTCCGCTTCGAAGGCGACAACGCTACAGTGAAGAACCTCACGATCGACGCAAGCGAGACTACAGATATCCAGAGAGGTATCTCTTCTATGCTGAGCATCAAGGTAGACAGCTGTAAGCTCATCGGCAAGGGTAATGGATATGCCATCATCTTCGGTGAGGGCGCAGGCGATGCCTTGGCTAATGTGGTTGCTACTGTTACCCGCTCTGAGTTCGAGAACTGGAGCAAGGGTGTCAGCGACAACGCAAACGGTCAGGATGCCAAGAAGGTGACCATCAACGACAATAGATTCACCAACGCAAGCGTTAATGTTAGCGCAAGCGAGAGCGTGACATTCAATCACAACGTGGTGGCTGATGGTGATGTCATCATTACATCTTACACCAACGCTGAGGATGTTTATGTAGAGGCTACTGGCTCAAATGTTCTCGATATCGACAGGGAAAATGTGATTCATACAAATCCTGCAAATATGTATGTGCAGAGAGAGTTTACCACACCTGTGGCAAGCATCGGAACCAGCTACTACTTGACACTCCAGGAAGCTGTCAACGCAGGTGGAGAAGTTGTTGTACTTACCAACGTAAACTTGAGTGAGGCTGTTGCTGTCGAGAATAAGACTGTAGTGCTTAACTTGAATAACAACACGATTGTTCCTGCAGCCGGTGCTACTATGACCGGTGGTCCTATCCGCTTGCTCGACGGTGCTAACCTGACCATCAATGGTGAGGGTGAAATCAGCAACAACGGTAACGAGAACGTTTACGCTGCTGTAAGCGTGCTGGGCAACGATGTCAAGCTCACTGTTAACGGTGGTAAGCTCACTGGTTACTACTACGGTATTGCCGGTAACGGTTACAAGACTGGTACCGAGGTGACCATCAACGGTGGTGTGATTACATCTGGCGCTAGCGACGGTCTCGGTATCTACCATCCGCAGGCTGGTATCCTGAAAGTAATTGATGGTGAAATCACTGGTGCTACAGGTATCTACTTCAAGGGCGGTAAGCTCGACATTCAGGGTGGTACCATCAAGGGTACAGGTGTTTCTGTAGACTACGAATACAATGGTAGTGGATGCGTAGCTACCGGTGACGCTCTCGTAATCGAGAATGCCGAAGCTAACGGCTATGCTGCTATCGAGTCTGTATCTATCACTGGCGGTACATTCATAGCTGAGGACGTGGACGCTGCTCCTATCGCAAGCTACGCACCCGAAGCTGCTGACGCACTCGTTGAGTTCCTCGGCGAAAACTGCAGCGCACTGTTCAACAACGATAACATCGACGAGAGCTTGCTCGCAGTACGTTATCAGTTGAAGGACGAGGATGGCGACGGTTTCTTTGGCGTGAAGTACACCAACCATAGAGAGCATCTCACTATCGTGGACAATGCATACACCGAGTTCGTCAACGAGGCAGAACTTTCTGTAGGTACGTTGACTTATGAGCGTACAATACCAACTGATGGAGTTGAAGAATGGCATACGCTTTACGTTCCATTCGAGATTCCTGTTGAAGCATTGAATGCACTCGGCTATGAAGCCGCATTCTTCTACGACGTTCACTTTGAGGTAGGTGCAGGTGGTATTATTAATCCAGCATCCGCTCCTGATGTTCATCTTATCAAGATTAATCAGGGAACATTGAAAGCGAACTTCCCCTATGTAATTAGACCTTCTAAGGACGCAAACTTGAACCTGTCGCTTGTACTTGAGAACACGACTCTCTTCACAACCGCAGAGGATAAGATGAACTCTGTTGAGTCTGGTTCTACTATCAACCGATTCATCTTTGCAGGTACCTATAAGAAGGCAAAACGTGCAGAACTTACTGGTGACAATGACATACCTTGCTATGCTGTTACTCCATGGGGAACATGGCAGAAGATGTCTCAAACTGCCAACCTGGGAGCCTTCCGCGTATTTATGTATATTGTCAATAAGGATGGTTCACCTGTTATTCTCAACGACGTGGCTGCTGAATCAATCCGTATGCGCGTAATCGGTGAGGAGAATGAGGATGGTACTACGACCATCTACGATGTGGAAGCAGACGAACAGTCTGTAGACTACATCTACGACCTCCAGGGCCGTCGTGTACTGGAGCCTCAGAAGGGTGGCCTCTACATCGTGAATGGTAAAAAAGTTGTGTTTTAATTAATAAGAAATAGTATTAACCTCAAGACTGTAAAGCTCAATCTTGTCATCCTGAGCAACGCGAAGAAACGAAGTTCGCAGGCTGAAAGGAAAAGCAATTCCGCAGAGTCTCTGGTTCTATGAGATTCTTCGCTAAGCTCAGAATGACACGAAAGAGTAAAAAACAGATAATTTAATGGTATTGACTTACCTATAATAAAAACAACCGAATTATGAAGAAAGAATATTTGAAACCCGAAATCCTTGTAGAGGAGATTCTCGTTACAACAATGCTAGCAAATAGTGGTGGCACTAACATTCCTGAAGATGGAAATCAAAGTGGAATGGGCGGTGAAGGAGGAGAAGGTGACATTTTCGGGACCAACGATCGTCGCGGCTCTTGGGGCGACCTCTGGAACTAAGCAACAGCAACTAGTGGTGCAGCACATCTGCACCCAACCATAAGGAATAGAAGTCGGAGGCCAAGCGGTCTTAGGAAGACAAGCCCGCACCCATGGCTCCCGGCATGGGCGGCATGGACGGTATGATGTAATTAAGGAATATCTGAAACGAGAGGGTGTGTCGGTAGCTACTGACACACCCTCTTCTTCTTTTCTATTGCTAATAAACTCAACTTTCGCAAATGAAGGAGTTGCAGGAGTTCAGTAGTTGACTTTGCCCCCTACCCTACGGGCACTTATATTCCCCACCAAATGTTTTAAGCCTAATTTGTCATTATCCACCAAATTCAACTAAGGCAATTTGTCAATATCCTGCAATTTAGAAGCTGTTTGGATTTTATTTCGAGTTTAGCTGAGAGGCATTTGGGGATAGATTTATCCTCTCGGGGCGAAGCTAATAGTGGTCTATTTGCAAGAATTGAGAGTACAAAGATGCAAGAAAAATCTCTGTTGCACCGGGTCCTACCCGATTCTTCGAAAACCTTCTGTGGATTTTGGGCGTATTGAGTTGCTTTGGGGCTTAGTTTTATACGAAACGTGAAGAAATCCCAGGTTGCAATAGGAAGGGGTACAGATAAGCACTGAATCTATAATAGCCGATGTGGGTCAAGTATTGTATCGCCTGCTCGTGGTTATCTATCACCAGTCCGCGTTCTTGTAGTATGCTGACGATTTCACTTGGCGAGGTATATGATTTGTCGAAGTTTATAGCCATAACCTATATAAAATAAAACGACCCCCGATTTGAGCATCGTTGAGAGGCTTGGGGGTTCTGGTGCTGCAAAGGTAGTGCAAATCGAATGAAATTCCAAAAATATTTGAGAATTTCTGAGATGCCGCCTACCTTCAACTTACAAGTTTAAGTAAGTGCAAATCGAATGAATCCGCAAATATCAAAGGATAAAATGCGCAAAAAGTTTAGTTTTTCTTCATTTCGCATCAAATTTCTGTACAGAAATTTCGTAGCATATTGTAAGGCAAACCCTGCGGTTTGCTTACATGGTGTTGAAATCGGAAGTATAGACTTTTTCGCTCTCGTGGCAGATTGTCATCGGTTCTCTATTTCTTGCTGACGCTTTGCATTTTCCAAATCGTCCGTGGCTGCGTTCTTTTTGGCTGGCTTGGGGATTGGGCGGAAAGAGGGCAAGGATGGTGCATTAAAGATGTTATTATATTTGTAATAAAAGACGAGAGAAAGGTTGTTTCTCAATTTATTTCGCTACTTTTGAGAGGTTGTGTTTCCTTTAGTTTGTCTATTGACAAAAAATTTCACAATATTATTTTTTATAAATTCCAATAATGAATATGGAGGTCTACTTCTTGGAGCAACTATTGTTATCACATCATTAACACAAATCTTTTGACCTTTATTCTTGATATACCCTAATGTTGCATAATCATCAAATAAAGAATTACAGAATTTGACAAAAAAAACAGACAAATACTTACCTCTCAAAATATGACTGGATAGATTGGTTGCATTTATTTCATCAACAATAGAATTCACTTTCATTTCATCGTATTTTTCATAAGGCATATTGCTTTGTGTGTATAAAATACGAATCATATCTTCTCGTGAGTGTCTGAGAGAAACCTTACAATCTTTTACTGAGATTAAATCTTCAATTTTTAAATTATTGTAATTTGCAGGTTTATAATTATTTCGTTTCCAGAATATAATATTTGCCATTACAGGTTTCATCATATCTTCAAATACGCTTCTTTGAATTATGAAATCTGCTTTAATTTTATGAATCTCATCTACTGATAAATCCGTGAATCCTAAAATGTCCTGAAGAATACCCTCCAAAGTTTCTTCAGATAAAATATCATTTTCTATGGAATATTTATCTGTTATATAAACATTGGAGGCAACAACAATATTGTCATCCTGTATGACAGGAGAAAGATCCCTGTCAATATAGAATGTTATACGCTCATGAGGATAATTTCTGCGTGATATTTCCTCATAGATATATTTTACATTCTTTTTACCGTTAGATGCATATAACATTATAGAACAATCTGATGGTATTTGATTGTTAATGATAGTTCTATAATAAGAAGGATCACTTTTACCTTCAACAAATCCATAACAAATGTTTGAAGATTCAGACTTATAATCTGCATAGAATCTAGCTAATGGAATAGTACGGCCATTTCGCTCTAACCTCAAAGTCTCCGCTGTCCCCATGTTAATATCTAAATTCTTCTATGCCATGTGCATATGTATCTAATGTGTTATCAAATATAAACGGAGAATGAGTCACAGCAATTAGCCCTTTACAGAACTCACCTCTACGAACATCTTCTAAAAATGTTTTCTGCCATTTTACGGATAAAGACAATTCCGGCTCATCAATAAGTACTATAAAATTTTTCTTATTAGAAAGATACAGATGATTAAATAATGATACAATTTGTTTCTCACCAGATGATAATTGTGGCAATTCTATTGAATCTCCATTATTTTTCAAATTAATACTAAAATCGAAATTAGGACTATCATAAATCATAATCTTATTTTCTAGGTACTTACTGCAATTTTCAACAAATTTTCTTATTGCGGTTTCTTTCTCCACCAACTCTTTATGAGAGTCATATAGCTTTAGAAAATAATGGCAAACAACCTTGTCGTGGTCATTTATTATTCCACGTTCTTTTATTGATTGTAATGTTCTTATGAGTTTTTCTTTACTTTTATCAGAGAGAATAGATTCATCAACTCTATTCATAATATCATGTATCGTTGATTCTTCTATATTCTTAATTTCTTCTAAATCAATTGTTTGATACTTTTCATCAACAATATCTCCTAGATATCCTAAAGTCAGTTGATTTAAACTTGAACGTGAAGATTCTTTTAGATTAGTCAGAGTCTCTTGAATTGCATCATCAACATCTCGCATGCCAAATTCAATTAGTTCTGTATATGGCTTAGTTTCATCGAACCTCTTACTCCTACGATTGCGAAATTCATCTTCATCTATTCTGCCTTCAAGAACAACTTTTAAATCTTGTTCGATTCTTCTATATGTCGGTAAATATAAAATATGAACATTCTCAACCTTCTTCTTAAAATCAGAGATGTTTTTTTGCGAATGTCCTTTTTGCTTCTTTTCTTTCTTTGCAAACAACTCTACATAGTTCTCTAGACTAAGTTCATGAAGGACTATTTCGAATGGGAAATCATAAGAATCACAAATTTTACGCAATTCGTCCAATTCTATCTTTCCATTATTGTCTTGAACTGCTAAAAGATATCGTCTAATAGGAGGGGGCATTCTTCTAAACAATCTATCATTAAATCTGGTGGCTGTTAATGATATATCCTTTTGCGTTATAGAAAAAGGCTCGTCATCAATTATAATATCTATACTTTCAAAATTGTACTGTGCTAATTTACCCCATTGCAATGACAGTGTATAAAACAACATTTTTATAATTGTTGTTTTACAGGAGCCGTTTTCTCCTAAAAGGATAAGCGTATTATCCTTGAATTGTAATTCAAAATTTAGAGTCTTGTGCAATTTATTAATTCTAAATTTGTTTATTTCCATATAATATATCTTATTAAGGGTAAATAGCTACTTTTTTAACATTCTTGATGGAGTTTTTCCTTACTATATGCAAATGTACATATAATTTTTATACATCACAAAAGAAAAACATCTTTCTGATATTTTAGATTGCATTATACGCTTAAATCATAGGAATTACTGCAATATATACAAATAAACAGTCGATAATTGAAAAATTTGGGTTCCCATTCACTCCAACTCTTCATCTAATATCGCAACTCCATATATTATGCCTGAGGGTTCGCTTGCGGCATCACTACCTGCAAGTATTGATTCGCTTACATGCATCCTTCGTTCAATTTCGGCAGCACGCATGTACGTATCTGGATTAAATCCTTGTTGGTTTCCAAGAAATATAATGCCGTTTGCACGAATTCCTCCGATGAGAATCTTGTATCTCTATGGCCTACAAGTTTCAATGCAGCACATTGTATATTCTCAGTTCTCTCTATCCGTGTTTCCAATTTTCGTAGATAGATACTTGTACATGTAAATATTTTAGCAGAAATAACACATAAAAATGATGTTCCCCATTTGAAATCCTTAAAAACAGACACAAGGAATCCAATCACAGAAACTAAACTCGAAGAGATTGTCAATAACAAGATGTAATCCATATTTCAGTATTTTATGTAAGTATAGTGAAAGTACACAAAAAACAACAATGCTTTATTTGATTAATATGGTCAAAATAGGCATTGTTGTTGAATTTGGAATTGCTATATTTTACATCGGCTTTATCATCTTTTCAATAAAAGCGATTTTGTCTTCGGATAGATTACACTTTGCGTATAGTTGTTTGTTTATATCTCGGATTGACTTACTTTAGTCAATGTAACTATGGTTGGTGAAGTTTGGTGCATATTCCTTAAAGTTCTTGGGCCATCCTCAAAAAATCTTCCGTTGATTTATATGAGATAGCAACTCCCGCTTTGTTTGGGGTTGGCAGCTTTAGCCAACTAGAGGTTTTCCCATTTAAGGCATATTCATATCCCTCTATAATTACAATATAATATCTCCTGTCTCGAGACTCTAATATTGCCGATTCAGACTTGAAAGGCCAATTTTCCCCATATTGCTTTCTTGAAACCTTTTTCTGCTTGTAGAAAAGTAAAGACTTCAGTTTATCAATGAACATTCTTTTATGTGGAACATAATCGCTTCCACATTCCTTTTGAGCAATAGTATAATCAGTTTTCCCATAATCACCATCATACATGTATTCAAAGAAAGCAAAATTAGGCATAGTTACACCGCGGAAAACGTTCGATTCATTGCCGAAGATGTGTTGCCGTGATAAAATTGACAAAAACTTTTCAATAATGATGACTACCTCGTTCGTTACTTTTTTGTAGTATTGATTTAGCTCTTCCATGTCTTTTGGCTTAAACCATTCTTTTTCAGTTAAGGAACTTAAATCTCTTTCCAATTTTTCCCATTCTAATATCGGAGAAATACTCTTGGGGTCAATTAGATAATTAATATTGTAATATCTTCCATTTTTCCCAAAATCGGAAAGTATGTTCAAAACACGTTCTAGATGAGCACTGCCCGACAAAAACTGTTCATCCAGGATATCCACCTCTCTATTTCCTATAAGATAATAGTTTTCTTTAACAAGTTTGAGCAGTTCTGTCAAATCGTGAGTCTTTAGCTTCCTCTCAAAGAGTTGATCTTCTCCTTTCTCTATTTTGTACGCTATTATGTATGACTTCAAGAAACGCTCTATACCTTGTGATAATAAGAGAAGTGGCATAAAATAGAAATCATTGGCATAATCGATTTTTTGCAATTCTCCTAGACCTCTCCGTAACAACTTAAATGAAAGATCAAACTCTTGTTGCAAAGTAATCATTTGGCTCATCCTTTTGCCAACATCCTTTATGTCCTTATTCTCCATATTTTCTTATGCAATGATGTTATATGCTTGGTTCTTATATTTGCAAACTTTTACCCTTTGTCTGCGTTTCTTCAAATGGCAATATTGTTTCTGCTTTTACGATTAATTCGCTATTGCTTTCATGGTACAATACAAAATTTATCATTCTTGCATCTTTCTTCCAATCCAAATACACATTCCAACATGCAGAATACAATGATGTCGTAAATATCTTATCACCCCATGATTTACGTTCTTCTTCGGTTAAGATATCTGGATTATCTGATAATTTATTATACCCAAGATACAACTGAAATTCAGGACTCCAACAAGTAAGGCCGAATCGTTTTATAGTTTCTTCTTCAGGTGAAGCGAAACTTAATTTGGGGAGACTCTTATTTCTCATTATGTATATATTGTCCCTTCTTCCAGGATATACTCCACATCCAAAGTTGAATATGCTAATATTTTCATATACAAACTTCTCAACAACAGCATTTGAATCCTTTTGTACCAGTTCAGAGTTAGCATCCATAAAGTACCTCCAGTTGACATTGAAAGAAACTATAGTATAAGTCTCATCTATGCCCAATCTCTTGATTCCTTCCAGTACATTCTTAAAATCTATTCTATAAGTCGCAATAGACTTCCTCTTCATAAACATCAGAGAAAAGTTTCCCTCAAGCTGAGACCAGATCTGATGGACAAGATATTCGTCTGTGTTTATTGGTTTACTTGTCCCTTTTGCAAATTCACTATTATAAAATTGTTGATTCATTAAACCATAAATCTTTGCATCCAGACTTTTGGGAACATAATTTGAGCTCTCGGCAAATACTCCAAGGTAATACTGGATATTTTCAGTTAAAGCGGTTGCTATACTATTATGCATGGATTTTATATAATCCTCATCAACCCCTAATCCTCCCTGAATGATACTATCGATATCTTGTTCGATTCGTTCTCTTGCACACTCGATATATTCTAAAGGCTGTAAAATGTTGCTTCCTAGATAAGTTTGTATACAATCATCCACTAATGATTGAGGATCTTTAACATCCAAAGATTCACAAACAATTTGTGCGTCATTTAGCACCTGTCTCAAGTTGTATTTCAGAGATGATAACATATCCTCCATTCTTCTTAATTTTCTTTCATCCTGTTCAAATATAGGAAGCCCGAAGGTATTATCCAAACTATAGTTATGCCCTATTTTATATGTGTTTAGGAACAGCAACGACATATACCTATTGGCATTACTTAACACAATGCTATTTGTTCCTTTAATATCAGGGAAGGGGAATCTCTCTTCAATTGCTAAATCATCAAGTTCGTTAATTCGTTTATACCAATCAACTAAGTGACTTAGGCTTTTTGTGCATAATGGGTATGAAGATGGTATATTAATCTTATATGAAAGCATTTGGTTAAGCAAGCCATATTTCTTTTTATACAGAATTAGAGCTCCTACAAAAATATTAAACTCAAAAAAGTCGTTTCTTAGTTTGCAGCCCTCGTGTATATCCCCATCTATTTTATACTCCATATACTCATAGTGATTAGATGCATAAGCCCAATATGAATAAACTAAATCGTCTCTATCATACTGGACTAATAACCTAATGCACATCCACAGGCAATTATAATGATTCATGGGGATTCTATTTTTAGCATTCAGAAGAATTTGAACCAAATAATCAATGCACTTATCTGCATTATGATTATGTCCATTTCTGCATATCCCCTCAATTATAGTTGTAAAAGAGAAATTCAAATATACTAGAGAATTATTCTGAGAAGGTGTTGCTTTCTCAAAAGCCTCCTCCTTGATTAGTTGTTTAATAATATCTAAAGTTTTATAGGTGTCTACATAGTTAGAGTCTTTTACTATGGAAGGAATTATTTCAATCCATGCCTTATATGCATCTAAAGCTTCAACAAGTCCCTTCTTCTTAATTAAATAGATTAGGCGTTGATTAAGTTTTATGGGATTATAATAATCCAACACTCTTTTGCAAAACAAAAAGAAATAGATAAATAGTGCTATTATCAATAGGACTCCTATAATTGCAGCTGAGTTCTCTACTATCCAGCAATCCACCATACTAGGGAAAGGACCTAGCATGATATAGACAAAGTATATGCACGAAATTATCAATATTTTCGTGGAAACCCTATAAATACATTCTTTTTTGAACAGTTCCACAAGTCCTATCGACTGATATTTTGCATCAATCCGCTCTATTGCTTGCAACAATAAAGGCATTGCTATTCCACACATCGCGGGAACTATTGCTAGCAATATTTCCCTAACACCAAATAATCCTTCTGTCCAATTATCCATATGTTACGCTGTTTTTACGCAAAGATAATATATTTATTCAAAAGCGATATTCGTAAGCAAAATAAATGTAAAAAAGGAAATCACCGCTGAACAAGCATATTATTTTTGTAGCGGTGATTACTCCTATTAAGTAGATTAAGTGTATTATAAAAAGAATGGAATATAAATTACTCCTTTAGTTGAGACTTCTCTTAAACAAAATGTGCAAATTAATAGGACGGCTAAACTAATATCCAATTTAGGAATCAATTTTTACTTCTTCATTTTTCCCCTCTTTTAATTATCAGATTCAACAATCCGACAATCTCATTCAATTTGTCTTTATCACTTCTTAATGGGATTGTTATAATGGGATTTGTTAAGTTGTTTACGTTGACAATGACTGTGTAATTATGTATGATAATGTCATTTTTTTGATGAACTAGTGTTTGGGTCTCTTTCTTGGCAGTAGCTCCACCTACAATAGCTCCTGCCCCACCGGCTAAGACACCACCAACGATAGCACGTCCCACTGCATTACCATTCTTTGTCGTTGTAGTAGAAGTATATTCCGTTTTGCCTTTAATTGTCTTAATATCATCTTCATATGTGCATTCTAATATGTCTGAAAAAGAATATTCTTTTCCCAAAAGAATGATTTTTCCAGTCTTCCCGAAGATTGCGATTTCCTGATCTATATCATATTCCTCAAGTGAGATAACCTTATCGGCTTCGCCCATTTTAGCGATTTGTTCTTTCTTTTTGAGTTCATAATCGTGCTTTTTCACTTCAAGTTCTTTTCTTCTACGTTCTTTTGCTTCTTTTCTTCTACGTTCTCTTTCTTCTTGTTTTTCTTTTTCTTTATTGACCGATATAGCAAGTCCTATAAAAAATATTAAGGCAAAACCTATTCCCCAATACCACAATTCATAGAGTTCTCCAGTGATAATAGAACCACCCGCTAATAATCCGAAGAAGAGCAACAGTAGTGCTGATGCTAATTTTTTTTTCTTTTCCATTGTGTTGTATTTTTAAGTTCAAATAAAATAACTGCTCCTAAATAGCAGACTATATCCATAATATCAAAAGTTCCAAAATACGGATTCAGCAGTTGCAACAATTCAGAGGTTATGGCAATAGCAGGAAGAGCATATCTCCATATTCGACTTTTCCATGTTCGGTCATCCCAAATGAGATTTATTAACAATATATACGATAACATCCATAAACCATCAGGTAGTGCATAATAGCACCATTCAGGCAAGGGATACTGAAAGCAAAATTCCCGCCATGAACTCACAAAGCAACTTAACCCCAAAAAGTTTGCCCATCTGAACATCAACAATTCTTGGCTTCGATAACCTAAATATAGCATTCCACCTATAATCAATGGAACTATTGACAAAGCTATATTATACTTTCGCATAGGATGCTCTTAATTAATCTTGCGAAAAACGAGCGTTCCTAATGATGCCGACTTTTCGGTTATTGTCTTATTGGACAGGTTGAATTTAAGTTTCTGCTCTCCATATACTTTGTATAAGATTGTAACGTCGTCAACAAAACGATTCCAAGTAAAACTGCTTGAAGAAGTGCTACCCATAGCAAAGAATTCACCTGTTCCGTCTGCATGAAATACATACACATCCTTCGACTTATCACACTTATAAGAGCCCACCAAAGGATCAACTGTCTTCTTCCTCACTGTTGGAGATTCTATTTTTTCTTCAACCGCTATAGTATTTTGATTTTCTTTTATCACCCATTCGTTTTCGATATATTCTGCTGAATATTTTTTATCCTTTTCTGGCCAAAATATGTTGTAAGAATTGTTGTTTCGTTTGTGAGCATAAGCGTATGAGGTATAGCCCTTTTGATGATAAAAGCGAATAACATCCCTCTCATTCGGTGTCCCCCTATTACTATCACATACTTTCATTATTTCTTCATTGCTTAAAAAGTCTGTAGTTTCATATTTACGATATTCGTCTGTAGTTATTTCCTCCTCTACTAATGTGTTGTTTACAATCAAAAGCTCGTCAGGGTCTATATCTTTAATATCCATTTTATAATAATCTAATAAAGCGCTACTGTAAAGCTCGAAAATGTTATTCTCAATGTTGTAAAACTTAAGTATTTTTTTCATCCTTTTTACGAAAATTTCCTCTCGTTCATTTACGTCATCATAATATTTGATTTTAGCTATACCATTTTCAATGCAAAGTAGTTTTGCTACTTTCTTGTCATTTTCATAGTACGTTTTGTTCCCACATGATACAAGAAATAGTAGTAGAGTAATTATAATATAAATTCTTTTCATTATCTTATTAAGCATAAGAAAAGGCGTGAAACCATCCGTTACTCGCCTCTTTTCTAGGTTACCGCCAAGTAGACCCTACATGCAACAAGCAAAGAATAGTCCACACCCTATCGGGGTGAACCTTCAGTCTGCTTGTTCTCGCATGTTGAAAATTGGCGGTATTCAGAAAAGAGAGAACAAGAGCTAAAAGCTCCAAATCTATTTATCAAGAACGAACGGAACGCTTTTCGGGTTAATGATTTATTTTTATTTGGCTTAATTTAAGCCTTGAAAGCAGTAATGCTTTGCATCACAAACCTTCGCGAAAGCGTCTGTCCGGGTTTATTCCATAGGCAATTCGTTTTATTTGTTAATACTATGTGTTTGTTTAATTTTCTTTTTCAAAATCTTCGTACAAAGCCACTGGGCCGAGATGCCAGAGTTTGGTGGATTCGTCTTCTAACTCGTGATACATCTTGGAAGAGTAGAATGCGCGGAGGGCCTCAAGCATAGTGCCTCCATTTTGCTCGGTATAGATGCGGGCAAAATGGGCCGCCTTGCCAGGAATAAGCAAGTGAACATTATTGTTTGTTACTTCGCGAATCATAGTGTTACCTCCTTTGCTTCTATAAACGTGAGATGTTGCAATGATTGTTCGGTGTGGAAAAGGAACTGGTCTACCAACTCATAAGCACGCAACTCGCGTATCAGTTCTTCCTTGTCGAGCAGGTTACTTTCATAAAGGGCAAAGGCTGCATACACACGATCGTTGGCAACTGGGCCATAGACTATATCGAAAGAGTGCTCAAAGCCTTTCTCGGTACGGTTGCGCATTACAAAGTCTACCCACTCCTCAGTAGGGGTTTCGAAACGCAATTGCTTTATGTCATCGGGCAAAATATCGGCTAATTCGTACACATTGACATAGCCTACGGAGTGCTGTGTTCCTTTTCTTCGTCGCACCCATTGCTCGGCCTGCTCATACGAGGTGGTGGTATAGAATCCACGACCATAGTCGAGCGTACGATTAGGAGTGATAATGCGTGGCTCACTTACGACTTCAAGACTTCCGTGATATAGTTTCATACGCTCTCCTCCTTTGCTCGTTTGATAAATTCATCAATCTCTTCCATCAGCCACTGAGAACTTTGCGTATGGAGGATATCGAAATTGTTTATCAAATATTGGTCCACACCATATTGCATAAAGAGAGCCATCACATCGCTTCCCGATGTGGATATATGCCGCTTGTACTGCTCTATGCAGAACGAGAGGAAATAGGCGATATCTGTGTCTCTCTTCGTCATTGCTTGCAAATTTATCGAAAAACATTGGAATAGCAAAACATCCCGTAAGTTTGTTTGTCATCTTTCTGCTGATTTATCCCAAAGGAATCGTCTCGGATATACGTAGTAATATGGATAAATATATTACCTCCTGTAGAATATTTTTTTAAAGTTTTTTCATTATCTTTGTTCTATGGAAACAAAAAATATTCCTCACACGAAGAGAATTATTTACCCTCGCGAGGATAAACTATTCTCTTCGCGAAGATAAAGTATTCCTCTCGCGAGAGTAATATATTCTCCTCGCGAGGATAAGATATGGTGATTGAAGTAAAATGCTGGGATTGAGGGTGGTACGGGGAATAATGGATGTAGGGATGAGAAATGAAGGAAGTGTAGAGATTCTTCACTTCGTTCAGAATGACAATAAGCGGAGGGTTAAATAATTGAATTTAACTATATATAGATATGAAGACGAAGAAGTACAAGACTGCAGCGCACAAGCGTATGTATGGGATTGAGGTGGCTTGCAAGGCTACGAGTCGTAAACTGATGTGTGGGGCTGGCACCGAAGCGAAGGGGATGGCGCTCACCGTGTCGCACGCACTGAAGGTGGATGTGGACTCCCTTGCCAAGGACATCTGCGATGCCACCACGGCTACGGAGACGGATGTGAAGTTGGTATGGGAGGCTATGAGCGAGCGCATCGTGGAGGCACTCGCCCATGGCTATCGCGTGGACTTGGCAGGGCTGGGCACGCTGAACATGGAACTGAGCAGTCACAAGGGCACGACGCCGCCCACGGGCAAGGAGGTGCGCATCAGTGGTATCCGCTTTCGCCCCGACAAGAACCTGGCTTCGCGTCTGGCCGATGTGAAGTTTAGCGTGGAGGGAGTGGAGCGCAAGCCGCTCACCGAGGCCGAACTGGAGGAGGCGCTGCGCGAATACTTCGCCACGCACGAGGATATCCATGTACGCGAACTGGCCCGCATAGGGCACTTTGCGGTGAGCACGGCCTATCGCAAGCTCAAGGCTTATGTGGAGCAGGGCAAGCTTGCGCTGGTACCCAAGAGCAGCCACTACTATCGCTGGGTGGGGGAGTTGGGACTCTGAGCTACTCGAAAGAGCTTTAGCTTCTTGAACAATTCTAACGCTAAATCGACAGTAGAGGCCGGTACTCGTGAGAGTGCCGACCTCTTTGTTTGTATCAGATAGAGTGAAGGGTATGTGTATGGTAGGATGAAGCCTCACTCCACGAAGGCTTCCATGATGGCTGTGGGGGCGGCATTGCTGTTGAAGGCGCCCAGCTTATAGCCTCCGGGGAGGCACTGGGGCTCCCAGTAGAAGATGCCGCGGCAGCGACCGTTGGTCTGGGTGCGTGCCTCGTGGATGGCGCGGGTGAGCTGGCGGCGACCCTCTTCCATCACTTCGGGGTGGCGCTCGTCGACCTCGTAGCCGGTCTCTACAATCATGACGTCGCAGCCGTACTTCTCGCTGACGTGGCGGATGTTGGCGATGCAGTCGGTGATGATGTCGTCGGCCTTGACGTCGGGCTTGCCTTGCATGGCCCAGTAGGGGTAGAGCGACATGCCTATCATGTCGAACTTGCCTCCATGCTTGAGCAGTGTGTCGAGGTGCCAGTCGTAGAGGCTTTGGCGGTGGCCACGGTCGAGGTGTACGATGACGATGGCTTCGGGGAAGACCTCCTTGACGGCGTCGTAGCCGGTGCGGATGAAGCCGGCATACTGCTCGGGCTGGGTCTTGATGTGGCCCATGGAGTGGGTGATGATGGTGTGGCCGAGCGAGTCTTTCACTTCCCAGCCGCGCTCATTGGTCTTGACGCTCCAGAGCATGCCGTTGGTGGTTTCGTTGCCTACCTGCACCCAGCGGGGGGTGATGCCGTTGTCCTTGAGGAGGGTGAGCACGTCGATGGTGTGGGCACGGAGGTCGTGCTTCATCTCTTCGTAGGAGTGGCCGAGCCATGCCTTGGGGATGGGTTGCTTGGCGGGGTCGGCCCAGGAGTCGCTGTAGTGGAAGTCGACCATGAGGTCCATGCCCAGGGCCTTGACGCGCTTGGCCATGGCGAGGAGCTCGTGCTTGTCGTTGGTGCCGCCACGGGGGGCGACCCATACACGCATGCGGATGGCGCCCATCTGATAGTCGTTCTTGAGCAGTTCGAGGCATTCGCGCTCCTTGCCGTTGCGGTCGTGGAACACTACGCCGCGCTTCTCCTGACCGGTGAGGAAGCCTACGTCGGCTCCCTTGACGAAGTCAAGCTGATGGGTGGAGAACTGCGCGGCAACCGACATGACAAAAGTTGCAAAAATGATAACGAATAGGGATTTCTTATTCATAAAGCATTCTGTGATGTTACACTGCAAATATAGTGATAACAGACAAAAAATATGACATTAAACCTGAAAAAATCCTCCACAAAAGCGAATTCTTTCATCGCGTCAAGACAAAAGGAACGAAATAACTACAAAGATTCTTGGGGACGCGAACTGACTCTTTCATTTCTTTATTGTATCTTTGCGCTGACAACCAAGTTCAAAAACGACGATGATAGGAACAATTGTAAATACTTGCACGATAATCGCAGGTAGCATAGTGGGAGCGGTGATGAACAGGGGTATAAAGGAGAAGTATAAGGAGACTCTCTATACGGGATTGGGGCTGGCCTGCCTTGGCATCGGCCTCAACGCTGTAATTAGCAACTTCGACAAAAGCGAATATCCGGTGCTATTTATCGTATCCATAGCCTTAGGAGGTGTCATAGGCACAGCGCTGAATCTTGACGGGCGATTTGCCAACCTGATAAATAGGCGCTCAAAGAACAACAGGAACACTCACCTTGCCGATGGCCTCTCCACAGCCATTCTACTCTACTGCATAGGACCGCTGGCCATGCTCGGACCTGTGATAAGTGCCTTGAAGGGCGACAACACCTTCCTCTATACCAATGCGACACTCGACCTAGTGACATCAACCGTTTTTGCGAGCACCTACGGCATATGGATGATACTGGCCGCTCCTGTGCTCTTCTGCTGGCAGGGGCTATTCTATCTGATTGCCAAGGTATCAAGCACAGCCATCAGCGAGAGCCTCATGGCGGAACTGCTCATCGTGGGCGGTCTGATGATTGTTGCTTCGGGTCTGTCCCTACTCAAGCTGAAAGACTGCAAAACGCTGAACATGTTGCCCGCACTGCTCATTCCCGTGGTGTGGTTCCTCATAAAAGGCATCATACCATAACCCGAATCAAGCACTCGTAAAAAGAAAAAGAATCGAAAGATGAAACGAATAGTATATAGCATATTAATGGCGATGAGTATAGCCTCCATGGCTGCACGGACTCCCATACGCCAATGGTTCACAACCATGCCGGACTCAGTGATGCCACTGCTCACCAAGAACAACCGATTAGATTTCATCGACTTTTTGGACAGCAAAATGGAGGCGGTAGTGACAAACCGCATGGATGGGAAATCGCGCATGGAGAGGGTCACTGATGATTATCTGTTGGTGAGTTATACCCAATCGAGCAACGTGGAGATGAAGTTGCTTCCCGTGAACGATACTACTGACGTGTTGTGCATGGTGACTACCTTAAAGACGACTGTGAACGATAGCCGTGTGTTTTTTTTCGATGAAGGATGGCGTCCTTTGGATTCCTCCGAGCACTTTATGGAGCCTACATTGAAGGACTTTCGCACGGATGAGGTAAGCGACTCAGCCGATATGGCATGGAAGAAACTGGACGTACCCTTCAAGTCCTACTCACTATCACCCGACCATACCATACTGACATGCCGCATCACGGCAGTGGATTATCTCAATAAGGAGGACCGACAGGCTGTACTACCCTACTTGAAATGTGACTCTATCACCTACTCCTGGGAGAACGGAAGGTTTGTAGCGTTGTAGCCTCCATACCTCCATAGATACTACCAGTCGAGCGCAGCGGCAAACTCACGACTAACATAATTGTCGGTATGACTGCAAGTGTCGGCACTGAATCGGAGGCCGCAACGGATGATGTCGTCCCAGTCACGCTCAGTGAGGCTATCGAGGTCATCGCGACGAATGCGGTTGCGTATGATACCATAGAGGATACCGGCATTGAGATTATCGCCAGCACCGATAGTGCTCACGGGAATGATAGGCTCTATAGGATAGCGCTTGGCAAGGGAGGTGCTATGCAGTTCGACACCTTGGGCTCCACGACTATAGATGAGACGCGGGCAGTAGAACTCAATCTTTTCCTTGAACACTTTCGCCCCCTCGTCGATATGGTAGAGGACAGAGAAATCCTCATCGGAGCCACGTACGATATCAGCATACTCCAAATTCTCGATGACGGTACCCATGAGCTTGATAGCCTCACCGGCATGGTTGCGGCGAAAATTGACATCATAGTAAATAATGGCACCTACGCTGCGAGCCTCATCGAGCAGAGCCGTAACCTTATAGCGCACATTAGGGTCGAGGGCGTAATAGGAGCCGAAGAGAATGATATCATCGTGCCCGATAGGAGGACACTGCCAATCGGAGCGACGTCCAAAGGATTCTCTATAGAAGGAATAGCTGGCATTGTTGTGGTCGTCGAGGAAAGCCAGCGATATGGGCGACTTGCATTCCGGGTATTCGGTAAGGAAACGGTCGTCAACCCCATTGTCGGTAAGGAAATCACGGACGATACCTCCCACCTTGTCGTCGCCAATCTCACTGATGAAGCATGAGGGAATACCCACGCGTCCTAGGGATATCATGGAATTGAAAGTAGAGCCTCCAGGCACCGAGGTTGCAGCCTGATTGTCCTTGAAAAGGATGTCGAGAATCGTTTCTCCGATACCGATAATCTTGCGCATAATACTATTTCTTAAAATCGTTAGATAAGGTTAAAGGGAATCTTCGCTTCCAGATCTTCCAAACGTTCGATTACCACGAGGCGTCCCGCGAGGTCGTGACGTAGGAGACCTTGGCAGCGCAAGTCATCGAGCATGGCAAGCAGTGAGTTCCAGCAGCCGCCTATATTGTAGAGTACTACGGGCTTGGTGTGGTATCCAATGCTGCTCTCTCCCAAGATATGGAACACCTCGTCGAGCGTGCCTAGCCCACCGGGCAGGGCTATGAAAATATCGCTCTCGCGCAGCATCACCTCCTTGCGCTCGCCCAAGCTATGGACGTGGATGACTTCATCGAGCAGTGACGACACGATGCCGCGCTCTACCAGCTTGTCGGGAACTACCCCCGCAACCGTGGCCCCGGCCTCCTTGGCAGCACGAGCCACACACTCCATGAGACCAAGACAGGCACCGCCATACACAAGGCGCCAACCATGCACACCTATCCAACGACCCAGCAAGGCTGTTTGTTCGAAAAAATCAGGGGCAATATCTGTCGCTGCCGAACAAAACACAGCGATGGAGAGTGGATGCTTCATTTTCATGATGCGAAGATACAAAAAAGCTGCGACAGATACAACGCTATGCCGCACCGAAAATTACCAATAAAAAGTCAGCGCCTGCGCCTACGCAACATGAAGCGCATTGCCACAAAGAGTACGATGCATATGGTGGTGAGTCCTTCAGCCGCAGGGATGGCGAGCCAGGCACCCGGTACGCCCCAGGCAAGAGGGAGCACCGCAAAGCAGAGTATGAGGAAGATGTAGCCACGCAGGGTAGTGAACACAGTAGCCCAAGCGCCGCGCTTGATACTCTGGAAGTAGCCTATCATGGTGACGTTAACGGCAAGGAAGAGCAGGTCAATGGCAAAGAGAGGCATACCCTTGACGGCAAGGGTGTGGGTGGTGGGGTCGTCCTTCACGAAGAGGCTCACTAGCGGGTCGGTGAGGAGAATAATGAGGGTGGTCATCACCACGCTGCACACGATGGCTACGACAAGCACCAGACGCAGAGTATGGCGCACACGCTCCCAGCGGCGGGCACCATAATCGTAGCTGATGATAGGCTGGGCCGACTGGGCGATGGCATTATTAATCATAAAGAAGAGCGGACTGCAGTAGCAGGCTATGCTGTAGGCAGCCACGCCACTCTCGCCGAGCAGACTACCGAAGACATAGTTGCCCAGCACGAGCATGAGCGAGATGGCTACCTCGCCAAGGAAGCCGGAGAGGCCCAACTTTACCTGCTGCCACGTCGTCTGCAGCCATCGCGTACCACGGCCGAAAGCGGCTCTCAAACTACAGAGTCGGATGCGCTTGGTAAAGAAAATCAGGTAGCCCATGATGAGCAGAGCGCCCACGAGGCAGCTGAGCGACGAGGCTATGGCAGCTCCCATGATACCCATGTCGAGGGGATAGATGAAGATATAGTCGAGCACGATGTTGAGCCCGGCACCGATAATCTCGCACCACATGGCAAACTTGGGTGCTCCGTCGAGGCGGACAAAGAACATGCCGGCAAACAGCACGCAGCTGGCAGGCATACCCACCGTCACCCACAGCATATACTCCTTGACGAGAGGAAGTAGGCGGTCGGTGCTGCCGAAGAGGTAGGCCATCGTGTCGAGGTTGAGCAGGATGATAGCCGAGAGCAGGGTGACGACGGCCACTGCCACGAGCAGCGAAGTAGTAATCTCGCGATTGGCCTCTTTCGTTCTACCCTGTGCCAATGAGATGGAGGCACGCACCGAGGCGCCTATACCAAACATCAGGGCAATGCCCGTGACGAGCATAAACACCGGCGCAGCAATGTTGATGGCAGCCAAGGCATCGCTGCCTACGCGCTGCCCTACGAACATGCCGTCGGTAATGTTCATCACCGAGCCGGAGAACATACCCAGCAGCGTGGGGAAGAACATCTTCGTGAATAGTCGCCCCGGCGACATATGGTCAAAGTCAAGGGACATGCTTTTATAATTATGAATTATGAGCTATGAATTATGAATACTTACGCAAACGGGCAAGGTGCAAGTCGACTTGCATCTTTCAGCGAGTGCAGCCAAGCGTTAATTATGAGAACCGCGATGCCCGCAAGCCCCCTCTTCGGGAGGGGGTTGGGGGAGGCCTCTACAACTCCACCTCAATACCCGCAGCATATAGTCGCTCGGGGTCAAAGAAGGTGGCACAGCTATTTACCAAGTGCTTCATATCGGGGCGCACCTTGCCACGATACACCTGCTTGCCGTTGACGATGAGGGTGACTTTTTGGCTAAAATCGACCATTTCATCGGACAAATAGAGTGTAAAGGCTCCTTCCGTGACGGGAGTGTTGTGCTTGGTGTGCTTGATGGGGATGTTCCATCGTGGCTCACGCTGAGTGACCTCGTAGTTGACACGGTCAATGGTGAGGCGGATGGTGTTGCCCCCGACGGTCATCTCGTAGCGGGTGCGCTCATTGCCTCCAATGGTGTCGCGCTCATGCACGGCAATGTTATAGAAGCCACGGCGATAAATGCCATCCATGGGATAGTCCTCCCACACAAAGTGGCGGGGATGCGGAGTGCGGGTAAAGTGGCTGAGCCAAGGTGTCGTCGGCGAGTAATCGATGCCGTGTCCGCGCCCGGGGATGAGCTCTATATGATGGCGATACTCCGCAGGGTAGCAGCGCTGCAGGCTATCAAAGAGTTCGTGTGTGCGGGCAGTGAGCAGGTCGCGGGCAAACATATAGTCATTGGCTCCCGTGCGTAGCGAGAAGCCTATGTGGCCGCAATTCTCGGCCGGAGCTTCGAAGGGTATCTCACCACCTGCCATGGGACCTGCCGCTGCAAGATAGTCGGCATAGAATGAGGCCAGGCGCTGGCTGCCGTAGCCTCCCTCAGAGATGCCGAAGAGGTATACCCTGTTGGCATCAACTTCGCCACTGACGAAAGACAGGCGCAGCAATCGCTCCCAGGCAAATTGCTTGGCCCGTTGCCACCAGCGATAATAGCTGCCCTCGTTGGGTATCTGAGGAATGAAATAGAGCGAGGGAGCATCTTTGAAGCGTGAGCAGAGGATATAGCCTGTGCCCCACTCGTGCGTCTTTGGCCCCGAGCCATGTATATATAGGTATAGCGGCCATCCATTCTCAGGCTTGTCGCCCTTGGTTCCGAAGTAGTAAGGCATGGTAGCATTGGGTTCCAGCTCTGCGGGCAGCGGCCACAGCAGCGTATCGGTGCTGAGGGGGCGTGGTGCGGGTAGCTTGTCCTCCTCGAAGGCACGATTGACCTCGCACCAGGTTTGCCACACTTGGGAGCGATACTGCTCTACATCGCTCCATCGCAGTTTTTGACTCTCGACAAAAGGAGTATGGTCGCCACGCAGGCGAACAGCAAAGTGCTCTTTCGCGCCAATGGCCGATTGCCCCATCAGTGACAGGGAACTGAGCAATACTCCTATAGTAAGCAGGAATTTTACTTTCATGATTGAAAAAAATCTGTTATCTTCGCGTTTCAGTATGCGAAAGTACGAAAAAACTTATTAACCACAAAAAATGAACGTATGAATATAGGTGACAAGGCTCCCGAGCGTTTGGGAGTGAATGAGAACGGGCAGGAGGTGCTGCTCAGCAACTATCGCGGCAAGAAGGTAGTACTCTACTTCTACCCCAAGGACAACACATCGGGCTGCACGGCCGAGGCATGCAGCCTGCGCGACCACTACGGCGAGTTCCGTGCCCGGGGCTACGAAGTGATTGGCGTGAGTGTAGACAGTGCCGCTTCGCACCGCAAGTTTATCGACAAGTACGAACTGCCCTTCACCCTGATTGCCGACACCGACAAGGAACTGGTGCAGGCCATGGGCGTGTGGGGCGAGAAGAGCATGTACGGTCGCAAGTACATGGGCACCTTCCGCACCACCTTCGTGATCGACGAGAACGGCATCATCGAGCAGGTGTTCCTGCCCAAGCAGATCAATACCTCTACCCACGCCGAGCAGTTGCTGGGGTAATGTGACAGATGGAGGCGACCCTCACGGGCAGCCTCCATCCTTCTCTGATGTTCTTCAAAAATTACGATTGTCTATTTCTTCTTCGGTTGCTTATTGAATCGGTACACCACGTGCAGCATGGCGTAGCGCGGCACCACGTTGTGCCATGTCTCCTGTATGCCCTGCGCGTTCACCGAGTAGCGGATGTTGGAGAGCTGGCCCAGCAGGTCGA
>JAZPZS010000006.1:0-7135 GCA_045544835.1 Bacteroidaceae bacterium | reverse complement strand
GACCACGTGCATCCTACGTTCAAGCCCGACGGCACAGCCATAGAAATACAGTCCGCTATGCTATCGGAAGACGACCGCTCGATGAACATCTGCATCGTAAAACTCCCCAAACGCTTGCTTGAACGCTACAAATAAGACAAGTAGCAGCTCTCACGAGCTGCTTCTTTTTAGTCTATTAGCCATCGCCAATACGCCTTATCGCTTATAGCCTCCCCTCATCGGCATAGCTATAATAGCCATTGTCGGTAAAGATAACATGGTCGAGCAGACTGATGTTAAAGAGCTTGGCAGCCTCCTGCACTTGGCGTGTGAGGCGGTCGTCATGTGTACTGGGACGTAGCGTACCAGACGGGTGATTATGGCAAAGGATGAGCGAGGTGGCCCGCTTGAGCAGGGCTTCGCGCAGGATAATGCGTACGTCGACAACCGTCTCGGTGAGTCCGCCCATGCCGATGCGCACGGAGTCGATGACCGAGGATGATTGGTTGAGCAGGAGCACGTGGCACTCCTCTACGGCGAGGTCGCGCAGGAGAGGGTAGAAGTACTCGTACACCTGTGCTGCCGAGCGCACTTGCCGGCGCTCGGGCTGTTCTACGGCACGTCGACGACCCAGTTCGCAGGCGGCGAGTATGGTTACCGCCTTGGCGGGGCCTATGCCCTTGAAGCGACACAATTCGTCTACACTGAGGCGTCCCACCTGGTCGATGCTGTTATTATACGCCGCCAGCACCTTCTGCATGAGCCCTACGGCCGAATCCTCATCGTTGCCCGATCCTATAAGAATAGCAAGGAGCTCAGCGTTGGTCAACGCCTGAGCTCCTTTGCTTATCATCTTCTCGCGTGGGCGGTCTTCTTCGGCCCAGCGATTGATTGTCAGTTTGTCCATTATTACATCTTCACACGACCTACGTATGAGCCATCGCGAGTGTCAACCTCAACGAACTCACCTTCGGTGATGAAGAGGGGCACGCGGATCTCGGCGCCAGTCTCCAATGTAGCGGGCTTGAGAGTGTTGGTGGCGGTGTCGCCCTTGAGGCCGGGCTCGGTGTAACTGATCTGGAGCACAACCTTGGTGGGGAGCTCTGCATAGAGCACAGTGTCGGAAGAAGCGTCAGATACCACCTCAACGGTCATACCCTCCTTCAAGAAGGCAACACCTGTGATGAGTTCCTTGGCAATGGGAGCCTGGTCGAATGTCTCGTTGTTCATGAAGATGAAGTCCTCACCCTCCTGATAGAGATACTGGTAGGGACGACGCTCTACGCGTACATCCTCGAGCTTCTCACCGATGTTGAAGCGACGCTCCAGCACGTAGCCGTCAACCACGTCCTTGAGTGTAGTACGCATGAAGGTGTTACCCTTACCGGGCTTTACATGAAGGAAATCGATACAGAAGTACAGCTTTCCGTCCATGCGGATGCAGGTACCTTTCTTGATGTCTTGTGCATTAATCATAACTTCTTTTGTCTATTATTTATACTTAAATTTCTACTTTTTCTCCGTTTTTCGGCTGCAAAATTAACATAAAACGGCAAAATGCCCAAATCTTTCGCATAAAATCAGTACATTTTTTGGTCAATTCAAAAAAAGTCCCTACTTTTGCAACCCGATTACGCAGCCTAACGACGAAAAAGGGCGCTAAGACAAAGAAAAGAAAGAACAATAAAAATAGAACAGAGCAATGAAAAGAACATTTCAACCTTCTCTGAGAAAGAGAAAGAACAAACATGGTTTCCGTGAGAGAATGGCTACCGCTAATGGTCGTCGTGTATTGGCTGCCCGTCGTGCTAAGGGTCGCAAGAAATTGACAATTTCTGACGAGTTCAACGGTCTGAAGAAGTAATTTCTCTCCGCAGGGACTGTATCATAAAGAGGTGACGATGAAAATCGTCACCTCTTTTTTTTATATATCCGCAGATTATTATTACTTTTGTCAAATAATATTATAGTCCCTACTATGAGCAAGAATAAAGACAGCAATAAGAAAACCTCACTCCGCTTCATTCTCATCAATCTTGCAGCTATGGCCGCTGTGGTGGTGGCTGCTGTGTTCATCACCTTCCGTTGGATTGACAGCTACACTGAGCATGGGATAGCTATTATGGTACCCGACATTACGGGTATGCAGGAAGAGGAGGCCATACAGATGTTGGAGAATCATCATCTGAAAGGTGTGGTAGACGAGTACACCTATATTAAAGGGATTCCTATGGGAGAAATAATCAGCCAACGCCCCGCACAGAATGCCAAGGTGAAGCGTGGCCGTAAGATATACCTCACCGTGAGCTCGGGCAATCAGCCCATGATAGCTGTGCCGGACATCGTGGACAACAGTTCGTTGCGCCAAGCCGAGTCGCGCCTTCGTGCCGCAGGCTTCAAGTTGGCTCCGCACGACACTATAGACGGCGAACTCGACTGGGTTTACGGCGTGCGTTACAACGGACGTGAATTGCAAGGTGAGGAGATGGTGCCTGAAGGTTCTGAACTGACACTGGTTATCGGTGGAGGCAACTCAGAGAAGACCGACACGTTGGGTATGGCTACCGTAGAGGATGGATGGTTCTAAACTATTTGTATTCATAGAAGACTGTTATGACCCATCCTGACGAACTCGACGAACTGCTTACCGAAGGCACCGACAATCCCTATGCCGACCTTGACGCTTCGCTCGACGAGGAGGCATCGCTCTACGAGCACTTCCGCATCGTGGTGGACAAGGGGCAGGAGCTGCTGCGTATCGACAAGTTCCTCTTCGACCATCTGCCCCACGCCTCGCGCAACCGCATACAGAAGGCGGCCGAGGCAGGCTTCATCCACGTGAACGGTAGGGCCGTGAAGAGCAACTACCGCGTGAAGCCTTGCGACATCATCACCATGATGATGGACCGCCCGCGCTACGAGAATGACATCACCCCCGAAGACATCCCCCTCGACATCGTATACGAGGACGATGACCTCATGGTCATCAACAAGCCTGCCGGCATGGTCGTACACCCCGGTTGCGGCAACTATAGCGGCACGCTCGTCAATGCCATAGCCTGGCATCTGCGCGACAATCCCGACTACGACCCCAACGACCCCAGTGTAGGCCTCGTGCACCGCATCGACAAGGACACCTCGGGATTGCTCGTGGTGGCCAAAACCCCCGACGCTAAGACCTCACTGGGCATGCAGTTCTTCAACAAGACCACCAAGCGCCACTACAACGCCCTCGTGTGGGGTTCCCTGAAGGACGACACCGGCACCATACGCAGCCAGATAGCCCGCAACCCGCACGACCGCCTGCAGATGGCCGTCTTCACCGACCCCACGATAGGCAAGCATGCCGTCACTCACTATAAGGTACTGGAGCGTATTGGCTACGTCACCCTCGTGGAGTGTATCCTCGAGACAGGGCGCACCCACCAGATACGAGTGCACATGAAGCACCTTGGCCATCCGCTCTTCAACGACGAGCGCTACGGAGGCAACGAGATACTCAAGGGCACCACTTCGGGCACGTACCGCAAGTTTGTGGCCAATTGCTTCGATACCTGTCCGCGCCAGGCACTGCATGCCCGTACCCTCGGCTTCGTGCATCCTCGCACAGGCAAAGAGATGTTCTTCACCTCCGAACTCCCTGCCGACATGGTAGCCCTGCTCGACCGCTGGCGCGTTTATGTAGAGGGTAGGTCAGAGGGATAAAGCTTTGCCATAAGGGCTGTGGTATGGATTTTTTCTTTTTGTCAAACTTTTTTGATGGCTTGACAAAAAATTATCACCTTGTTGAAAAAATATTTTCGCAGGCTTGATATTTTTTTTTCAACAGAGCAAAAAAATATTATCATAGGCTCCAAAAAGCTGACGATGTAAATAGATGTGAAAAAGTTTGTGTATATTTGCCAAATAATAAAAAAAACATGTAAAAAGGTTAGACTATGCAACCAATCAATATGGGCTTCGTTGGGGCCGTGAAGACTTGTTTCTCAAAGGCGTTTACCTTTACCGGCCGTGCACGCCGTTCGGAATATTGGTACTGGGCGCTGTTTAACTTCCTTGTGGCGCTGCCCTTCTCTATCCTCATGGAACTTGTTCCCGAGGATAAAGTACTTCTGTTGTTCCCCTTGCTCATGGCGTATGGCATTTGGAATCTCTTCAGTGCTATCGCATCATTTGCTGTATCCACACGTCGCCTGCACGATATCGGTCGCAGCGGATGGTGGTACGGAGGTCTGATGATTTTTTGTTTTCTATGGGTTGCTGTGATGGTTACCTGGTTGGTTGGTATTGCATTACATGTGCCAATTGACAAGGGTGTAGACTATAGCACGTTCGTCCCTTTCATTCCTTGGGTGATAGCATTGCTCGTCACACTCATTCCGTACATGATATACAGCATTGTACTCTTGGTATGGTATTGTACCGATAGTACCCCCGGCCCGAACAAGTATGGCGAGAATCCCAAGGGAGTGGAGCCTGTAAACATCTGTGCTCCAAGCATGGAAATCGAAAAAGAAATTGAAACAATAGAATAATTACGAACTTATGAAAAAGCAAATTTTAGTATTGTCGCTCGCCGCTACAGGCATCATGTTTTCCGCATGTAATGAGCAGTATGAGGCTGCGAACCTTGCCCAGCAAGAGTCTGTAACATTTGTAGACAACTACCGTGCTCCCGCTTTCCCTGAACCTGATGATGCAGAGTTGTTGGATGGTACACCTCAGCAGAATTTGAAAGCACTGTTCACTGCCGCAGGACCTGAGATTATCAACTCGCTCGGTTCGGTCGTCATCACCGATGTGCAGTATCAAGAGATAAAGACGTTTACGGACGAACTTGTAGCGAGTAAAACCACCGAGAAGGACAAGTATGACGCCATCTGTAGTTGGGTGAATACGAATATTAAATACAACAATCCCCAGAACAATCCTGAAAATAAATACTACAATAATGATGCCTATGATGTGTTCAAAAATAGGTTTGCCGTGTGTCAGGGCTATTCTAACCTGATGGTGGTGATGTGCATGACTCAGGGGATACCGGCGGTAGTAGTCAATGGCTACCTCGTTTACAATAACATGGATCTTGGTCATGCGTGGATGTACGGCTGCCCGGATGGTACCTGGTATGTGAGTGACCCCACCAATGGGACCAAAAGCTGGCCGATGAAAAACACAGCAGATTATGGTTACCTCAAGCCCACGCAGGCGGATGTGGACATTTTCAAGGATGACTGTGCGGTCTACAATTACTATGATGGCAGACTCAATGTCAAGGCTGTTTCCACCGAAGAGCCCTCGTTCGCTGTCCCCTACAGCGTAGAAGGATTTGTCATCAACTCGTTCAACCCGAGCGTAGACCTTCCCGAAGGACTCGTGGAGATTTATCTCGGCCAAAACATCACGACAATGGGTGAGCCCAATTTGATGTATTTGAGCATCAAGGATTTCGGACGCAACCTGCAGGCCATCTACGTGCATGAAGGCAATCCTGCACTGATGGACCATAAGGGGGTCGTATACAGGAAAAATGGTGACACTCCTCAACTCTACTACATTCCTGGCGGAATGACCTTCATCGAGCTGCTTCCCATGGAGACGGTAGGCAAGAATACCATCTACCATCACAAGAACGTGAAGGAAATCTACTTCCCCGAGGGTACCAAGCGCTTGGAGAGCTGGGCTATAGAGAATTGTCCGAAGTTGGAACGTGTATATGTTCCCGAGGATACTGAGGTCTCTTCCAATGCCCTTCCCAAGAATGTAGAAATTATCCGTGGTGTCCCGAGTGGTATCAAGCATGTAACGATGTAAATCCAACATATCCGTAATGAACGCAAACAAACGCACCATAGCCATTGTCGCAGGAGGCGACTCAGGCGAATATGAAGTATCGCTGCGCAGTGCAGCAGGCATCGACTCCTTCCTCGACAAGGAGCGCTACATCGTGTATACCGTAATCATCCGCGGCACCGACTGGCACGTGCAGCTGCCCGAGGGTGCTACAGCACCCATCGACCGCAACGATTTCAGCTTCACCCACGAGGGGCATCACGTGACTTTCGATTACGCCTACATCACCATCCATGGCACTCCGGGCGAGAACGGACTCTTGGGTAGCTACTTCGAGCTTATCCACATGCCCTATTCCACCTGCCCTCCCCTCATCTCGGCCATGACATTCAACAAATTCGTGCTCAACCAGTACCTGCGTAGCCTTGGCGTGCGCGTGGCCGAGTCGCTCACCCTACGCCGTCAGGATGTCATCACCGTGGATGATGTGGTAAAAGCAGTAGGGCTGCCCTGTTTCGTGAAACCTACCTGTGGAGGCTCCAGCTGCGCCACCACCAAGGTGAAGGCTCCCGAGGAGCTGCTTCCCGCCGTGGAGGCCGCCTTTGGCGAGGCCGACGAGGTGATGATAGAGGCCTTCATGCAGGGTACGGAGATTACCTGTGGATGCTACAAGACACGTGCGAAGAGCGTTGTCTTCCCTATCACTGAGGTAGTGGCGAAGAACGAGTTTTTTGACTACGATGCCAAATACAACGGTCAGGTTGAGGAGATTACCCCTGCCCGCATCGACGAGAGCATTGCCGAGCGCGTACGTACGCTCACCTCACTGCTCTACGACATCCTGCGCTGCCATGGCATCATCCGCATCGACTACATCATCACCGAGGGCAATAAGCTCAACCTGCTGGAGATAAATACCACACCGGGCATGACAGCCACCAGCTTCATCCCCCAGCAGGTACGTGCCGCAGGGCTCGACATCAAGGAGGTGCTTACCGAAATCATCGAGGAGAGCTTCGCATAAGCGAGCTCTCCTCTTTTTATTTAGGCAGCAGCTGCAGAGACCACCAAAGTCTCAAGAAAAGCGTTCCCTGCGCTCTACCTAAAATTTAGTTTCCACTCTTAATCACCTCGGCCGGATTCTCGCGGGCGGTGCGCCATACGCGCGAGCCTACCGAGAGGGCGATGAGCAGGACGATGGCGAGGAGGATGACGGCGTATATCCACCAGGCAATGGGCGCTTGCTTCACGTACTGTGCCACCCACTCCTTCATTATCATATAGCCTATGGGGAAGGCCACGGCCGAGGCGGCAAGGACGATGAGTCCGTACTCCTTTATAAATATGGAGAGGATGTCCGCCA
>JAZPZS010000005.1:0-22849 GCA_045544835.1 Bacteroidaceae bacterium | reverse complement strand
TTGCTTTGACAATTTTATCGTGAACATGTTGGGAGCTATTGCTGCATATTGTATGTTTCCGAAAAAGCCGTGTATCAATGTACAGAGGACATTGGATACACAGCTTACTCTATTTTGAATTCGTCGAACTCACGTTATTTACCTTTCTACGGTTTCTGCAAATTTCATATTCCGCGATGAACGAGTCCCCTCCCTCTAGAAGCGATACGAAAGAGCATCGGTCGAGACGACTGCCGATTTATCGGCACCAAGGAGTCACGCCTGCGTTTTTTAGGTAGGCCCGCCTACTCCGCTTCGCTTTGCCAAAAATTCAAGAAAACTTGTCTTTCCACTTGCTTAATCGTACTTTTTGGGTTCGCCATGAAAGTAGCAGTCATTCGCTGATAAATATCAAAGCGGGCTTTATGTTTCGCTTGCTTTTTGCTACCTTTGTACCATGAAAGTGTATTATCTGAGGTAAAAAAATTAACACAATATATAATGATAACGACTGTAATAATTCTTTTGATCTCTGCGGCGCTGTTTGTGAGCGGCAAGGTGAGGTCTGACTTGGTGGCTCTGTGTGCCTTGTTGGCACTGCTGCTGTTCCAGATATTGGTGCCGAGCGAGGCATTGGCGGGATTCTCCAACACGACGGTAATCATGATGGTGGGACTGTTCATCGTGGGTGGCGGTATATTCCAGACGGGACTCGCCAAGATGATTGGCGGACAGGTAATCAAGCTGGCCGGTACAAGCGAGACGCGACTGTTCTTGCTGGTGATGCTCGTAACAGCACTTATTGGTGGTTTCGTGAGCAACACGGGTACCGTGGCGCTGATGCTCCCCATCGTGGTGAGTATGGCTGCCTATGCAAACACGTCATCGCGCCGTCTGTTGATGCCGCTGGCCTTTGCGAGTAGCATGGGTGGTATGATGACATTGATTGGTACGCCGCCCAACCTTATCATTCAGGAGACCTTGGCAAATGCCAAGGCAAACGGGCTGGTGCCGGCATCGCTGCCCGACATATCGTTCTTCACCTTCCTGCCGGTGGGCATCATCACATTGGTGGTAGGCATATTGGTGCTGATGCCGCTGACAAAGATGTTCCTCACACCGAAATCGAGCGAGAAGAGCAGCAAGCAGGGCGGAAAGTCGCTGGGTGAACTGGTAAAGGAGTATGGTCTGTCGGAAAACCTGTTCCGCGTACATGTGAACGAGGCTTCGAAGGTCATCAACAAGACCATCATAGACCTTGACATCTACCGTAAATATGGCGTGAACGTCATCGAACTGCGCCGCAGTGCCGGGCACAACAAGTTTGTGCGCACGGTAAACCAGCAGCTGGCATCACCTACACTGATGCTGCAGCAGGGTGATGTGCTGTACCTCTCGGGCGAGATTGAGAAGGTGCAGCAGTTGGCCAAGGACTTCTCGCTCCGCCTCATCGACAACCACACCGACGAGATAGAGGGCAGCTCATCAAATGCATCGCTCGACTTCTACGATATCGGTATTGCCGAAATCCTCATCATGCCCTCATCATCGATGATAGGCCGCAAGATTCTGGAGATAGGACTGAGAAGCAAGTTCAACATCAACGTGCTGGGCATCAGACGACAGAACGACTACCTGCTCCACAACCTGGGCAACGAGAAGATACACGACTCTGACGTACTGCTCGTGCAGGGAGCATGGAAGGATATTGCACGCCTGCGTAACGAGTCGAACAACTGGGTGGTGCTGGGCGAACCGCTACAAGAGGCGGCCAAGGTGACACTCGACTACAAGGCTCCTGTAGCGGCACTGATCATGATAGCAATGATTGTAATGATGTGTATCGACTCCATTCCCGTAGCTCCCGTCACGGCAGTGCTCCTGGCTGCAGTAATGATGGTCATCACGGGATGTGTGAGAAGCGTGGAGGCTGCCTACAAGACCATCAACTGGCAAACCATCGTGCTCTTTGCCGCCATGCTGCCCATGTCGACGGCATTGGAGAAGACGGGAGTGTCGTCGATGATTGCCGACTTCATCGTCAACACCTTCGGTGCCAGCAGTCCGCACGTGGCCTTGGCTGCGGTGTACTTCGCCACATCGATCATGACCATCTTCATCAGCAATACAGTGACCGCCGTGCTGATGGCACCCATCGCCCTGCAGTGTGCGATTGGCATAGGCGTGAGCCCCATACCCTTCCTCTTTGCTGTCACCGTGGCGGCCTCGATGTGCTTTGCCTCGCCCTTCTCCACTCCGCCCAATGCCCTGGTGATGCCTGCGGGACAATACAGCTTCATGGATTTTGTCAAGGTGGGTCTTCCGCTACAAATCCTCATGGGCGTAGTGATGATATTTGCTTTGCCGCTGCTGTTTGCGTTTTAAGATTTATGCTATATATAATAATAGGTGTCCCAACATTGGACACCTATTATTATATACATTGCCATTGTACTCATCCCTCCAATGCCATCATAGCCTCTTCCCATTCGACCTCGGCCTCGGCAAGGGTATTCTTCAGTTTGCTATACTGCTCGAAAAGAGCCGCATTAGCTGCACCCGCAGGTGTGGCCATCCACTCCTCGAGTTCTCGCAGTTCGGTCTCTATCTGTGTGACACGCTTCTCACACTCCTCTACCCTCTTCTGCAACTTACGTTGTGCCTTGGCCTGCTCTTTGCGGGCTGCATAGTCGGCAGCACCACCTCCAACAATCTTTTCATTGGGATCCTTTGAAGTGGATTGGGCAGACTTAGTAGCGGTCATCACTGAATCAAGCGAACGGGCTGAGTCAGGAGAAGTAACACCACCCTTGCTTTGCAAGAAGTCGTATATACCACCCAAGTGCTCTTTCACCTTGCCGCCGCCAAACTCATATACCTTGGACACGAGGCCATCAAGGAACTCGCGGTCGTGGCTCACGAGGATAACGGTACCGTCAAACTCACGGATAGCCTCCTTGAGCACATCCTTGGAGCGCATGTCGAGGTGGTTGGTAGGCTCGTCGAGAATAAGCAGATTGACCGATTCGAGCAGGAGTTTGATCATGGCCAGTCGGCTACGCTCACCACCCGAGAGCACCTTAACCTTCTTATCTGAAGCCTCACCGCCAAACATGAAAGCGCCCAAGATGTCACGTATCTTGAGACGAATATCCCCCACTGCTGCACGGTCGATAGTATCAAAAACGGTGAGGTTTTCATCAAGGAGCTGAGCCTGGTTTTGTGCAAAATAGCCTATCTCTACATTATGACCCAAGGTGAGCTTTCCTTCAAAAGGAATCTCACCCATGATGCACTTCACGAGTGTGGTCTTGCCTTCACCATTTCTTCCCACAAAAGCCACCTTCTCGCCACGACGAATGGTGAGGTTCACATCCTTGAATACAAGATGATCGCCATAGCTCTTGGCAGTATCTTCACAAATGATGGGATAGCTACCGCTACGCTGTGCAGGACGGAACTTGAGCCGTAAGGTACTGCGGTCCTCCTCATCAATGACCACGGGCACCATCTTCTCCAACTGCTTGATACGGCTCTGCACCTGTATGGCTTTGGTGGGCTTGTAACGGAAGCGCTCTATAAAGTCGGTGATATCGGCAATCTCTTTCTGCTGGTTCTCATATGCACGGAGCTGCTGCTCACGACGCTCACGACGCAACACCACATACTCATCGTATTTCACGCGATAGTCGTGAATAGTGCCGCAAGTAATCTCTATCGTACGATTGGTGACATTGTTGATGAAAGCACGGTCGTGACTGACGAGCACCACCGCCTTGCCATTACGTGCGAGGAAGTCCTCGAGCCATTGTATACTCTCTATATCGAGGTGGTTGGTAGGCTCGTCGAGTAGCAACACATCGGGGTGCTGCAGCAGGAGTTTCGCCAACTCGATACGCATGCGCCAGCCACCCGAGAACTCCGAAGTGGGGCGGTCGAAGTCTTCACGACGGAAGCCCAGACCTACCAGTGTCTGCTCCATCTCGGCATGGTAATTGGCGCCACCGATAATCTGGAAACGTTCGTTCTCGCGAGTGAAACGTTCGATGAGCTCGTGATACGACTCACTCTCATAGTCGGTGCGCTCGGCTAACTCTGTTGCCAGTCTGTCGAGCATCTCTTTCTGTCGACTGATATGGGCAAAAGCCAATTCGGTCTCTTCACGCACGGTACGTTCATCGGCCAGCTTCATCACCTGAGGAAGGTAGCATACCGAGATATCCTTGGGCATGCTCACCGTGCCATCGGTAGGCTGTTGCAGCCCTGCCAATATCTTGAGCATAGTGCTCTTGCCTGCTCCATTCTTGCCCACAAGAGCTATGCGGTCCTTCGGATTGATGATATAGCTGACCCCCTGAAACAGCGGCGTAGCGCCAAACTCCACTTTTAGGTTCTCAATACTGATCATAATGACTGCAAAATTACGCAATTAAAACGAAAAATACCTCATAATAGGGATTGTAAAAATGAAAGAATTATTGTTTCTTTGCATAGCCATTTATCGTTTAATCGCACATACAATTGAATATCAATAACAAATGATCAGACGTTTACGCTATCAAGGAACTGATAAAATGAGTGCACTCATCAGTGACAACTATTCATTACTGATGGTTATGAGCCGCTTTGGACTATCGCTAGGATTTGGAGACAAGACCGTAGCTGAGGTATGCGAACTCCAAGGGGTACATTGTCCGACATTTCTCACCGTGGCCAACTTCGTGAGTGAACCTGAACACAAACAAAAGGCATACGACATCAATGATTACTCACTCACCGCCCTACTCGATTACTTAAAACGAGCACATACCTACTTCATTGACTTTAATCTCCCAACCATCCGCCGCAAGCTTATAGAGACCATTGACTGCTCAGGTGTAGATGAGGTTTCGTCTCTCATATTAAAGTTTTTCGACGAGTATGCACGTGAGGTACGCCGTCATATGGAGTATGAAAACCGCTCTGTATTCACCTATGTCGAAAGCCTGCTAGCAGGAACTATACCTGGCAACTACGACATTGCCACCTTTGCCAGCAAGCATAATCAAGTGAATACCAAACTCACCGAACTCAAGAATATTATCGTCAAGTACTATCCCGGAAAAGAGAACAACAACCAATTAAATGCCGTACTTTTCGATATTTATAATTGCGAACAAGACTTAGCCTCCCACTGCGACGTAGAGGATTACCTATTGGTACCCGCCGTTGCGGATTTAGAGAAAAGAATGCATTCAGGAAGAACTTCAATAGCCGTCCCCGCGACATCTGAGAAAGAGCCTGACCCTGAGACCTTAAGTGCCCGCGAAAAGGAGATCATAGCTTGTGTTGTTAAGGGGATGACAAACAAAGAGATTGCCGAGACCTTATACCTTTCCGTACATACAGTCATCACTCACCGACGCAACATCGCCCGCAAGCTACAGATACATTCACCTGCAGGGCTAACCATCTATGCTATAATCAATAAGCTAGTCGATATTACAGATATCAAACTATAGACAAAGCCTATTCTCTACAAAAAACGACGGTCATTGAGTTGCGACCGTCGTTTTCTACACGATTGTTCCTATTAGATTACGATTCCTGCTCTTTCTTTTTCTTCTCCACGATGGCATCAATCACGGCGATGGCTGTGATGTTGACGATATCGCGTACCGAGGCTTCCCAGTCGGTGAAGTGGATGGGCTTGTTCAGACCCATCTGGATGGGGCCGATAACTTCACTGTTGTCGCCCATCATCTGGATAAACTGGTAGGCTTGGTTGGCACTGGAGAGGTTGGGGAACACGAGTGTGTTGACCTCCTTGCCGTAGAGCTTGTTGAAAGAGAATTTCTCATCGCGCAACTGGCTGTTGAGGGCGAATTTTACCTGCATCTCACCATCTACATCCCATTCGGGGTGCTCGCGGTGCAGATAGTCCACAGCCTCGTGTACTGTAGCAGGACTGCCTGTCGTGTCGGTGCCGAAGTTTGAGTATGAGAGCATGGCCATCACGGGCTTGTGGTTGAAGAACTGTACCGTGTGGTTGGCCAAGCGGGCTATGTCGATGAGCGTGTCGGTGTCGGGGTGACGGTTGATGAGCGTGTCGGCAAGGAAGAGTGTACCCTTCTTGCCATTCACGATGTGCATGGTGCCGAAGGTGCTGAACTCGTCGCGCACACCAATAACCTCCTTGGCTACCTTGATGGTGTTGCTGTACTTGGTGTACAGACCCGTGATGAAGGCATCGGCCTCGCCGGTCTCTACCATCATCATACCGAAGTAGTTGCGCTCAAACATCTTGTCGTTTGATTCCTGGAAATTGGCTCCCTGGCGGGCACGCTTCTCGGTGAGGATACGAGCATAGCGTTCGCGACGCTCGGCCTCGCGGTCGTGGCGCAGGTTGATAATCTCGATGCCTTCGAGGCTGAGTTCAAGTTCCTTGGCCAGCTTCTCGATGCGCTCGTCGTTACCCAAGAGGATAGGGTGGCAAATGCCTTCGGCCTTGGCCTCTACGGCAGCCTTGAGCATGGTGGGGTGGATACCCTCGGCAAATACGACACGCTGCGGATTGCTGCGGGCGGTATCGTAGAGCTGGCGGGTGAGCTTGCTCTCCTGACCCATGAGCTCGCGAAGCTGGGTGGCATAGGCTTCCCAGTCGGTGATGGGCTTGCGGGCTACACCGCTCTCCATGGCAGCCTTGGCTACGGCCATAGAGACCTGGGTGATGAGACGTGGGTCTACGGGTTTGGGGATGAAGTAGGCGGGACCGAAGGTGAAGTTGTTCACGTGGTAGGCCTCGTTCACTACGTCGGGAACGGGCTGCTTGGCCAGGTCTGCAATGGCATGTACGGCAGCCAGCTTCATCTCTTCATTGATGGCTGTAGCCTGTGTGTCGAGTGCACCGCGGAAGATATAGGGGAAACCAATAACGTTGTTGATCTGGTTGGGATAGTCGGAGCGACCGGTAGCCATCAGTACGTCGGGGCGTGATGCCATGGCATCCTCGTATGAAATCTCGGGAGTGGGATTGGCAAGGGCAAACACGATAGGCATGGCGGCCATGGAGCGCACCATGTCTTGTGTGAGTACGTTGCCGCGTGAGAGCCCAAGGAACACGTCGGCACCCTTGATGGCCTCTTCGAGAGTGTGTACATCGCGGCGGTCGGTAGCGAAGAATTTCTTCTCCTCTGTGAGGTTGGGACGGTCGCTGGTGATGACACCCTTGCTGTCGAGCATGAGGATATTCTCACGGCGGGCACCGAGAGCTACGTAGAGCTTGGTGCAAGAGATTGCCGAAGCACCTGCACCATTGACTACAATCTTTACCTCGTCAATTTTCTTGTTTGCTACCTGCAGTGCATTGATAAGACCTGCCGATGAGATGATGGCTGTGCCATGCTGGTCGTCGTGCATTACGGGGATGTCGAGCTCAGCCTTGAGGCGACGCTCAATCTCGAAGCACTCGGGGGCCTTGATGTCTTCCAGGTTGATACCTCCGAAGGTGGGGGCGATGGCCTTTACGGCTTGGATGAACTTCTCGGGATCTTTCTCATTGACTTCGATATCAAACACGTCGATGCCGGCATATATCTTGAACAGCAGACCCTTGCCCTCCATCACAGGCTTTCCTGCCAATGTGCCTATATCGCCGAGGCCGAGCACGGCGGTACCGTTGGAGATGACAGCCACGAGGTTGCCCTTCGCGGTGTAGTCATAGGCGGTCTGTGGATTCTTTTCGATTTCGAGACAAGGCTCAGCTACACCGGGTGAGTAGGCGAGCGAAAGGTCTGTCTGCGTACTGTAAGGTTTAGTGGGAACGACTTCAATCTTTCCCGGCTTGCCCTGCGAATGATACAGCAAGGCAGCCTCTTTGGTTATCTTTGTCATACCTTAATAAAACTAAAAAACTAATACGAGTACAAAATTAGTGCACGGAAAGAGAAAAACAAAAACTTGTTTTGATTTTTTTCCGAGTCATAGACTAAAATCTTCCCTGCAAAACAAGGATAAGCCGTGGCACTTATCGCCCTGCAATAGAGTTGATATACCTCTCCAGGTTTGTCCACCCCTCAGCATCGGTGCTGTTTCGGTCTTCGGGGTTGTTGGGGTCGAGGTTCTCGGTCGCTTCCCACTCGTCGGGCATTCCGTCGTGGTCAGTATCGGCTGGTGCAGGCAGTGAGTGCAGTACTGGCCATCCACCCACATCGGCAGGAGTATCGATGATGCCACTTCGTTTTGTCGGGTCGACCAGCTTTTTCTTTTCCTTATACGTCTTGCCTTCGTAGGTGGCATATCCGTTACGCACCTCATCGACGATGCGCTTGTCTACGGCATCACGCACGGGCATACTGGCACCAGCGTGGGCAAGGACATTCTCGTAGGCTTCAGTGGGACTCTCCTCGCTGATGCTCATGGCGGGCCAAGGCTCATGGCGGCGCACCTTGGCAAGCAACTCTTGGCTGGCCTGTACGCCACCGTTCCAATTATTGGCCGAGACTTCGGGGTAGCCCTCCACGTAGTTGCCTTCAATATACCAATTGCCGTAGTCCTCCTCGCCCCGAATGCTGGGGTTAGCTATGCGATACCTTGTCTCTCCTTGCTGTGTGCCGGGCCCGGGCTTGTAATAGTTGCCCACCATGTTGATGTCGAAGTTCCCGTTCTCTGTACCTTTCACCCATTTCTCTCCTCCATAGCAGCTGTTGTATCCCCAGTTGTACACGACATTATTGCGGTAGTCATTGTATCCTGCTCCCGAAGCGAATCGAGGGTTGCGGCTCGAATGGTGAGCGATGAGGTTGTGGTGATAGGTAGAGTAGTTGTTGCCCCATATGCCACCAAAGCCGTGGGTACCCTTCACGTGATTGGAGGCAAACAGGCTCTCTGTAATCATGCACCACTGTATGGTGACATTCTCGCATTGATATATCGAGAGGGTCTCGTCGATGCTCCAACTGGCCGAAACATGGTCCAGAATGATATTCTTGTGTCCGCGTCCACTGATGGCATCCGTGTCGTTGCCGCTCTCATCGCCCAATCTCACACGTATGTAGCGGATGATGACCTCGTCAGCCCCAATGTTGAGTGGATGGCGCTTGATGCAGATGCCGTCGCCCGGAGCCGTCTGCCCAGCTATGGTGACATAGGGGTGACGTATGGTGAGCGGACGCTGCAGCTCGATAGTGCCCGACACACGAAACACGATGGTGCGGGGGCCTTTGGTCTCGATGGCCGCACGCAGGCTTCCGGGACCATCATCATTGAGGTTGGTAACTTCGCAAACGATACCGCCGCGGCCTCCTATAGTGTATTTGCCGTAGCCCTCGGCGGTAGGGAAAGCCAGCTGCTGGGCTACGCTGTTGACACATAGGCTCATTACGCCCAACAATACAATGAAAAGGTGATAGTGGTTGTGTTTCATAAATATAATAAAGTGTACTTTAACAGCCCTGCTATTCTTGCGTGAATTTAATCTGCTGTGCAGCAACAAGGCGGTCGTAACGCCCACCAAACGGACGGTGGTAAATGTATATCTGATACTCGTTTTCAGCCTCGTAGAAATTTCCTTCTGCGGGTCCTGTTTGCCCTATGCTAGATCCGTTGGGTACCCAAAGGTATAAGAAGTCGTAGGCACCCTGCTTGAGCATAACGGTGGCTTCGTAGGCTTGCTCGACCTCGTTGTAGCTTGCCCGGTATGCAGGGGTGAACTCATTGTAGGTGAACTCGCCAGAGAGGTAGAATTCTCCACCAGAAAGATGAGGGCTGTTGAGACGGTAGTGTACGAAAAGATAGTCTGCTTCGGTATTGGGATCTTCGGCGAGGTTGTAGCGGATGAGGTAGCGCCCGTCGTGGTCTTCATCGTAACTGTAGTTGCGGCGCGGAGCATCGGGATAGAGCGTTGCGTGGTAATAGGGGGCGAAGAAACTGATTTTGTCTACTCCCTGTGTAGCATAGTGCATATTGATGACTTCGAAGCGGCGATATTCGTTGCCAGCAGGGAAGATGAGTGCCTTGTTGTGGACATATTCGACATGTCCGGGACTGACGTAGGTGGGCTTCACTAGCGAAACGCAGTTGTCTGTACGGCTGTTCTGATAGATATAGGGTTTGATTTCAGTAGCGGGGTCTACCACTTCGCTGGAATTATAGCTGACGGCGAATGACACCTGCTGATGGCTCAGGTTGGTGTCGATGTCGGTGTTGCTTGTGATGCTGGCATTGAGTGCCATGCGTGGCTCCACGATGCGGAAGCATGCTACGGCAGCCAAAGCATTGTCACTGTTGTCTTCCTCATCCAGGTATATCTCTACCCGATAGTTGCCCGAAGCCTTGAACTGTATGTTGTCGTTGGGGAGGTCGAGGTGGTAGTGGGTGTACAGCATCGTGGTGTTGAGGGAGTTCTCGTAATCTTCAATGGGTTGGTTGTTGAATCCGTCCATGTAGTCCACCTCGAATAGGTCCGATGGAGTCCAGTCGGCATTGCAATGCACAATACGGTAGACGAAGCGGTGGTAGTCATGTGAGAAATGGTCAAACGAGATGCTCACCCAGTCATCGGTGCCGAGGGTGATGACATCATCGAGCAGCCAGTCGTCATTGACAATGGTTTGCAGGGTGTGTATCATCGGGTGATACACCTTGTTGCTCTGTGCATTGACGACGTGAACAGCCACAAACATCAGTGCTGCCAACTGTATGCGTATAATATTCTGCTTCATAACTTACCATTCATTGACAGACAAAGATACAAAGGATTTCTTTTGATTGCACCAATAACCAAAACTTTTTGTATCTTTACACCATGAAACATTGGAGTCTGACATTATGTTTATTGGAACTGCTGGGAATGCCGGGTGTCGTGGACACAGCACAGTACTTTCTTGGCACACCTTACGTCAGTGGCACCTTGGAGGTGGAGGGCGATGAGCGTCTGGTAATAGATACTGTGGGGCTGGACTGTACCACCTTCGTGGAACTCTCTGTAGCCCGTTGGCTGACTACGCAGAGCGACAGCCTTAGCTTCGAGCAACAGGTGCAGCGCTTGCGTTACCGTGATGGAGTCGTTGATGGCTACCTCTCGCGCCTACACTATTTTACCGACTGGGTGGTCGAGAATGCCGAGCGTGGCGTTTGGCATGAACTGAATCCGACGAAAGAGCATGCTCATCTGTGGGTGTCGGATACGCTCACACTCTCTTTCATGAGCAGTCATCCCGATAGCTATCCCTACCTCAAGGCCCATGCGTGGGCCGTTGACTCCATGCGACGGATAGAGAAACGCTATGCCTGCTATCCTTTCAGCTATATCGACAAGTCGTACTTAAACCTGACTCCGGGGCAACTTCCCATTCGTGATGGAGATATATTGGCTCTGGTGACTACCATCGATGGGCTCGATGTGACGCACCTCGGTTTTGCGGTATGGAAGGGCGACAAGCTACATCTCATGCATGCCTCCATGAATCACAACAAGGTGGTTGTTGATGAGCGTACTCTATACGAATATTTGAAAAATCGCAAGAGCTGCCCTGGAGTGCGTGTCATACGCCTTACCGAATAGCCATTTTGAAAGAATTTAACAACAGCGAACAAAAAGGTTTCGCATATGTTGGTGAGATAGATTACCAACATTTATATTAATATGAAAAGAAACCTTATCGCAACTTTATTATTTGGCCTATGCACAGCCACATACAGCCAAACGATTGACAACAGTACCATCTCCTCCTTCGACCTCAACCGCTATCTAGGTAAGTGGTACGAGATAGCTCGCTACGACCATGCCTTCGAGCGCGGCCTTGTAGGTGCCACGGCAGAGTATACCCTACGTGACGACGGCATGATAAAAGTACTCAACAGCGGGCACCTCAACACCCTCAACGGAAAGTTCAAGGAGAGCACAGGCAAGGCCAAGCTCAACAAGAACGGCAAGCCTGGGCAGTTACGCGTCAGCTTCTTCGGACCCTTCTACAGCGATTACTATATCCTCGACCTCGCCCCCGACTATTCCTATTCGGTAGTAGGTAGCAGCAGCCCCAAATACCTATGGATACTCAGCCGTACGCCACAACTCAAACCCGAGGTGAAGAGCAAGATACTCACCAACCTGCAAAAACGTGGATATGACACCTCCAAGCTGATTTGGGTGGAACAGAAGTGATGAATTGTGAGTTATGCTTGCCTTAAAAAACTTTGAAAATAACTGAGGCCGCATAACTCATAACTCAAAAAAGTTTTCTACATTTGCAGTTGACATAGTCAAACTATATCTAATATCGACAAGAAAACACACAAAATCATGAAAAAGGAGATTAAATTTAGCCTTTTGTACCGCGACATGTTCCAGTCATCAGGCAAGTACCAGCCCCGTGCCGACCAACTCGCCCGCATAGCCCCCGTCATCGTTGAGATGGGTTGCTTTGCTCGTGTAGAGACCAACGGTGGAGCCTTCGAACAGGTCAACCTGCTCTATGGCGAGAATCCCAACACGGCCGTGCGTACCTTTACCAAGACCTTCCACGAAGCAGGCATACAGACCCACATGCTCGACCGCGCACTCAACGGTCTGCGCATGTTCCCCGTACCGGCTGACGTTCGTCGTCTTATGTATAAGGTAAAGAAGGCCCAAGGCACCGATATCACCCGTATCTTCTGCGGACTCAACGATGCCCGCAACATCATCCCCTCCATCAAGTATGCCTTGGAGGCAGGCATGATACCGCAAGCCGCACTCTGCATCACCCACTCGCCTATCCATACCGTTGAGTACTACACCGAGCTGGCCGACAAGCTCATCGCTGCCGGTGCCACCGAGATAGCACTCAAGGACATGGCAGGTATCGGGCGCCCCAAGATGCTGGGCCAATTGGTCAAGAACATTAAGACCCGTCACCCCGAGGTTATCGTGCAGTACCACGGCCACTCAGGCCCCGGTCTCTCTATGGCCTCTATCCTCGAGGTGTGTGAAAACGGTGCCGACATCATTGACACCGCCATTGAACCCCTGTCATGGGGTAAGGTTCATCCCGACATCATCTCTGTGCAAGCTATGCTCAAGGATGCCGGTTTCCAAGTGCCCGAGATCAATATGAATGCCTACATGAAGGCACGCAGCCTCACGCAGGAGTTTATGGACGACTTCCTCGGCTACTTCATGGACCCCACGAACAAGCACATGTCGTCACTGCTGCTCAAGTGTGGACTCCCTGGCGGCATGATGGGCTCCATGATGGCCGACCTGAAGGGTGTGCATGCTGGCATCAACCTCATCCTCAAGAGCCAGGGCAAGGCACCGCTCAGCATCGACGACTTGGTAATCATGCTCTTCGATGAGGTAGAATACGTATGGCCCAAGCTCGGCTATCCTCCACTCGTAACACCCTACAGCCAGTATGTAAAGAACATTGCCCTAATGAACCTCATGCAGATGTTCAAGGGCGAGGAGCGCTTCTCCATGATCGACAACAATGCGTGGGATATGATCCTCGGCAAGTGTGGCCGTCTGCCCGGACCGTTGGCACCCGAGATTATCGAACTGGCCAAGAGCCAAGGCCGCGAGTTCACCGATGCCGACCCGCAGAGCTACTACCCCGATGCTCTCGACACCTACCGCAAGGAGATGAAGGAGCTGGGTTGGGATACTGGCAAGGACGACGAGGAGCTCTTCGAGTTTGCTATGCACGACCGTCAGTACCGCGACTACCGCTCAGGCGTAGCCAAGCAGCGCTTCGAGACCGAACTGCAGAAAGCCAAGGATGCAGCACTCGGCGGCACAGGTGTCACTCCCGAACAGCTGCAGGCCCTCAAGCATGCCAAGGCCGACGCTATCTGCGCACCCGAGAACGGACAGGTAATCTGGGAAATCTCTGTCGAAGGTCCCTCAGCAGCACCCAACGTAGGACGCACCTACAAAGAGGGCGAACTGATGTGCCACATTGCCACACGCTGGGGACAGATGGTGCCCGTGTATGCTGGCTATGCCGGACGCTTGGCTGAGGTTACTCCGCAAGGCAGCACCGTGATGAAGGGCGATGCCGTGGCGTATATAGAGCGAACATAGCCAAGCAGCACGAGATATAAAAAAAGAGGCGGAATCCTTTGGGTTCCGCCTCAAGCATAATTTACTTCCACAGGTCTCCCCACGCTCCTCGTCGATCGTTGGATGATGGAATTATGCTTCCATCCTCATCCACGCCGCCATATCCTATACCTTCACTGTTTACACCACTTGTGGCAATCATAGTTTCGGTGGCGAGTTCCAGTACCACCATATATGGTGTTATATATGTCGTCTTCATATTGTTATTTGCTGATGATTTTTCTGTTATTCTTTATATATATACCTTTTTCTGGGGTTTCTATAATCCGTCCTTGCAGGTCATATACCTTTCCGTTCTCAATAATCCCTTTCTGCAATGCTTCCAAGCTGGTGGTTTCTTCACCGATTCTAAGTTCGATGGCCGATGCGGCATTTCCGACGGAACTTAAGATGTCCACAAATTCAAAGTATCCTCGGAATCCCATAATCGGTGTATTCCCAGCCGAATAGTAGAACTTGTTTCCATTGAGGAACAGGCTGTTCTCGGGAATTGTCGTTCCTGATTTCAGTGTGCCGTAAAAGGTACCATAGACTTCTTTTCTACTGCCACCTCTTCCATTCGTATATTCAGCAATGGCATTCTCCTCATCTGGCTCAATCGTTGATGTCACAGTAAAATCAGAGATATCCTTCGTGGTTTTTATAATATAAGGATAATTGGCTATGAATCCATCTTCGGCCAGAAAAGCATCATCAAACACAACGCTGATACTTGTCAAGTTCTCATCTGCCTCGTACTCAATAAACTCCATCAACTTCACGTCCTCCCCGAACGCTTCATAGACCTGCGTTTCCGTCATACTGAACGGCAAGCAGATGGTGCTCCACTCATTGGCCTTGATGGTTCTCTTCACTTTAATCAGCACCTCTTCTTCGCTTACTGCAGGCAGTGTCGTAGATGTCTCGTCGAGTATTACATCAGGAGTGTCTGGTGTTGCGACATTGACAGAGAATGCCACATCGTCCATAAAGGTCGTATTAACACCGTCTTTATTGCCAAATTGTACCCCGGTAATCTCTGCTTCGTACGTGCCTACAGGAAGTGTCTCGCTACATTGTACGGGGATGGTCAGAAGTATTCCCCCGGTGCCTTTCAAAGGAGTAGAATTGGAGGAGTAAGCGACTATTCCCACAGAACCGTTGTCATCCTTTATGGTAATGGAGTATGCACCCCCATCATGACATTCGCCTGCTATGTATACCGGAAATCCTTTCCCGTCGGAGACTGTCGTCATCCCTTCGGGAAGTTCTATCCTGAATTGGTATCCACAATACACTTCCTCTTCTGCAAAGTGGTATTGAATGACCAATGATGCCTTACGGCCCTGAGGAATGGAAATGGCCTCTACAGAAAGATGTTCGGCCGATGCGGCTCCCATATAGACGAGCAGCATACACAGCATAATAAATGTTCGTTTCATATAATACGTATTTGATTTTAGTTTGTTGACAATATGGAGTTGACTATGGCTATGATGTCCGTAACGTTGATGATGCCGTCTGCGTTAACATCGGCAGCTTCTGTCACGAATGTTGCAGACGGGGCATTAAGGATATAGTTGACGATACCGATAATGTCCGTCACGTTCACCAATCCGTCATCATTCACATCACCTATCATGAGTACTGGTTCCACGACGACATCCCGCGTATCACCCTTATTATCGCTCAGCACGATTTCTTTCAACTCAATGGAGGCATCAGTCCCTGTTGTTGTGAAAGGAATACTCAACAATCGTCCACTATGCCCCTCTATAACCTCATTTGTCATAGAGTATATCAACACACGATATGCTCCATTCCCTATATCCGTGATAGCGTAGGCATGGTTCTTCAGGCGTTCGGTAGCGCTTGCTGCATCAGTCATCGCCGTCATTCCATCAGCGCAATGGATGTCCAGTTGCACGGCTACGATGTCAGAGTAGTTGGTCATTCCTATGTGGTAAGTACATTCGCCGTTTGCATCTGGGGCATAGCTCACCGTGATGCTGTTAGGCTCATATATACTGCCGCTCACTGCCACCGAGTACATACGGTTCAGCGGGTCGTTGGTATAGAGCTGCATCGTTGTCTTGTGTTCGCCCTCGGCAGTGGGAGTATACGATACCGTCATCTCCTTTGTCTCCCTGGAGGCTATACGCAGTGGCAGTTCGGTTTCCACGGCATATCCTTCGGCAAGGAAGGTCACCTTGTTTATTGTCAGGTTTACCTCACCATTATTATATATGGTATAGGTAGCCGTAGCCTTTTGTGTGACGGGCGTGTCGCCAAACTCCAGCGTGCTGTTTCCGCTGAACGAGGGACTCTTTATCACCACATACTCGCCCGAAGTTGCCGAAGTCATATTCTCCACTGTTGCATTGCTCAGCACCACCTCTTGCGGATTGAGTTCATACCAACCGCTCTGCCCATCGAGGCGCACACGGAAAGTCAGCAGCTCGCCATCACCCTCGGGCAGCGTAGCGTTGGATGCCGAGTATAGTAGTAGGGTCAACTTGTCACCTTGCACCACGCCCGTAGCCTTGTGGTCAGTGCCGCCGCAACGGTTTCCTGCCGCTGCGCTTCCCTCCACATAACGCAGTGCTTCGGGCAACGTGAACTCGCACTGCGCACCGGCGATAGGCTCCATATTGTTCATCTTCAGCACCACGGTCACCTCCTCGTCCGATATGCCCTCGGCATGCTGCACATGCAGCTCGTTCACCGAGAAGGGCTGTGCCGTCACCACTGCCTTGCCCGCCTTGGGGTTGATGGCGTTGGAGGTGATGGTCACGTTGCTTGTCACCGTGCCGCGCTGCAGCGGGGCATAGGTGAGCGTAAAGTCCTGTGTGCTTCCAGCGGCTATAGTGCAAGGAACGGGCGATGCCGTGAGGTCGCTGTTGTCAAAGGCGATGCCCGTAATCTCCAGCGGCTCGTTACCCCTATTATATATACTGAGCGTGTGCGTATATTCGCTGCGTATGGGCACGCGGCCATAGTCGATGGTGGGTGTAGTCACCTCTATCTTGGGCGACAGCAGGGTTACCACCCCACTCTCCACACTACAGGTGAGTGCGTTGCCACTGGCATCGCTCATCACCACTTCGGGAGTCAACGTATAGTCGGCAGGCTCCTTGCCCAGTTTCACCTTGAAGCGGCACAGCTCGCCATCCACTCCTTTGAGCGGAGCCAGGGTTGGGCTGAATATCACCATGCTCAGTTTGCCATCCTGCTCGGCAGCCGTCAGGGCGTGCCCGTCAGCACGCTCTGTGCTGAGCACAGCCGAGCCATCTACGTAGCGTAGCATATCGCCGAGCGGTACCAGCAACTCTATTGCCGTCACCGCCGACTCTCCTGTGAGTGCCACGGCCACCTCCACTTCATCGCCGGGGTGTCCCTGCACGGAGGTCAGCGTCACGGTATTGGTTGCAGTGGCAGTGAGCCACAGGCCCACTGCCATGATGCAACTTATAATCGTTCGTTTCATAACACTTTTCTTTATTTACCACAGATTACTCGGATTACACAGATTATAATATGTATTTTCAATAATCTGATAAATCTGAGTAATCTGTGGTTCTATTCTTATTCGCGAACCACTTTCACCGTCTGCATCAGCTCGCCATCGAGATAGAGGCTCACGAGATACAGTCCCTTCTGCAATGCACGGGGATACCAAGTATAGGTATACTCGCCCGGTGTGTTCACCGTATGGTAAGCATCGATGGTGCGGCCCGCCATATCGCTGAAGGCGATGGTCACCTCGTGATTGCCGCTCTTGCCTATGGTGTAGGGCACGCGGAGCACCGTGGTGAAGGGGTTGGGCGAAGGCATCTGCATCTGCACGGCCTCCACCTTGCCGATGCCTGTGGTATTGCCATTCACCGCAGTGATGTTCTTGCCCTTGGTGTCAGAGAGCACCATCTCGGTCACTACCGCCTCGTCGCCAATCTGCAGCAAAGCATGTGTGCCAGCAGGAATACTCTGTCCGCTCATTGAATAAGCCAGAAAGAGGTACTCGGAGTCGGAGGTCCAGGTGCCGTTCTGCTCCATGCCGTTGAGCCCGTCAAGCACAGTGATTTCTGTACCCTTGGCAACATCGAGGCGCACCTGTACGCCGCCCAATGCTTGGGCTGTCTCTACATAGAGGATGCCATCCGTCACGTAGTAGTGCACGGGCTCGTTGTCCATACCGCTCACGCCAACGCCTGAGGGGTTGGTGATGATACCGATGGTGCCCACCACGTCGAGCACATTCACCTTCGCGTCGCTGTTCACGTCGGCAGCCTCGAAGATGAAGGGCTGCGGGTCTTGGTAGGTGATATAGGCTACCTCGGTCACCACGTCGGCAATATCCACGTTCATCGAGCCGTTGGCATCGCCCTTGCTGGCGGTGAGCGGTGTAGCGGCTACGGCATTGCTCAGCGCATGCGAGGTCAGCGAGGTGGTGAGCTGCTTGATAACGTAATAGTACGTTGTGCCCGGCACTACGTCGTAATCCACGAAAGAGGTCTCTTCTGAGTCGATAACTGTGGCGTTCACGATGATGCTGTCGCTGCTTGCTCCAGCCTCGTCCATCGTATACCTATATATATTATAACCCAGCAGGTCGGCAAAGTCCTCCTCATCGGTCTCCCAAGTGAGCGATACCTTACCCAATCCTGCCTCGGCCATCAGGCCAGTAGCCATAGAGCCTGCAGCAGCTACCTCTACATTGAAGCGCATATCTTCGACAGGGATTTCAAAGTATTCGTCATCCTCAGCACCAGCTACATAGATGCGATTAAGTCCGTCAGCACCTGTCTTTCCGGTAATCGTGAGATAGGCGGTATAGATGGTACCCTCTTCGTTCCAGCTGCCATCCTCCACAATAGCGTGTGAGGTATAGGGAGGACGTACACCCATAGCAATCATAGGTGCTACCTCTTTATTCATCGGGCGATTGAAGTACACTTCAAACTTATGCTTGCCTATACCAAGCGGAGGCAATTGCTCAAATTCGTCTTGGGCATCGTAACCATTGACTACTACCTTCCAGACAATGCCATGGGCTTCGGCAGAGGGACGAGTGAGGGTGTTTGAAAGATTGTAAGAACCAAAACCACCTGCATTATAAACAGGATGATTCATATCCCACAATCCTTTACGAATGATGTCTTCTCTTACAGAGCCTAAATAATTGGGCATTTCTGGCACATAATTTTTCGAAGTTCCAGAGTAATATCCAATGTTGACATAGTCACCACTAACTTTTTCAACATTACCAAAGGCATTGGATGCTTTGTGTTCTACGCTACCAAAATAGTTTGGTATTTTACCGTTAACAACATTACCAATAACATTAGAATATAAGAACTTTGTCCCAGCACTAGCACACCAAATCTGAGCTCGTCCTGTAGAGTAAATCAAATTTGTTTGCTTCAGTGTCCTAGGTTTATCTAGTAAATACGAGGCCGAACAATCCTCGACAATACAGTTTTCCATATTCATAGACCCCAATCCATAATAAGAGCTTTCCAGTCCATCTATTCTTAATCCTTTAAAATGTACATATTTTACAGTATCTTTACACAAGTCAAAACCTTTCATCAAACCTGTTTCGTGGTCGGCCATGGTAAACACAATCATATTTCCAGGTTCTCCCTCGCAAAGAAGATTACCTTTGGGAACATACATTGACACACCTGCTTTGAACTTCAACACCGTTCCAGGCAAGATGGTCAGGGTAGCATCTTCGGTTACGGCAAGGTTCTTTGTCACGATGTAATGCACATTAGGATAGAGTGTCATATCCTCAGCTATCAATCCACCTATCTCTACACCATTCTCTGCAGTAATTGTAAACTCCTGCACCAATTCTTCGGTAATGTTATCACAAGTAGCACGGAATACCATACAAATCTTACGGCCATCAGCACACTCGGGATTTACCTTGAAGCGCACGGGGTTGGTGCTCTTGTTCTTGCCGTAACTGCTCAGTTCCTTTCCAAAGTCTACCTCTGCATCTAAGATTTCCACAATCGTGGGGTCTTCCGTCTCGGCCAACTCCAAAGAGAAGCGGATATTCTTAGCCTGTCCCCACTCGTTGCGCAGTGTGGGATAGAAAGCGATGGTCTCACCTGCATCGGGGCGGCTGTCGCCGTCGCCACCTTCGGCATCATCCAACACGTAGGTCACCAAGCCCAGTGTGGGCGTGCGGTCTTCGTCGGTAATATTGTAGACAGCCTCGAAGTCCACCAACTGATTGGCACTCTTCTTGCGAGCGTGGATAAGGTCGCCGAAGAGAATCTCCCAATTGCCATACTCCTTCACTTGAAGCAGACGGGAGATACCGCCGGCCACATAGGGACATGCCATAGAGGTGCCGTTGAGCACCTTATATTTACCGCCGGGGAAGGTACTCATAATCTGTGCACCGGGAGCACGGAGCTCGTAGTTGTAGAGTTTATCTTCGCTATACTGTGATAATACGGGACCATCCTCGTCGAAGTTGCTGAACGATGCCAAGCCACCATCCTTGGTGCTGGCCTCTACGCCTAACACAAAGGTGAAGGCAGCGGGGAACATAGGGCCGTTTTGCATGGCATTCTTTCTGTTGACGGGACAATCGTGTGCATAGATACACTTGTTGTCATTACCCGCAGCAGCGACCAGTACGGCAGTACTATATGCCTTGGCCAATGCCTGCTCCTCGGCCAGTGAGTAGCCGTAGCCACCGATACTCATGCTGATGACATCAGCACCATTGGCTGCAGCATAGTCGATACCCTTGATGATGGTAGCCACATCGCCCGTACCGTCGCTCTGCATCACGGTGATGGGCATGATGAGTGCATCGGGGTTGGCACCGGTGATACCTATCTTGTTGTTGCCCACGGCAGCGGCGATACCGGCACAGTGGGTACCGTGACCGTTCCAGTCGCCAATGCGTGCGGTCTGGTTCACGAAGTCCCAGCCGTGGAGGTCATCGGCAAAGCCGTTGGCATCGTCGTCCTCCTCTTCCGCGCCGTTGAGCTCGGCCTCGTTGGTCCAGATATTGTCCTTCAGGTCGGGATGCTCGATGTCAATACCCGTATCCAGGATGGCTATCACGGGACGCCTGTCGGTGAGGGGCTTCTGCTTCTGAAGGAAGTCGAGCTTCAGCTGGCCGTGGCCCCACAACTCACCTTTCAAGGGATCGTCGGCAGCAGCAACTTCACCCGTAGAGAGCGCATACACCACATAGTTGGGCTCGGCAAACTCCACCTCATCGAGAGCGGCCAGCTTGTCCACAGCCTCGTGCACATCGACCTTGGCGGCATCGAAGGTGAGGCGGTAGAGCTGGCTCATATCGCTGTCCTCGATGGTCTTGCCCGTCACCGAGCGCAGTGCCTGGGCACGCGGCACTACGGTAGCGCCACTCAGGGGCATCAGCGGCTCACTGGCGGTAACGCCGAGTTCGCCCAACACCTGGTCAACGACATTCACGCCCGAAGACACAGCGCGGTTGAGCGAGCGCACACGCACGGCGCTCGACGGTTTGAACTTGACGATCATCTCGCCCTCGCGATAGTCGCGAGCGGCATGACGCTCGATCTTTACCACTTCGTCTACATTGTTGCTCGACTGGGCAAGCAACGGTGATGCGGACAGCAACAGGGCTGCCGCAACAAGGATTTGTTGCTTCTTCATAGATAGATGCTTATAAAGATGAATGATTGGTTCTGACAGATAAGAACTGCTGTGTGGAGTTGTCTTTCGCATACGCAAATTGAATCTTTTGCGCCTGTAGATTCCCCGGATTCGGCTATACCATATTTAAAATAAAAAGACGTGGGATTCTGTACTTCTGCTCATCCCACTTGTTAGGCTCTCGCATTGCCCTTCCCAAGGATAAGCAACGCATTAGCCCACGCCGTGCGGTTTATAAACGACCTTTACCTATGAAATTGCGCGAGATGCTTCACTTTGTTCAGCATGACAAACTGAGACCTCACAGCCATAGGCTGGGTGTAATAAACGCCCGAAGTGGACGCTTCCGTTGCCGTATCTTCTTGGGGTTAAATTTGCGAGATTCAACAAGTAGAAGATAACGTCCGTAAACGTCCTTTTTCAACATGTATGCCCCACCCGCCCACAACGTGAGCCAATGAGTCGCTGCAAATTTAATAATTATTTATGGAAATTCACAAATAATTGATGGGAATTTATGTCCCATGCAATATATAGAGAACATCGAAGAATTTCCGCGAGTACTTAAGGCAGTTAGCAAAAGAATGCAAAAGACAGCATAATGTCAGCCAAACGGCCATATCGGTAGCAAAACGTCAGATTTCAAAAGGACGAAAAAGGCGGTTTTTGAATCGGACAAAGAGATTTTGTAAATTGGACAAAGAGAATTTTTGAAATGCAAGGCTCTGACAATTTGATCAGAGCCTTGCATTTTTTCAGGTACATGCATATAATAATTTTATTCAACATACTGTACAATATTTGTGTTTCTGCTTTTCACCTGCCACTGTCTGCCAAGCCAGTACAACATATTGAATTACTTAGATTTCACGGCGGACAGTGCGTACAATAATCCATGTGGGGAGGTATCCGCCATACATATAAAAGGAAATTAAGTTTATCTATAAAGAATCAACCTAAGCATGAGCGTATTACCCATCCCTTTTCCCTAAACATACGTTCAGGGAAAACGCATTATAATTTCTTCCCATTGAAATATCCTGTTTATATCCTCTATTTGACATGATTATCTCACGCGAATCTCGCAAATCTCGCAAAATCATACATCGCTATCGCTCGTATGTAGCCGTCCGGATGGCA
>JAZPZS010000004.1:0-2907 GCA_045544835.1 Bacteroidaceae bacterium | reverse complement strand
CTCAAAACTCTCATCATGGCACGATTCAATATCACCACCTACGGCTTCGGCGAATTGGCCGAGGAGTATTACCCCGATAGGGAATATAGTTCCGCCGTGCGCCTCTTCAACAGAGACCTGCATCGCACGCGCGGCCTATGGGATGCCCTGCAGAAGCAGGGCTACAAGGAGGGCGACCGCATCTTCACGCGCTCGCAAGTGAAAACCATCGTCAAGTTTCTGGGCGAACCGTAAATTGCTGCATTTTTAATGCTTACAAACGACAAAAGCGATGGATTTTGCAATTTTATTGTTTTGACAATGAAATCCGCTCTTCTTGTTCTCGTAGGTGAAAATGCTATCCCCACCGACCCCCGTAATGGGGTAGGTGGGGATTCTAGTAGTATGGTAAATGATGGTGTAGATACCGCTGCCTTACGCGCTCGCTATTACAGTATGCCGTACTTCACGAGCTCGGCAGCCATCTCCTCCTGCACTTCGCGGGCCTTCTCGCGGGCTACTGTGGCGAAGTTCTCGGTCGTGTCGGCATAGATGATGGCACGGCTCGAGTTGACGATGAGGCCGCACTCCTTGGTGATACCGTACTTGCATACCTCGCTGAGCGAACCACCCTGAGCGCCAACGCCAGGCACGAGGAGGAAGTGGTGGGGCACAATCTTACGGATATCCTCGAAGAGTTGTCCGCGGGTAGCACCTACCACGTACATCATGTTCTCGTCGTTGCCCCACTCCTGTGAGCGGCGCAATACCTTCTCGAAGAGGCGTTCGCCGGTCTCCTTGTCCTCCATGAGCTGGAAGTCGAGCGAGCCCTTGTTCGATGTCAGTGCCAGCAGTATCACCCACTTGCCTTCGTAGGCGAGGAAGGGCTTCACGCTGTCTTCGCCCATGTAGGGAGCCACGGTGAGGGCGTGCACATCCTGCTCCTCGAAGAATGAGCGGGCATACATCGAAGAGGTGTTGCCTATGTCGCCACGCTTGGCATCGGCGATGATGAAGTGGTTGGGGTAGTTCTCCTTGAGGTAGGCGATGGTCTTCTCGTAAGCCTCATAGCCCTTGAGTCCGTCGCACTCATAGAAGGCGAGGTTGGGCTTGTAGGCCACGCAGTAGTCGGCCGTAGCGTCGATGATGGCCTTGTTGAAGGCAAAGATGGGATCCTCCTCGTTCAGGAGATGAGCGGGAATCTTCTTGGTGTCGGTGTCGAGGCCTACGCAGAGGAATGACTTGCGTGCCTTGATGATGTCGATGAGTTGTTGCTTGTTCATAATTCAAAGAAGCCTCCCCTAACCCCTCCCAAGGAGGGGGATTCCAAGTCCTTTGAGAGGTAGAAGTGGCGTTTTTAGATGTTTATATACTTATTATTGTCATTACTTTACTCCGAGTCACCCCTCCTTGGGAGGGGCAGGGGGAGGCCTCTTTTACAGCTGGCTTTCCTTCAGTCGCTCCGCATTCTCGGCCACCATGAGCTGGTCTATGCAGTCCTGTATGTCGCCGTTCATGAAAGCGGCGAGGTTGTATATGGTGTAGTTGATGCGGTGGTCGGTGATGCGTCCCTGCGGATAGTTGTAGGTGCGTATCTTGGCCGAGCGGTCACCTGTCGATACCATCGTCTTGCGCTTCGAGGCGATGTCGTCGATGTATTTCTGGTGCTCCTTATCATATATAAAGGTGCGCAGGCGCGATAGGGCGCGCTCCTTGTTCTTGGGTTGGTCGCGTGTCTCGGTGCACTCGATGAGTATCTCCTCCACCTCGCCCGTGTTGGGGTTCTTCCAGTTGTAGCGGAGGCGTACGCCTGATTCCACCTTGTTCACGTTCTGTCCGCCGGCACCCGATGAGCGGAAGGTGTCCCACTTGATCTCGCCCTCGTTGATTTCCACCTCGAAGGCTTCGGCTTGGGGCAGACAGGCCACGGTAGCAGCCGAGGTGTGTACACGGCCTTGGGTCTCGGTGGCAGGCACGCGCTGCACGCGGTGTACGCCCGACTCATATTTCAGTGTGCCGTACACCTTCTCTCCGCTCACGCTGAAGATGATTTCCTTGTATCCACCTGCGGTGCCTTCGTTGAAGCTCGATACCTCCATGCGCCAACCCTTCTGCTCGCAGTACTTCGTGTACATCTTGAAAAGGTCGCCGGCAAAGAGGGCAGCCTCATCGCCGCCTGTGCCGCCACGTATCTCCATGATGACGTTCTTATCGTCCTCGGGGTCGGCAGGTACGAGCAGCAGCTTTATCTCCTCCTCGAGGGCGGGCAACTGCGTCTCGCAGGCATCGATCTCTTCGCGTGCCATCTCGCGCATATCGGCGTCGGTCTCTGTGGCGAAGAGCTCCTTAGCCTCTTCGAGCTGTCGTGTGAGCTGCATGTATCGGCCGCGGGCCTCCATGAGTGCTCCCAGCTCCTTGTATTCCTTGTTCAACTTTACGAATCGGCGCATGTCGGCTATCACTGCGGGATCGGTGATGAGAAGCTCTATCTCCTCATACTTGCCCACCAGCCCGTCGAGCCGCGCCATCAAACTGTTTTCTGCCATAATCTGTTGTTTGCATTATAAGAATCTGAGATTCTAAATGCAAAGTTATAGCAAAAGCCTTGAAGAGCCAAATATATTGGGGCTTTTCACCTGTTCAAAGAAAGAGAATGAAGAAAAGGGATGTGGATGGTATCACTCCAGGTCATCGTCCTCATCGTCAAAGAAGAAGAGGTCGGCGCCGAAGTTGTCGTCGCCCAGGAACTCGTCGAGGTCGCGGCGCTCCTTCTTGGTGGGGCGTCCAGTGCCTCGCATGCGGTTGGCAAATCCGCTTATCTTGCTCATCTCAAGGATGTCGTACTGCTCCTTGGGGGTGATGTTCTCGAGCATCTCGGGCACGAGCTTGGCCCCCACGCGGTTTTCTATGGCCTTGAGCACGCGGAAG
>JAZPZS010000003.1:0-13590 GCA_045544835.1 Bacteroidaceae bacterium | reverse complement strand
TGCCACCCATAGCACTGCATGCCAGTACGCAGACCGACAATCGTACTCCCGAGAAGGTGCAGTTCCTCCATTCGGTGGGATTCTCTCAGGTGGTGCTGGCCCGCGAGCTCTCGCTCAAGGAGATAGAGGAGATACATCGTGCTTGCCCTGTGCCTCTCGAAGCCTTCGTGCATGGAGCGCTCTGCGTGAGCTATAGCGGTCAGTGCTACGCCTCGCAGGCTTGCTTCGGCCGCAGTGCCAATAGGGGAGAGTGTGCCCAGTTTTGTCGCTTGCCCTTCGACCTCGTTGATGCCGACGGACGCGTTATCGAGGAGCAGCGTCACTTGCTGTCGCTCAAGGATATGAACCGCAGCGCCCACCTCGAGGCGATGATGGATGCAGGCATCAGCTCGTTCAAGATTGAGGGCCGACTGAAGGATGTGTCGTACGTCAAGAACGTCACCGCCTACTATCGGCAGGCTATCGATGCCATCCTGGCCCGTCGCCCCGAGTACAAGCGTGCCTCGCAGGGCGTGAGCACCTATACCTTCACCCCACAGCTCGACAAGAGTTTCAATCGTGGTTTTACCGACTACTTTCTCACTGGTCGTCGTACCGATGTGTTCTCCTTCGACACCCCCAAATCAGTGGGCGAGCCCGTAGGCCACGTCAAGGAGATAGGGCGCGGATACATTGCCGTGTCATCGGTCAAGACATTCCATAATGGCGACGGTCTCTGCTTCATCGATGAGCAGGGTCGCTTGCAGGGGTTCCGCGTGAACAGGGTAGAGGGCATACGCCTCTATCCGAAGGATATGCCCCGTGGGTTGCGTGCCCGTACACCGCTCTTCCGCAACTATGACATGGAGTTTGAGCGCCTGCTCTCACGTCCCTCGGCAGAGCGTCGCATACCTATAAATATATGCTTGCGCGATGTCTCCTTCGGTTTCTCGCTCACCTTCTCCGATGATGAGGGGCACAGCGCTACGGTCAACTTTACCCGCGACAAGGAGCAGGCCCGTAGCGAGCAGCGTGTAGGCATCGAGGCGCAACTCACCAAGCTGGGCGGTACCAACTTTGTAGCCCAGAGTATAGAGATTGACTTCACTGACAATTGGTTTATCCCCTCGTCCGTACTAGCCGATATGCGCCGCACCGCGGTAGAGGCATTTGGGAGAGCCTGTAAATTGAAAATTGAAAAATCAAAATTGAAAGTTGAGAGCGATGCAAGCTATAATTGTCAATTATCAATTGTCAGTTGTCAATTGTCTTATCTTGCCAACGTCGGCAACCATCGTGCCGAGGCCTTCTACCGCTCATTGGGCGTTGAGGAGATTGCTCCAGCCTATGAGCTCAGTGCGCCGCGTGGAGCCACGCTGATGTTTTGCCGCCACTGCCTGCGCTATGCCTTTGGCTGGTGTCCCCGCCATGGAGGCGTCAAGTCGCCCTATCGTGAGCCATACACACTGGTGTCGGCTGACGGACGCCGCTTTGTCTTGGAGTTCGACTGCAAGCAGTGCATGATGTTGGTAAAAGAGAGTGGCAGTGTGAACAATAAGAACAACAGCAACGACTAACATGCAGTATGATTAGTCATTGGGGTAAATGCGCACTTGTTGTATGTGGAGTGTACGTCGACAAGGTCTTATGCCTGATGATATCTTGCTAAACCCTCAATCGGACTTTTGAGAATAGTACCCAGCTCCATGCCCAAACTCTCGGCAGCCTCCTTGAGTTCTGAGGAGAATGCATTGGCTACAGAGCCTACAAAATGGATGGGAAGCCACGGACGGCGATATTGCTTGACGTTGCGCACAAAAAAGTCCACAAAACTCTCGACAAGCAAGCGTCTCACCTCAGGAACCTCACGGTACTTGGAGAGGAAGGGAGTCAGACTGGCCAAGAAACGATTGGCCAAGGGTTCGCGATAGACCTTCTCCAAGATAATCTCTTGGGTCAGCCCATACTCGACAAGGAACTCATCGCGAATGGCCTCGGGCAACTGGTTTTTAAGGCAATCCCCTACAAGACGACGGCCAAGGACAGCGCTACTACCCTCATCGCCAAGGATATAGCCCAAAGCAGGGACATTGGCCACAATCTTCTCCCCATCATAGAGGCAGGAGTTCGACCCCGTACCCAGTACACAGGCTATGCCCTCCTCGTGCCCACAGAGCGCCCGAGCGGCTCCCAACAGGTCGCTATGTATGGTGATATCGGTATATCCCAACACTTTATGTATGGCATCCTCCACTCGCTGGCAAGCATTATCATTGGCACATCCGGCCCCATAGAAGATGACTTTCAGGGGCTGCTCCTTCACATAGCCTTTCAGCTGAGGAAGCAGTTCCTCGGCGAGTACCAACCCGATAGCCTCTTGGGCTTGATGGTAGGGGTTGATGCCTTGTGTCTGTATGACAAGGGTCGTGTCGGAGTCTCGCATGAGACACCAGTCAGTCTTTGTGGAACCGCTATCGGCGATAAGTATCATGTCTATTCCTTTTTATATTATACAAAACTATAGTTCTTGGGTAATGCCTTGCTCACGATGGGTGAGCAATACTTTCACCCCATATTTTTCGGTCAAGTGAGCGGCAAGGTGTTCGGCCGAGTACACCGAGCGATGCTGGCCACCAGTACAGCCGAAGCTAACCATCAAATGGGTGAAGCCACGCGAACGGTACTTCTCCACAGCATAGTCGACGATGCCGTAGACATGGTCGAGGAACTCCTGCATAGCCTCCTCCCTGTCGAGAAAGGTGCGAACAGGCTCGTCACGCCCTGTCAGTGTCTTATACGCTTCGTAACGCCCTGGATTATGTATGGCGCGGCAATCAAACACGAAGCCTCCTCCATTGCCACTGTCATCATCAGGGATGCCCCGCTTGTAGGAGAAACTGGTGACACGCACGACAAGCTCCGTTACAGGCTGCCTCGAGGCAAACTGAGGCAATGCTACCAGTTCGTTCAGCAGGGAGGTGAGGTAAGGAAGGGTATCAAAACGCACCTCGGCAAGCAGGGAACGCAGGTTGTCCATGGCTACGGGAATGCTCTGGACGAAATGCGCCTTGTGTTCGAAATAGCCCCTATACCCATAGGTACCCAACACCTGAAGCGTGCGGAAAAGCACGAAGTGGGTAAGACTATGCTCAAAGGCCACGGGGTCGAACACGCGGTAACGCGAAGCCGAAGCCAAGTACTCGCCTATCAGCTCACGGCGCATGGCAGAAGTGAAGCGGGCACGAGCCTGCCACAGAAACGACACCAGGTCGTACTCCACAGGGCCACGGCGCCCGCCCTGAAAGTCTATGAAGTAGGGTTCTCCCCCGCAGAGCATCACGTTGCGCGACTGGAAGTCGCGGTACATGAAGGTTTCGGCAGGCACTTCGAGCAGGAGGTCGGCCAAGCGGTCGAAGTCATCTTCGAGCAGCCCCTCCTCAAATTCCAGCCCCGTCGCCTTGAGGAAGCAGTATTTGAAGTAGTGGAGGTCCCACTGTATGCCTCGTCGGTCGAGCGCGGCCGACGGATAGCAACAGGAGAAGTCAAACCCCTCGGCACCGTGCCACTGCACATCGGGGAGCAGGCGCATCACCTTGCGCAGCAGTTCCATCTCCGCATTGCCATACCCGCCACGAGCTTGGGCAGCAAGCAGCAGGTCGAAGAGCGATGCATCGCCCAAGTCCTGCTGCAGATAGCGCAAGCGGTCGGCCGAGATGGCCTGCACCTGTGGCACAGGCAACCCGTGAGCATGCAGCTGAGCCGAGATGGCGAAGAAAGCCTCATTCTCGCGCAGCGAGGTGCCCACGACACCTACCAGCGAATACGTGTCTGCGGTGAGCCTATAGTAACGGCGGTTCGACCCTGCCGGGGTGAGCGGGCGACAGGTCTGCGCTTCGCACCCGGTATGTTCCCTAAAGAGTTGTTGCAACAGTTCCATCGTACCTGCGATTTCCGTTATGGACATGTAGTCGTGTCATCTGTCACCCTTCAGCTCGTCGCGCACCACGGCCATCACCCCATCCATCTGGGCAAGGCCCATCATGCGGCCATGGAAGGAGTAGCCGGCATTATACCCCCTGTCCTCGTCGCCCAGCATGGTGCGTCCGTGGTCCACGCGCATGGGCACACCGGGATTCTCGCGCTCGAAGATGCGCACCACCTCGATGAGGTTGGCACGCCCCTTGAGGTGGTCGGCCTCGATGAAGTCGCCGTTGGGCAACACGTCGGTGCTGCGTAGATGCACGAAATGGGTACGGCTGGCATACTTGCGGGCCAGTGCAGGGACGTCGTTCTGTATGCCGGCCGAGAGCGAGCCACAGCAGAAGGTCAGCCCGTTGTGCGGATTGTCCACCGCATTGAGGAACCATGCGATATCCTCGTCGCACGTCACGATACGCGGCAATCCCAGCAACTGGCAGGGAGGGTCATCGGGGTGTACGCACATGTTCACGCCATACTCCTCACACACGGGCATCACGGCCGAAAGGAAGTAGCGCATGTTCTCGCGCAGCGTGTCGCGGTCGATGCCGTCGTACAGCGCCAGCAACTCGCGGAAGCGGCTCACGGGGTCGGCATCGCGTTCGCTGATGTTCCCGTTGACGAAGCCCTGCGTCTTCACGATGATGGTATCCACCAGTGCACGGCGTTCCTCGTCGGTGATGGTCTTGTGCATCTCGGCCGCGGCAGCCAGCTCCTCGGCCGTATAGTCGGCCTCAGCACCGGGGCGGCACAGGATGTAGCAGTCGAAGTAAACGAACTTCACGCGGTTGAAGTAGAGCGACGTGGAGCCATCGGCCCAGGGGTGGTCAAGCTCGGTGCGTGCCCAGTCGAGCACGGGCATGAAGTTGTAGCACACCGTCTTCACACCCGCCTTGCCCAGATTGGCAAGGCTCACCTTATAGTTCTCGATGAGGGCATCGCGCTCGGGGCCGCCATACTTGATAGCCTCACACACGGGCAGGCTCTCCACCACCGACCAGCGCAAGCCATAGCTCTCGATATACTCCTTGAGGTCATTGATGGCCTCCAGCGTCCAAACCTCTCCGTTGGGCACGTCGTGCAACGCCGTCACTATGCCCTCCACGCCAATCTGCCTCAGCATCGTCAGCGTAATCTTATCGTTCTTGCCGAACCATCTCCAAGTCTTTTCCATATCGTCCTATTCTTTTTGCGGAGCTCGGGAAATCCTGACATGCCAGCGCTCCCCCGGCTCCTAATTCAATGACAAATGTACAACAAATCTTTCAAACTACGCTGTCAATAATAAACAAACTTTGTTGGCATATCCTAATGGCGCTATAGATCATACAGGCCGTCATGCTCCCTCTCCAGTTCCTTGGCCCGCTCCTGCAGGCGCTTCTCCAGTCGTTTGAGCCCCTCCTCCAGCGTCCCTCCGAGCTCGCGCATCGACTTCTCCAGTCCCTCGGCAAGGCCCTCGAGGTAGTGCGTGAACTTCTCCTCGTCGATGCCCGTGCCCTCCTCATTCATGACAGCCCGCACGAAGGCATTGGTCACATAAAGGCGCGTCAGCGAGGGAGCCGCCACGTCACTGTCTATAATCACCAGATAGGCATAGTCCTCCTCCGCATTGTTCACATACACCGAGCAGCATCCATTCTCCTTCAGCAACGTATAGTCGCTGGGCACGGCATCAGCCACCCGTTCTACAAAGCGTTCGCGAACTGACTCCCGACACTGGTCGAGCTTGAGTGTCATCCACTCCTCCACCCCCATCAGCGCCATCGTACCGCTCACCAGGCGTTGAGCCTCGGCCGACATCGTCCCATCGGGCACGTCGTTGAAGTGGTAGTCCCTATTCAGCACGCGACACTCCGCGCCCTCCTTCTCCTTATACCGGTTCACGAATCGCTCCAGCGAGTCGGCATAGGTCAGCGAACACGCAAGCAGCAGGCAGGTCAATACAAAAGTCTTCTTCATAGCGTCAATAATCAATCGGACAAATATACGAATAAACGAGCGAGAAACTTCAAGCTTGCTTGAATATTTTTCACGCGCCGACGCGAAATGAGCGTCGGTTGCGACGACTGCCGGTTTATCGGCACCAAGGAGTGCTGTTTGCAGCCCTAATAGAGATATTCAAGGTTTGCCTCAAATATCACAACTTTTACCAAGAACGGCAAACGATGGCGGGCAATAATAGTTAGTCCTTCAAATGTAAGGGAAAACGGGCATATTACCCAAAAGTAGCACAAGAGTCTACAACTATCAGCAAAAAAGCATATCTTTGCAAAAAAACATGACAATGAGAAGGATTGTGTACACAATACTGCTGATGTGGAGTGCAGTGCTTGCCTTCGGACAAACCGACAGCACTGTGGTACGCATACAGGAGTATCTGAAGAACATACACGCTTTCAACCAACTGTATCCACAGGAGAAGGTGTATCTGCACCTTGACAACCGCAGCTACTTCATTGGCGACACGATATGGTTTAAGGCATACGTGGTGAATGCTACCACTCTGCAGATAAGCAGCATCAGCAAGGTGCTCTACGTGGAGCTGCTCAATGACAAGGGCGTGGAGGTAGCAAGGCGCAAGTTGCGCATCGAGAACGGACAATGCCACGGCGAGTTTGCCCTGAAAGACAACTTCTACACAGGCTACTATGAGCTTCGTGCCTACACGCGCTATATGATGAACTTCGGCAACGAGCGAATCACACAGTTTGACTTCATGGACAGGTATGAGCGTGCCGCAAGCCTACTGACAGAGAAGGAGGCACGGCAGGACCTGGTACCCGACATCAACCATATCCAGTTTACCCGCACGGTACCCGTATACAGCCGCCCCGACACGGCTGGCGTATATAAACGCGAGTTTGAGTATTACCCTATCCACACCCGACTGGCCATCCCCGACGAGACCGACCCGAAATTGCGCAAGGACGATCTGAAGGTAAACTTCTACCCCGAAGGCGGAAACCTCGTGGAAAGCGTACCCTCCATAGTAGCCATCGAGGCTACCGACCAATGGGGACGCGAGAAGGAGATTACCGGCACGTTACTACATAAAAATACGCCGATAGGCACCTTCACCACAGGCCATCGCGGGCGCACACTCATGCTGGTGACTCCGAGCGACGATAAACCCATCAAGGCACTGGTAGAATATAAAGGAAAGGAATATAGTTTCATACTCCCCGAAGCGCAGAAGCAGGGATATGTGTTGAGCATGAGACCTACATCGGACTACAAGGGCTACGAAGCTACAATACATGCTTCGCTCACTCAACCTGCCGAGGTGCTGGGTTGGAGTCTACAATGCCGAGGAGCCCTCACCGCTTTCGATACATTGACACTGGGCAACGGGCAACGCATGCGACTAAGGTTCGACGCACAGGTGCTACGTCCCGGTGTAAACCAGCTGACACTATTCAATGCCGAGGGACGCATATTGGCCGACCGCCTCTTCTTCGTGCAGCCTCCGACGAGCACGCCCACCATCCACGTGGTACTACCAACTGACTCGTTAACTCCGTTCGAAGAGGTGGAAGTGCCCCTACAAATACAGAACACGTGGGGAGGCGGCACACGAGGTTACCTGTCGGTGAGCATTACTGATGCCGATGAGGAGGCACCCTCCTTCGACAAAGGTGACATACGCACGGAACTGCTTCTGACATCAGACCTCAAAGGATTCATCAAGGACATCGACAGCTACTTTACCCACACCTCGCCCCGCGCCATGCACACCGATATCGATATGCTAATGCTGACACAAGGATGGCGGCGCTACGAGTGGGTGACTATGGCGCAGGGCAGCAAGGTGAAGCCCCGCTACGTGGCCGAGCAGGGATATGTCATCGATGGCTATGTGGCCGACCAGCTAGTAGACGAAGAACATGAGTCACACGCCGACGAATATAAACGCATAGCGAATCCGTGGGTAGCCATCGAACTGAAATCGGAACAGGTGGAATATCGCGACACAGTGCAGGCCAACGAGCGGGGCGAATTCAGCATCGACATTCCCCGCCACTTTGTTGATGAGGCTGGCCTCACCATCGAGATATGGAAGCCCGATGGACTAGGCAAGAAAGGGAAAGAGGGGAAGTACCGCTATGTGTTCCCCTCGCTCTACCGAGCATTCTCGCCCGCCCCTACCCCATACAACTACTATGAAAGCCACTCCCCCGAGGATGACTATGAACTGCAGGTGCTGGAGAACGTGGACTTCACCATGGAGGGTCTCATCGACGAGGTCACCATCAAGAAACGCAACAAACAGAAGCATGAGATACACTACGACCGACCCGACATCGTCATCGACTTCGTGAAAGAGTTCAACACAATCATCGACCGTGGTGTACACGCTCTCACCGACCCACCTCCCGTAAAGGGCTATTATGACCCTACAGTGCCCTACACGTTGAAACGCGCACGCATACCCGACCATCTGCGATATATCTTTCTTGACCACAATAATGCCATAAAGGATAGCCTCACCTATACTTGGTATGGCAAATACTGCTTACAAGAAATTACTCCCGAGAGATTGGGAAATGCCATCAGCAACGGAGAATACCTGCTCCCTGAAGGTGGCGGAAGACCCTATCTGAACCTCTACCAACTACCCAAGGAGATACGAATATACAGCAACCTCGTATCGCGCGAACGCATACCCATCAAGCTGGATGGCGATACCGACCACCGCCGCTTGCTATGGGCACACACCATCTACTTCCCTAGAGAAGAGAGTCCCCAGTCCCCGCCCTACGATATGCGCGACGGTACTCGCTACACCTACTTCGAAGGCTATAGTAGGGTGAGCAGCTACTATCATCGCGACTACTCGGAGATGGAGCTTCCCGACACGGCGGATTACCGCCGTACCCTCTACTGGGAACCCGATATAGAGACCGATCATCAAGGACGGTTTTCCTTGAAGTTCTACAACAATGCCCGTACCAAGCGCATCGTCGTCCGTGCCGAAGGCATCACCTCGTTTGGCGATCTGGTGACGGTAACGAAGGAGCAGTAAAATGAGGGGCGCGGAGTGAAGTTCACTTCACCACAACCTTGCGTCCATCGACGATGTAGATGCCAGGAGCGGTGATGCGGGCGATGCGTTGTCCCGTCAGGGTGTATATCGCTTGGGGCGCTGGCTTTGCGGGAGGTGTGGCGATACCAGCCTCGGCCTCCTTGTCCAGTGCGTCGAAGTAGACGCGCGACCCTTCGTCCTTGCTGCCATCCGCGTTGTAGAGTCCCATCTGAGGACCCGACGAAGACCAGTTACCGTAGTGGCTCAGGTAAGAGGCTCCGTCATCGGTGCGGAAGGCATAGCATCCTGCGGTTTGGTCGAGCTGCCACACATAGTGCTTGTTGGTGAGCTCGGCAGGCGATTGCATATATACCTTCTTGCCACCGTCGGTGGTGTTCTCCACCGTAACCATGCGTCCCTCCACGGCAGAGACAATCTTGACGCCATGGTCGGCAGCTACGAAATACCACAGCTGGGTGGAGTCGACCTTGTAGGGGTTACGGTACACGATATCAAGTTTGTATTGGGTATCGCCATAAGGAATCTCACAGGCAAAGACATACTCCTTGTCGCCACCTACCTTACTGCCGTCGCGCCCGCTATAGATGTAGTAGTACATGGGGTTGGACGTGTCGGTAGTGAGCACAAAGGGGTAGTCGGTCACGGTGGCACGTGATACGGCGTTGCTCTCCTGAGCAACGGAGACGAGCATCAGCAGCGATGCGAAAAGCAGGGTAACGATTCGTTTCATAGGCGATGTCCTTTACAGTGTTGTATAAATATTGTCATGGCAAATGCCTGTCGGATACAAAGATAGTATGTAGTATGCAAAAAAGCAAATGAAACGCCGCTTTTCCCCTATGCAGGGCGCGGCACAGAGGCCGCGGGCGATACCTAATAGTAGGTATTTTGCCCTTCGGCAGGGCAAAACTATGTTGTAAAACATAATTATATGCTAAAAATAGCGTACCTTTGCTATGGATTTATAGTCCGGGAAGGGAAAAACCGTTCCCAAAAACAATAGGTATTAATACAAGACAACTTAACTGTATGAAAAGATTCGCAGGACTGCTATGGATGCTCGTCGTGAGCCTGCAGACCGTTTTAGGCAACGCGCCCGTCAGGGAGGGCCACATGATATCGGGCCACGTGATAGAGAAGCATACCGAAGAGGACATACCCTACGCCACTATCCTCATCGTGGGCACAGGGCAGGGCACGATGGCGAACGAGGCGGGGCAGTTCCAGTTCAGGGACCTCGCCGAGGGCACCTACGTGCTGCGCGTGTCGGCCATGGGCTACCGCACCCTGGAGAAGAGCATCGTAGTGGGCAGCGAATACATGGCCGTGGTGCACTTCCCGCTCGAGGAGGAGGCGGTGATGGTCGACGAGGTGGTCGTATCGGCCAGCCGCAACGAGGTGAGCCGACGCGATGCACCCGTAGTGGTCAACGTGCTCAGCCCCATACTCTTCGAGACGGTCAACAGCACCGACCTGGCCAAATCGCTCAACTTCCAGTCGGGATTGCGTGTGGAGAACAACTGCCAGAACTGCGGCTTCCCGCAGGTGCGTATCAACGGACTCGACGGACCCTACTCGCAGATTCTCATCAACTCGCGCCCCATCATCAGCGCACTGAGCGGCGTGTACGGACTGGAGCAGATACCCACCAACATGATTGACCGCGTGGAGGTGGTGCGCGGAGGCGGATCGGCCCTCTTCGGGGCCAACGCCGTGGGCGGTACCGTCAACATCATCACCAAAGACCCCATCAGCAACTCGTTCCAAGTGACGAGCACGCTGTCGAACCTCGGCGGCAAGTCGTGGGAACAGTATATGGGGGCCAACGTGTCGCTCGTGGCCAAGGACAACTCATACGGCATCGCCATGTATCAGAGCTACCGCAACCGCAACCCCTACGACCACGATGGCGACACCTTCTCTGAGCTGGGATTGCTCAACCTGAACACCTTCGGACTGCGTGCCTACTACCGCCCCACGCAGTTCAGCCGCCTCAACGTGGAGTACCACACCACCAACGAGCTGCGCCGTGGAGGCAACAAGTTTGACCTGCAGCCTCACCAGACCGACATCACCGAGCAGACCAAGCACATCATCAATAGCGGCGGCGTGAGCTACGACCACTTTTGGGACGAGTACAAGCACAAGCTATCGGCCTACGCCTCGCTGCAGCATACCGACCGCGACAGCTACTACGGTGCCCAACGCGACACGGCGGCCTATGGCAAGACCGATGATCTCACTTGGGTGGCAGGGGCCATGTATGTGGGCAACTACGGGCGATTCCTCTTCGCACCCTCGGTGTTTACCGGCGGACTGGAGTATCAGCACAACGCCCTCCACGACATCATGGTGGGCTACCAGCGCGACATGCAGCAGGATGTGCGCATCGCCAGTGCCTTCGTGCAGAACGAGTGGAAGCTGCAGGACTTCGCCCTCTTGGCAGGCGGACGCGTGGACAAGCATAACCTCATCGAGCATCCCATCCTGAGCCCGCGCGTCAACCTCCTCTACAAACCGCAGGAGACCCTCCAGGCACGCCTCACCTACTCCACCGGATTCCGTGCACCGCAAGCCTACGACGAGGACCTGCACGTAACGGCCGTAGGCGGTGAGGGCGTACTGATCAGGCTGGCAGACGGACTGCGCGAGGAGCGCTCAAACAGCTTCAGCGGTTCGGTCGACTACACCACCACCCTCGGACACTGGCAGGCCAACGTGCTCGTCGAGGGATTCTATACGGGGCTGAACGACGTGTTCATCCTCGAAGACATCGGCCACGATGCCAACGGATATGCCATCAAGGAACGCCGCAACGGCGATGGCGCCCGCGTATACGGCGCCAACCTCGACGCCAAGCTGGCCCATGGCAAGGAGGCCGTGCTGAGCCTCGGCTTCACCGCCCAGCGCAGCCGCTACAACACCCCCGAGGAGTGGAGCGAGGGGCAGTTTACCACCCGTATGATGCGCACCCCCGACTACTACGGCTACTTCACCTTCACCTCGGCGCCCGTCAAGAACTTCGACTTCTCGCTCTCGGGTACCTACACGGGGGAGATGATTGTGCCTCACTATGCAGGCTTCATCACCGAAGACCGCATGGAGACCACGCCCCACTTCTTCGACCTCAACGTGAAGTTCAACTACACCTTCGTGCTGCACGACCACATCAAGCTACAGGTCAACACGGGTGTGCAGAATATCCTCAACCACTTCCAGCCCAACCTTGACCAAGGCGAGTTCCGCGACTCAGGCTTTTTCTACGGCCCCACACAGCCACGCACCGTTTTCGTAGGATTCAAAATTGCCAACTAACCGACACATGCCATGCCTGTATCAGCCAACCACATACGCCAATTCACCCAACGCCTCCTGCGAGCACTGAAACGCCTGCTACGCCAATATCTGCGCTGGGTCATCAGCCACTCGGGCGGACATATCGTCAGCTGGAGAGCCCTGCTGCTCATCGTGGGCACGATAGCAGTTGGCGTATTGCTGGCTATCGGCATTTGCCGACTCGGGAGCATGGCCTTCAACGGGCTGCACACGATAGTAGAGGAAATATCCATCACAGAGATTGTACCCACGAAGCCCAACCACGACCCCTCACGCACCGACCGCCGCGACCCCTACCGCAACTATCCGCGCATCTTCAACGACCTGAACGACGTACAACTCGTAGCGGCACAAGCAAACGGAACACCACGCCCACTCACCATAGAGGAGCTCGAGGTAGGGATGTACAACCTGCAATACATCGAGTCGTGCCCCATCTATAAGGTTGACCCACTCACCCACTCGGCACCCTATCTGGTACCCAAAGCCAAGGCACTGCTCGAGGACCTCGGGGAGGCATTCCAGGACTCGCTCTTCAACCGAGGCTATGACCGCCGCCACCGCTTCATCGTCACCAGCGTGTACCGCACCCAAGACCACATCAAGCGCCTTCGCCGTAGCGGCAATGTGAATGCATCCAGCAACTCGTGCCACCAGTACGGCACCACCATAGACATCTCCTACGTGCGCTTCGACAAGCCCGAGGAGCATTGCGCCAATGACCCCAAACTGCTGCAGCTACTCATGCAGACGGTATACGACATGCACCGCGCAGGCAGATGCTACGTCAAGTATGAGCGCAAGCAGAGTTGCCTCCATATCACCGTGAGGTGATTTTCTTAAGAAACAGAAAAAATCACTTTTAAGAGAGCAGCAGAGACAAAAGTACGAACGGTGAAAAGAACAGCCATCAGGCCAGCCACACCGTGATGCCCATATAGATGAGCATGCCGATGACGTCGTTGGTGATGGAGATAAAGGGACCGGTAGCAATGGCGGGGTCTATCTTGAGCTTCTCCAGCGTCATGGGTACAAAGGTGCCGAAGAGGGCGGCAAACATCACCACGCAGAAGAGCGAGAGGCTCACCGAATAGGTGGCTGGCGACCCTACCCCATAGCGCCACCAGTTATAACCAAATACGGCGAGCGATATGATGGCGGCATTGAGGAGCGACACGAGCGACTCCTTCAGTATCAGGCGGCCCGTATTGCTGATGTCGAGCGAGTTGTTGGCAAGGCCCTGCACCACGATA
>JAZPZS010000002.1:0-5403 GCA_045544835.1 Bacteroidaceae bacterium | reverse complement strand
ATAATTCTGTAACTTTGTCCGCGGTGAGCATAGCGATTATTATTTGTAATTCTTTGTAATTGAGCACTATAAAGATACAATAATTTTCGCTAATCACCAAATTTACAGACAATTAAAATTCGTCGAACTCACGTTATTTATTATCCCTATAGGGTTTCAAAAACGCGTGGCAATGTGGCAGAATGCATCAATCTGGCTAATAATCAACGAAATGCGTTGCCACATCTTTCCTGTCTCTTCGTTTACCTGACAACCAAAATCAGGAACAACTCCGCCAATCAGAGCCTTTTGCCAAGATTATCAGAGCCTTGCAATAGAAAAATCAGAGCCGTCCGTTGGAAAAAACGGACGGCTCTGATTTCCGTCACGGGCGAGACCTTTTAGAGACTAGGCTCACATCGGTTGTAAGACCGCTCTGTACTTCTCGCTGTCGTTCAGTAAGTCTCTGGCACGCAATATCGTGCTGTCACTCTTGATGGCTTGGATTATGCTCCCTCGCTGGTAGTAGTAGCGGGTGACAATCTCGTCGGCAAGCAGCTCGCTGATCTCTTTCCTGAAAAACTCGAAGTCGCGATCCAGGTCGTGGCTGAGCTTTTCCTCAAGGGCTGCGAACTCTGCCGCTGCGTCAGTCGTGTAGCCCTCAAAGTCGGCAACCTCTTTTAGGGCCTTTAAGGCCTTCTCGCTTTGGCGGTCATAGGTGAATCCCGAAGCCTTTACGTATTCCTTGAAGGCATTGTAAAGGCTGTCGTCAATGGCAAATTGGTCTATGGGCGAGATGGCCGGATGGCTTCTCTGATATTCGGTTGCGAAGTCGATAAGCGCTTCGTCGTTGGCCAGGTAGTAGAGCAGGTTGGGGAGTCGGCTCTCCTTGACCTTTATGTCGGGGGTGATACCTCCTCCATCTCGTACAATGCGCCCTGCTGCTGTGTGGAACTCTTTGGCCAGGCTGTCGGGTATGCGGCTTGACGCTCCGTCCTTGTTGCGGTGGGTATAGTCGATGGCTTGCACACACCGCCCTGAGGGAGTGTAGTATTTGGATGTGGTAATCTTGAGCGAGCTGTTGTAGGGGAGGTCCCGTACGGTTTGCACCAGCCCCTTGCCGAATGTCCGATGCCCCATGATGACTCCGCGGTCCAAATCCTGTATGGCTCCGGCCACGATCTCTGATGATGAGGCGCTCTGCCCGTCGACGAGGATGATGAGTGGCATCTCCGTGTCCAGAGGTTCGCGCCGTGTCTTGAACACTTGTGAGGCTTGGGGTATTTTCCCTTTTGTCGATACGATGGTTGTCCCCTTGGGAACAAAGAGCCCGGTGATGTCCACGGCTTCGGCGAGCGATCCGCCTCCATTGCCCCGGAGGTCGATGATGAGCTGGCGTGCTCCCCTCTTCTTGAGCTCGATGAGCGCCATTCGCACATCTCGGCCACATCCTTCGGTAAAGCTGTTGAGGATGATGTAGCCCGTGCTGTCATCGAAGCAGGTGTAGTAGGGGACTGAGGGTAGGGCGATGTTGGCTCGTGTCAGTTTGGCCTCGATGATGCTGTCGGCTTCGCCGGGTCGTTTGGCACATACGGTAAGTGTGGTGCCCGCCTCTCCGCGCAGTTTCTCGCTTACCTTGTCTACGGTGAGCCCTTTCAGGTCTTCTCCGTTTATGGATAGCAGGATGTCTCCGGCACGCAATCCGCCTTGCAGGGCGGGCATGCCCTCATAGGGTTCTACGATGACTACCCGATTGTGCTTCCTGTGATATCTGATGATGGCGCCTACTCCGGCATACTTCCCGGTGAGCATCATCTGCAAGTCCTCATCTTCCTCTTCGGGATAATATACGGTGTAGGGGTCTAGCTTTTCCACCATGGCATGGATGCCCTCATTGACCGTAGCGGCAATGTCGATGGTGTCGACATAGAGCATGTCGAGCTCCCGAAAAACAGCATGAAAAATATCGAGTTGCTTGGATATAATGAAGTTGCGCTTGTCCTCCTTGAATCCGACAAGGGCGATGTATGCTATGGGGATAAACAGTAGCCACCAAAGTTTTTTATACGAATGTCTCATGCGCTTATAGGTATGGATAGTGATTGAATCGCTGCTCAGATCAGATGATTGTTTCTACAAAGTTACGCATAACGATGCTATTTCCCAATGATCTGCGATATATTTAACTTTATTTCATTCCATGTATCTTCGGCCAATTGGGTTCCTACGATCTGTATCACATGTCCGGCGAGGAGCGAACCGATTTGTGCGCACTGGCTCAGTGGAAGGTCGTTCATCAGACCATACATGACACCTGCGGCATAGAAATCTCCTGCAGCAGTGGTGTCCACGACCTTCTCTACTGGCATAGCCTCTACGCTGACCTTCTCTCCATTGCGCATGATGGACGACCCGTGGGCACCGCATTTCACGACAGCGACTTCGCATAGTGAGTGCAAGTGCTCCAGTGCCGTGTCGGGCTCGCTGGAGGTGAAGGCACGTGCCTCTTCTTCATTGGCAAAGACGATGTCGACGTATTGGGTGACAAGCTGCTTGAAGAAGTCGAGGTCGGCAGCGACGATGTTGTAGCTGGCCAGGTCGAGGCACACTTTGAGCCCTGCAGCCTTGGCAAGCTCCAAGGCCTTGATGATGAGGTCATGGTTCTGAACCAGGTATCCCTCGACGTATAGGTAGTCGTATCCTTCGAACATGGCGGGGCTGAGGTCGTCGCCCTCCATTGCTGCGGCCGCTCCCAAGTATGTGGCAAAGGTGCGCTCGCCGTCAGGTGAGATGAAAGTGTATGCTATGCCCGACTGCTGTGGCAAGCGGGTGAGGTAGGGGGTGATTCCCATGCGGGTGCAGTTGTCGGAGAAGAAGGCCCCTGTCTCGTCATTGCCAATCGTGCCGATGAATCCCGGCTTCACATCCAAATGTGCCAGTGCGAGCATGGTGTTGCCTGCCGAACCTCCAGTAGCCCGCTCCACATCAAGTGTGGCAAAGTGTTGCTGTATGCGTATCTGCTCATCATCGCCAATCAGCGTCATGCTGCCTTTGGGCAGTCCGAATGTCTCCAGTGAATGGTCACTATGTAGGGTTGCCAATGCATCAACTAGTGCATTTCCTATACCAATAATCCTCTTCATTTTGTCAAAATCCTTTAGTTTTTGTAAATTTTTCGGCAAAGTTATTGTATATTTCAAAATATCCTATTAATTTTGCAGCGCAATTGAGCGAAAAACTTGATTTTTCTCTCATCAGCATGTAAAAGTGCTGGGTAAAACCGACAAAACTACTTTTCCGCTTTTGCGGGGCAAACATTCTTCGTTAGCTCAGTTGGTTAGAGCATCTGACTGTTAATCAGAGGGTCCTTGGTTCAAGTCCAAGACGAAGAGCAAGATTTAAGGGTTAAAAACAATATTCTTCGTTAGCTCAGTTGGTTAGAGCATCTGACTGTTAATCAGAGGGTCCTTGGTTCAAGTCCAAGACGAAGAGCAGGTAAGACTGGCCGTGAGGTCAGTCTTATTTGTTTTTCGGAAAATTTGTTGCAGACTTGCTCGCCGTGACGCAATTTTGGGGGAATTCGGCGATTTTGTTTCATAAATCGATGAAAAAAGCTAAAAAAACAGTACATTTGTTGTCAATTAGCAAAATTTGCGGACGCCCATCTGTGGGGCTTGAGGCAATTGGTTTATTGACAGATTACTAAATACGATAAAGACAGACATTATGAAACGTTACCTCGCCAGTCTGCTGCTTTGTGTCGCCACACTCGGCCTTGCAGCACAAGAGAACGACAGTAAAGAGATTATCAAGAAGGGTTGGAACTTCGGTCCCCTGCCCGTAGTGGGCTGGGACAGCGACCTCGGCTTCCAGTACGGCGCCTGTGTCGACATCTTCAACTACGGCGACGGCACCAACTACCCCTCCTACAACTACAAGGTGAACCTCGAGGCCTCCACCTACACGGGCGGTTCATCGCTCCTCCGCTGCTACGGCGATTTCAAGACCCTCATCCCCGACGGCAAGCTCTTCTTCGACTGCACCTACTTCAACGCCAAGAAGTTCGACTTCTACGGCTTCAACGGTTATGCATCGCCCTACTTTACCCCCGACGCATTGGGCGTGGCCGAGGGTGAGAAGTCCGAGTTCTACTGGATGCGCCGCAACCAGTTCCGCCTCGTCACCAGCGTGCAGCGCCGCATCACGGGCAACCTCCACTGGGCAGCAGGCTTCGGTTACTACAATATCGTGACCGGCAATGTCAACCTCGAAGGCTACAATGGGCAGCATACTCTCTATCAGCTCTACCGTGATGCAGGCCTCATCCGCGACAATGAAGCCCACGGCGGCAACGTGCTCCAGCTCAAGGCAGGCCTCGTCTACGACACCCGCGACCACGATAGCGACCCCACCCGCGGCGTCAACATCGAAGCCACCCTCGTAGGCGCCCCCGACATCATCGACCGCAAGGGCTACAGCAACCTCGGCTTCACCTTCGTGGGTAGCCACTACGTACCCGTATGGAAAGACCGTCTCACCTTCGCCTACCGCCTGGGCATACAGACCAAGCTCGCTGGCGAGATTCCCTACTACTTCATCAACAACCTCAACACCCTCTTCTTCCGCAAGGTATACACCGAGGGCTTGGGCGGCAACGCCTCCGTGCGCGGCATCAACCGCAACGGCGTAGTGGGCAACGGCATGGCATGGCTCAACACCGAGTTCCGCTGGCGCATCGTGAACTTCCGCTTCATCAACCAGAACTTCCATATCGCCCTCAACCCCTTCTTCGACATGGGTCAGGTGATTCAGCCCTACCGCATTGAGGAACAGAAGAGGGCCTACGAATACACGTTGGTAGATGGCGGTGTCAATGGCCCCGACTATTTCTACTCAGGCAACGAAGAGAAGCTCCACGCTACCGTTGGATGCGGCTTGAAGATAGTGATGAACCGCAACTTCGTCATTTCCTTCGAGATGGCCCGCGCCCTCGATGGTCGCGATGGCCAGAAGCTATGGAACAACATCGGCTTCAACTACCTCTTCTAACTAAATAATAAATAAAGGGAATAAGTAAAGTAAACGACATAATAACCGCGCATGATGAAACGTATATGTTCTCTGTTTGCAGCTACTTTGCTATGCTGCTTGACCTTGGTGGCCAACCACCGACACGTGCAAACCCTCAAGACGGGTTGGAAATTCACCCGCACCGACGATGCTGCCGCCTCGCAGACCGTCTATGACGACAGCCGCTGGCAGTCAGTGACCGTGCCGCACGACTGGGCCATCTATGGTCCCTTCGATGCCAATAACGACCGCCAGAAAGTTGCCATCGAGCAGGACGGACAGAAAGAGGCCTTGTCGCACGCTGGCCGTACGGGCGGACTCCCCTTCGTGGGTGCAGGATGGTATCGCCTGCAG
>JAZPZS010000001.1:0-57643 GCA_045544835.1 Bacteroidaceae bacterium | reverse complement strand
CGATGAAAAGACATTTGCTATGGGCAGCATCGATGCTGCTGGCTACCGCAGTGGTGGCACAGGGGGTGGCACCGGCCATACCGCACGACAGGAAGTTGGAAGCCAAGGTGGAGCGCACGCTACGCAAGCTGACGCTGGAGGAGAAGGTGGGACAGATGTGTGAGCTCACCATCGATGTCATCACCGACAACCGGCACCGCGACTCCGTGGTGCTCAACGAGGAGGCGGTGGCCAAGGTGATAGACCGCTACAAGGTGGGCAGCATACTGAACGTGCCGCTGGGACTGGCACAGACTCCCGAGTCGTGGGCAAGGCTGATACGCACGCTCAACCATCGCTCGATGGAGGCCTGCGGGGTGACGCAGATCTATGGCGTGGACCAGATACATGGGGCGAGCTACACGTGGGGCGCCACACTGTACCCGCAGGAGGTGGGACAGGCGGCATCGTTCAACCGCGACATACCGCACCGCGTGAATGAGGTATCGGCCTACGAGAGCCGCGCATGCCTCATACCGTGGGTGTACTCACCGGTGATGGACCTGGGACGCAACCCGCTATGGAGCCGCCAGTGGGAGAGCTACGGCGAGGATGTGTACCTCAACGGAGAGATGGCTGCTGCCGCCGTGCGCGGATACCAGGGCAGCGACCCCAACCACATAGACAGACAGCATGTGGCAGCGTGCCTGAAGCACTACATGGCCTACGGAGTGCCCGTGAGCGGCAAGGACCGCACACCGAGCCACGTGACCGACCGCGAGATGAGGGAGCGCTACTTCGAACCCTTCCGCAAGGCGATACAGGCAGGGGCCCTGTCGCTCATGGTGAACTCGGGCGTGAACGACGGCATACCCATGCATGCTAACCACGAGCTGCTCACGGTGTGGCTCAAGGAGGGCCTCAACTGGGACGGCATGATAGTGACCGACTGGGCCGACATCAACAACATGTATGAGCGCGACCACGTGGCCGCATCGAAGAAGGATGCCATAGCCATGGCCATCAATGCGGGCATAGACATGTCGATGGTGCCCTACGAGGTGGAGTTCTGCGACCTGCTGCTGGAGCTGGTGCACGAGGGACGCGTGCCCATGGAGCGCATAGACGATGCCGTGCGCCGCATACTCCGACTCAAATTCCGCACGGGGCTGATGGACCGCAAGACATGGGACATCGCGCCCGAGGAGCTGGCCAAGGAGTTTCCCGACTTCGGCTCTGACAAGCTGGCTGCCGAGGCCATAGGCATTGCCGAGGAGTGTATGGTGCTGCTCAAGAACAACGACAATCTGCTGCCGCTGAAGCAGGGCACACGCCTGCTCGTATGCGGCCCCAACGCCAACAGCATGCGCTCGCTCAATGGCGGATGGAGCTACACCTGGCAGGGTGACCGCACCGATGAGGTGGCACGCAAGATAGGCAAGTACAAGACGATATATGCCGCGCTGGCCGATAAGTTCGGGCACGACAACGTGACACTCTGCGAGGGCACGACATGGGCCGCCAGAGGCAACTGGCAAGCCGAGAACAAGCCCGACATAGAGGCTGCCGTAGCGGCGGCCGCCAATGCCGATGTGATAGTGGCTGTGGTGGGCGAGAACTCCTACTGCGAGACACCGGGCAACATCGACGACCTCACGCTGAGCGCCAATCAACGCGAGCTGGTGAAGGCGCTGGGCGCTACGGGCAAGCCCATCGTGCTGGTGCTCAACGAGGGACGACCCCGCGTGATTGCCGACATAGAGCCGCTGGCAGGGGCTGTGGTGCAGACCTTCCTGCCGGGCAACTACGGTGGCGAGGCGCTGGCACGACTGATGGCGGGCGAGGCCAACTTTAGCGGCCGACTGCCCTACACCTACCCTCGCCACACGGGAGCACTGGTGACCTACGACTACAAGCCCTGCGAGAGCCGCGGACAGATGGTGGGCAGCTACAACTACGATGCAGTGATGGACGTGCAGTATGCCTTCGGCTACGGACTGAGCTACACCACCTACGAGTATAGCAACCTGCGGGCCGACAAGACAGAGTTTGCGGCGGCGGACAGCATCACCTTCAGCATCGACGTGACCAACACGGGCACCGTAGCCGGCAAGGAGAGCGTGCTACTCTTCGTGAGCGACCTGGTGGCTACCATCAGCCCCGACAACAAGCGCCTGCGCGACTTCGAGAAGGTGGCCCTGGCACCGGGCGAGACACGCACCGTGAAGCTCGCCATCGCAGCCCGCGACCTGGCATTCGTAGGCATGGGCAACCGATGGACACTCGAGGAGGGCGACTTCCACGTGGCGGTAGGCCGCGAGAGCCTGCGCATACGCTGCACGGAGACGAAGGTATTCTGATAATGATAATAAGTAAACACCTATATGAAGACATTCGAAGAACTGGGCGTGATGCCCGAGATATGTGAAGCCATCAGCGAACTGGGATTCGTGCAACCCATGCCCGTGCAGGAAGAGGTGATACCCTACCTGCTGGGCAATGGCAACGACGTAGTGGCACTGGCACAGACGGGTACGGGCAAGACGGCAGCGTTCGGACTGCCCATCATACAGAAGGCCGACCCTACCCTACCTTATGCACAGGCGCTCATCCTGAGTCCTACCCGTGAGCTGTGTCTGCAGATTGCCGATGACCTCGCCGCCTTCTCCAAGTATGTGGAGGGACTGCGCGTGGTGCCCATGTATGGCGGCACCTCCATCGAAAACCAGATACGCAACGTGCGTCGCGGCGTACATATCATCGTGGCCACACCGGGCCGCCTCATCGACCTCATGGAACGCGGCGTAGTGGACCTCTCTACCGTGCGCGACGTAGTGCTCGACGAGGCCGACGAGATGCTCAATATGGGCTTCACCGACAGCATCAACCGCATCCTCGAGGATGTGCCTGCCGACCGCAACACGCTGCTCTTCTCCGCCACCATGAGCAAGGAGATTGCCGCTATTGCCAAGAACTACCTCACCGATGCCCACGAAATCGTGATAGGCAACAAGAACGAGGGCGCCAAGAACGTGAACCACGTATACTATATGGTGCACGCGAAGGACAAATACCTCGCCCTGAAGCGCATCGTCGACTACTACCCCCATATCTATGGCATCGTATTCTGCCGCACCCGTATGGAGACGCAGGAGATAGCCGACAAACTCATCCAGGACGGCTACAATGCCGATGCCCTGCACGGCGAACTGTCGCAACAGCAGCGCGACCTTACGATGCAGAAGTTCCGCAAGCGCCGCATCCAGCTCCTTGTAGCCACCGACGTGGCAGCACGCGGACTCGATGTGGACGACCTCACCCACGTCATCAACTACGGCCTGCCCGACGACACGGAGAACTACACCCACCGTAGCGGGCGCACCGGACGTGCCGGCAAGCGAGGCACCTCCATCGCCATCATCAACCTGCGCGAGCGCGGCCGCATGCGCGAAATAGAAAAGGTCATCGGCAAGGAGTTCGTCAAGGGAACCCTGCCCACAGGCAAGGAGATTTGCGAAAAGCAGCTGTGGAAGGTGATTGACGACATCGAGAAGACCGAGGTCAACGAAGCCGAGATAGCCGAGTTCCTCCCCGCCATATACCGCAAGCTCGACTGGCTGGACAAGGAAGACATCATACGCCGCGTGGTGACCCGTGAGTTTGGCCGTTTCGTGGAGTACTACAGCAATGCCCCCGAGCCCGAGCCCGTGGTGGAACGAAGTTCGAAGGGCGACAGGTCAAAGGTGAAAGGCGAAGGAGCACCCCGCCAGCGCCGCGAGAAGGGCGACGGGCCCCGCAAGGCAGAGCAGGGCTATGTGCGCTTCTTCGTGAACCGCGGCAAGCGCGACGGATTCTACGCCTCGCAAATCATCGACCTGGTGAACCGCCACGTGCGCCACGAGCGCATCGAGATGGGGCGCATCGACCTGATGCAGAACTTCTCCTTCTTCGAGGTGCCCGAGCGTCAGGCCGACACGGTGACACGCGCCCTGAGCCACGCCCACGTGAACGGACAACACGTCGTGGTGGAGCCTGTAGGAGAGGATATGGGTCAACAGTCAACGGACAACAGACAACAGACGCCAGACAACAGACAGCGCAAACCGAAAAAACGCGATGAAATGGGCAATTCTGACAACGGCTTTGCCCGATTCGAGAAGAAGAACAAGAATCGCAATCCGCAAGGTCCTGCCCCCTCCGGGGGAGCTAAAGGCAGCCGCACCAAGCCCTCACGCGAAGAGCGCGGCTACACCAGCAAGCGCGGTCCCATGAGGAAGGACGACTGGAAACAATTCTTCCAGCACGACAACGACCTGCGCGGTCCCGAACCCGACTTCTCGGAAGAGGGCTGGGCACGACGCAAACGGAAGAAATAGTTTGGGATGCTTACAACGTCATCCAATCACGGTTCTTGGGATTTAGCAAGCGCTGAACATTGGTGGCGACTCAGAAAAAGGCAAGTAAACTTGCATTTTCGTTCGGCTTGCACTAATTTTGTAGCTGTTATACGTCAATAAACGACAATGGTACACAAATACGATTTTCTCGTTATCGGCTCAGGACTAGCTGGAATGAGTTTCGCGCTCAAGGTGGCGCACAAAGGTAGGGTGGCTCTCATCTGTAAGGCAGGGCTCGAAGAGGCCAATACCTATTATGCCCAAGGAGGCATAGCCTCAGTAACCAACCTTGCTGTGGACAACTTTGACAAACACATTGAGGACACGATGATTGCAGGAGACTACATCAGCGATCCCGCAGCTGTGGAGAAAGTAGTCAAAGGAGGACCTGCGCAGATTGAGGAACTCATTCGTTGGGGAGTGGACTTTGACAAGAATGAGCAGGGCGATTTTGACCTTCACAAGGAGGGAGGCCATTCTGAATTTCGTATTCTGCATCATAAGGACAATACTGGTGCCGAGATACAGACCTCACTTATCGAGGCAGTGAAGGCGCATCCTAATATTACTGTACTCACCAACCATTTTGCTGTAGAGATCATCACCCAGCACCACATGGGCATTATCGTTACCCGCCACACTTCGGGCATACGTTGTTATGGGGCTTATGTGCTCGATGAAGATACGGGCGTTGTTGACACCTACCTGTCCAAGGTTACCGTGATGGCGACCGGAGGCTGCGAAGCCGTATACCGGCAGACTACCAATCCGCTCGTGGCTACAGGCGATGGCATCGCTATGGTATATCGTGCCAAAGGAGCCGTGAAAGATATGGAGTTTATACAGTTCCATCCTACGGCATTGTTCCATCCCGGCGATCGCCCCTCGTACCTCATTACCGAGGCCATGCGTGGTTATGGCGGTGTGCTCCGCACCAAGGACGGCAAGGAGTTTATGCAGAAGTATGACTCGCGCCTCTCGCTTGCTCCGCGTGATATTGTGGCTCGCGCCATCGACAATGAGATGAAGACACGTGGCGACGAGCACGTATACCTCGACGTCACGCATAAGGATCCCGAGGAGACTAAGGCACACTTCCCCAATATCTACAAAAAGTGCCTTTCCATCGGTATCGACATTACTAAAGAGTATATTCCGGTAGCCCCAGCAGCTCACTATCTGTGTGGCGGTATTAAAGTGGATCTTGACGGGCAGAGCAGTATACGTCGCCTTTACGCTATCGGTGAGTGCTCATGCACTGGTCTCCATGGTGGCAATCGCTTGGCCTCAAACTCGCTTCTCGAAGCCATTGTCTATGCCGATGCGGCAGCCAAGCATGCGTTGAGCGTAATCGAACGTTACGATTATAATGAGGATATCCCCGAATGGAACGATGAGGGTACTATCAGCACTGAGGAACGCGTACTCATCACCCAAAGCATGAAGGAGGTGAACCAGATTATGGAGGCTTACGTGGGTATCGTGCGTAGCAACACTCGACTGACGCGAGCATGGAACCGCCTCGATATTCTTTATGAAGAGACCGAAGCTCTCTTCAAGCGCAGCAAGGCCACGCGCGAGTTGTGTGAACTGCGTAATATGATTAATGTAGGCTACCTTATCACCCGTCAGGCGATGGAGCGCAAGGAGAGCCGCGGTCTACATTATACAATAGACTATCCGAAGAAAGCATAGGGCACGGTGAAGTGAAGGTGCCATAAGGAAAATTGGGTCTACCCACGAGAAAAATTGGGTCTACCGTTTTTTCAAATCGGGTCTACCCTCCACGCACGGAGGGTAGACCCGATTTTGCTGTTGTCCATAGATTTAAATGGAACGACACCTCAGAAAAAATACAAGATAACTTGCTTTTTCATTTGATATGTACTAATTTTGTAGCACCTGAGGGAAGAAATCCTCGGGTCAAGAAAGCGTTTCTTGCTTTTACCCGGAAATCGAAATCGCCAATTTCAACGAAGAGGGGTGAGAACAACGATGCGCTCATTCTGTTTGTATACACCGTGTACGGCCTGTGCTGTACCCCACGAAGGTATATACGACAGCGTGAGGTATTTGTTTCTCGGTTCATTCTCTTCACGGTGTTTGGCGATACCAGATTTTCGATGAGCTCGACAAGTCCTTGCGCTTTTCTTGTATCTGGTAGTCAAACACATTATTACCGCTGACTTTGGAGGACTTATAGGCAAGAGAGAAACCAATCTTTTATTAACTTTAAGTCTTATAGTCATGAAAAACGCAAGACACTTCCTGCTCATGGTAGCCACGCTGCTATGTAGCATTGCGGTAAGAGCCGAGGGTGCTACCGCTCTGCCCCAGATGTCTACGGACTTGGAGAATCCCGTGTTCTACACCATCAGTAACACGCGCTCCACATCGGGCAAGTATTTGTACTACGCAGGCGACAACGTAGGTCTCAGGGATGCCAATGACATTACACTGGCGTCGTTGTTCTATTTCACGGGAACGGCAGAGGCCTGCTACATCCACAACGCCGCCACCACGAAGAAGGTGGCCAGCGTGACCTCGTGGACGGATGCCGGCATTGAATGGACCATCGGGGTCACTCCCTATGGTGACGGGACTACCGGACTCTGTATCTGCCCCAAGGGCAATACGCAGAGTTCGGAATATTGGAATGAGTTCACGTACAACGATGCCTACACCACCTATGCTGCCAATGACGCAGGTTCCGTATTCGTGATAGAGCCGTATACGGGCACCTATCCTCCCGAAGCACCGGAGGTGAAGCCGAGTATCTCCAGTCTGGCCGATGCCGACCCCACCAAATGCTACACCATCAACACGGCTGGCCGCGGAGCATGGACAGTGAGCGCCGACGCTACGATGCTTTCATCTACCGGGTACGAGGGCTTTGACATCGACCCCGCCGATACCCGCCAGCAGTTTGCCATCCTCTCATTGAATGATGAGGACTACTATCTCTACAGTGTAAGTGCGAAGAAGTTCATCAAGCAAGGCCGCACCCTGGTCGCAGGCATTGCCGACGCTATTGAGTTCGTTGATGCCTCAGTCGTAGGGGAAGGCCGCGTGATGGTATATTTCAAGGACTTCGGCGGATCCTATGTCAATGTAAATGAAAGGGAGGGTCTGGTTATAAATAGCTGGAGTACCATCGATGCCGGCAATGCGGTGCTGATCTCCGAAACCGGTGACTTCGATGCCGGCGAAGCCCTGGCTATGCTCCTGACTGGCGAGCAGATGGAGCTGGAAGCCCTTAAGACCCAAGTCAAGGAGCTCGTGGCAGCCCATGCAGGCAACCATTCATCGGTTCCGGCCATCGGTCAGTATTCTACATCGGCCTATGAAGCCCTGGCCGCAGTGGCCGACGATGAGAATCTCACCAAGGAGGAGCTCGAAGAGGCCATCGCAGCCTTTGAGGCAGCCAAGTGCCTGCCCGTATTCACCATCGACGGTGTCTACCGCTATGCCGCCGGTATGTCAATCTACGAAAACGTGGATGGCAGCCTGCTCTGGAAAGAGACGGACCGTACCGACGAGTCCATGCTCTGGGTATTCGATATGAACGAAACCGTTGTTGGCGTTACCGATAAGGTCGTGGTCAAGAACCTGGCTACCAGAAACCTCTTCTGGGGAGCATCCTTCGTACAGGTGACAGAGACCTCCGAGGGCATAGCCGATGACGGACTCTTCCTGTTCTACACCGAAGGTGTGGGATACCCCGTACACGCCGATGAAGGAAGAAAGAGTGTCGTGCGCTGGAACGACCAGTCGGCTAACTCCGCTTCAGCGTGGAAGTTCACGTTCGTAGGTACCACATACGAAATCCTCGATCTGCCTGTCGGTCCTGAGACACCCTCAGGTCCTGTGACCTCACTCTTCGATGCCGACCCCACCAAGTGCTACACCATCAACACGGCTGGTCGCGGTGCATGGGCTGTAGATGCTGAGGGCACGATATTCTCCTCTACAAGCACCGAGGGACTGAGCATTGATGCTGCGGATGCTCGCCAGCAGTTTGCTATCCTTTCGGCAAACGGTACAGATTATTATCTCTACAGCGTGAGTGCCAAGAAGTTTGTCGCAGAGGATGCCTCATTGGTTCCTTACGTGGGAGATGCCATTGCGTTTGCCGATGCCTCATCCATAGAGACCGGCCGTGTGCAGGTGCGCTTCAGAGATTACTCAGATGCTTACATCAATCTGGGCAATCAAGGCCAGATGACTGTTGACAGCTGGGGAACCATCGACAACGGTAATGCCGTACTCATTGCCGAGGCCGGCGACTTCGATGCCGCCGAAGCCATGGCGATACTTGCCGACCCCGAAGGAGCAAGAAAGACCTACTTAGTTGCTCAGGCACAGGAACTGCTGGCTGCCAATGCCGACAATCATTCGTCGCAGCCCGCCCTCGGCCAATATGGAACAAGTGCTTATGAAGACCTTTCGGCAATCGTCGGCTCAGACACTGCTACCGCTGCATCTGTCGAGCACTTCATCGCAGCCTTCGAAGCAAGCAAGTGCCTGCCCGTGTTCACCATTGATGGTGTCAACGACTACGCAGCAGGCATGTCCATCTATGATGATGGAGGTCAGTACCCCAGATGGAAAGCAACCGACAGCAGTGATGAGACTATGCTCTGGGCATTTGATATGACCGATACCATCGTAGGTGTTACCGACAAGGTGGTAATCAGAAACCTTGCTACCGGCAACCTCTTCATGGAGGTTTTCTATGACGTTGCCTACATCCGAATAGCAGAAACTACTGAGAACATTGCCGATGACGGCCTCTTCCTTATGTTCCGTGAGGAGGATACGGAATTCGCAATCTGGGCATCGCAGTCAGGAGTAACTCTCCCCTCTCAGGGAATCTTCTCGGCCAGCTCAACCAGTGCCTGGAAGTTCACATACGTAGGAACCACATACGGTCCTGACTATGAGTTGCCCAGCACTCCTGGGAATGACGAGGATTATGACCTCACTGGTGGTTCTTGGGGAGATGCTACAGACAATATAGTGAATGCAGACTTGTCCTCAAAGGAGGGGTGGACTGTTACAGGCTTGGAATATGATAACAAATTTGATGTAAGTCTTAAAGCTGCGGAGTTCTATGCAGGTTGGAACTCTCTGGCAAGAACTGAAGGCTATCTGAAACAGGAAGTGACTCTGCCAGCTGGCATTTATCGTTTGACAGGTAAAGCATTCTTCCGTCAAGGTGAAAATCCACAGGATAATCCAAGCAAGTCTCTCGGTTACCTTATTGCTGGTGACAACAAGGTTCTGGTTAAGACCTTGGGAAGTGCTAACGGCACGGCCGACGAATTCCCTGCCGGAGCCGATGCACTTTACGCAGATGAAACGTTTGATAATGTTCTTGAGTTTACACTTACCGAAGAGACCACTTTGAACATAGGTTATGAGACGACATTTGATGTAATAAGGTCTTGGTTCATTGTAGGTGCTTTGACACTCGAGAAGAAGATTACCCTCAAGGACAACTTTATGGCACAGGCCGAGGCTTTCTTAGCATTTGGCCAAAACAACATGACTATGTATAGTCTCAACGCTGTGCAGGAGAAGTGGTCAGAGGTGATGGCTGTAGTAGACCCGCTCAACTATGCTATTTCTGAAGGCGAGAAGGTACTCAAGACCGATGTAGAAGCCGCTATGGAGCTGATGGCCACCTCAATGGCCGAGATGAAGCCCGTGTTGGAATACTACGAGGGCACATTCGCATCTACCAAGCTGGCGATGTATGACATTCAGGATAACTCTACCGCAAACTCAGATGAAGTTAGAACGGCGTTCGAAGATGCACTCACCGCTGCTCTCAATGTATACTCTGTAACAACTGTTGCCGAACTCGAGGCTAAGGTAGCCGAGATGGAGGCTGCACGTCAGGCATACGTATTGAACGCTGTTCCTGCCGAGGGCTTCTCATTCGACTATACCTTCTTGGTAGTTAATCCTAACATGGATGGGGAGACTACCGGTAATATTGTCGATGGCTGGGAAGGTGGCTGGACATATCAAAGTGGTTCATATACAAATGGCGATGCTGTACTAAACAAATTCCAGGAGAAATGGGTGCCCTATACCGGTGGTCTTGGTAGCACCTCGGCTTATCAGACAATCGGTAACCTTCCCCGAGGTATCTATAGTGTAACCGCGACTGTCAATGCTACCCGCCAGCATGCTACAGATGAAAAGGCGGCTGCTACGGGTGTTTACCTCTTTGCAGGCGACAATTCTGTTGCTGTAGCTACATACGACGGTGTCCCCGAAATCTTCACCGTGGAAAGTGCTGCTGTTACTACAGGCGAACTGACCATTGGCGTCAAGTGTGTAAACTCTGGGGCTAACTGGGTAGGATTTGACAATGTGAAACTTTCATACGTTGGTGCTTTGCCCGATACCCCCGTTGTCCCCGACACAACTGTCACTGAAGCCTATAACTGGGCGGGGATATATACGGTGAGAGCCGAAGAATTCGAAGTGCTCAGCGATGATTTTATCGGATACCAACAGTTTGCCATGGAGGTGGTATACTATCAGGAAACGGATAGATATGTTATCACCGAAATTGTCGGATATGGGGTGATTGAGCCCAATGACGATGGCGGTATCCAGCTTACTCCCTCAACTGATGATCCCAGCAAAGCCGTGATTGATCCCGGTGAGGGAGCATACCTAACGTTCTATCGTGAAGATAGGGGCTGTTTCCGTCTGACCGATACAAATCTTACCAATGCTCCGTTGACCATCACTCGCCTTGAAGACGGGACCTTTACTATCAGCGATTTCTGTGTGAGCAACGTGATTCATGGCACTGATTCCACCGGAGCCGTTGAAACTCCCGCAGCATATTATCGTGATGTGACAGCAGTAGAGTATACAAAGTATGCCATCATGCCAATCAATTACTACTCTGGCTTGAGCGGTTGGATTACGGGTGCAACGATGTATGACGAAGATAATAGAATTGTAGGTTATACCTCCCCGTTGTATCGTTTCGAAGATAAGGTGGAGACTTTCCGCATGACGGTAAATTGGAATGGTAGGGGAGACAAGTACTTCTGCCTCTCAGAACTGGAGTTCTATGATAGTGATGGAAACAGAATAGAGCTGACCGAAGAGAATGTCACCTCTAATGCCGACCACAACACGTTGAACCCCAATCATCTGGATGGTGGCGGCATCCCAGCTCTCTTCGATGGCAGCACACAAACATACTTCCACTCTGCATGGGAGAACATGCCTGCTGGAGATCACTACCTCCAGATAACGCTCCCCGACGGTGGCTACGATGCGTTCAGTTTCAGAATGCTTTCCCGTGCCTACTCCGTTGAGAATGGTAACATAATCGGTCAAGAACAGACCTTCCCTGCCGTGATGGTAATCGATATAGCCGACACTCCTCATCGTGATGCATTGGAGGTGCTGCTCAACAGGGCCAAGGGATACAACCCCTATTCAGGCTCCGAACTGGGTTATTATGTAGAGGACTTCAGCTATCTGCTCGATGCCATTGCCGAGGCCGAGGCATTGTTGCTTGGCGAACCTTCTGAGGCTGAGTGTGAGGCGATGGTTGCCGAACTGTCACAGGCTGTCGAACAGTTCGAGTCAAGCGACAAGACCTTCCGTCTGCCCGAGCCCGGCAAGGCATACCGCATCGTGTCGGCCCTTCCCGCATTCTACGAATTGCAGTCGGTAGAAAAGGCGATTACAATCAATGCGTCTGACAACACACTTTGGTGGGGAGATCTTTGTCCCGACAGCTTGCAGCAGGAGTTCGTCTTCGAACCCGTATTGGGCGACAGTGGCGTACACCTCTCTTGGAATATGGATATAAACCTTGGTAATGGCACGACGATATCGGAGACTCAGTATTTCTACAATGTGAAGAATGTTGCCACAGGGCTTTATGCAAGTTATAACGACAGTGCGAAGTTCCACTTGGCCGAACAGCCATGTACGGTATACCTGACTTGTCTCGGTGTAGGCCAGTTCGGTCTCAAATTCAGAGTGGAGAATGAATATGGTGGAGGCAACATCCACACCGTTCATGCCGGCGACCACAATGAGGGCGTTCCGAGCGATAGCATCGGTGATTACGGAGGTGTCTTTGGTATCAGTTCAGGCATCGTGTCTTGGTATGGTGGTCTCGATACTCCTTCGGCATGGTACATCCGTGAATATCCCGCACAGACCGATACAGTTCCTTCGTTGCAGCTTGTAGGCGTTACTCCCGATAGTGAGATTCCTGAACCAATGGCAGAGTACCTTAAGCTATCGTTCAATGAGGAGGTAATCTTTACGCTTCCCGAGGGTGGTATCGTTGTTAGAGGCATCAATACGGGTAAGGAATTTACCATAAGGGAAGGCATCGTGGTCGAGAATACAAATGGTTCTCATATATTCTTGCACTTCCTGGATGAGAAGGGAACATACGAACGGATCGCCACTGCAGACACCTATACCTACACCATTCCGGCAGGTGCTATCAAGAGTGTCGATGGCGAGGTGTTCCCCGAGACGACTCTCACTTTCACAATCTACGAAACATTCCCTCTGGTAAGCTATTCTCCAAGAGAATCTAGTAAGCTCGAAACAATTGTGCTGAACTTCGACAGAGAGATTGTCGAAGTAAATATGCCCACTGAGGGGTTGACAATCGTGGACCTTCGTAATACTCCTGTGACAAGTATCAAGAAGGATGTGACCATTAGCGAAGACAAGAAGACCGTAATATTAGAACTGGAATCTCCTATTACTACTGCTGGCCGATATTTCTGGTGGCTTTACAATGGTATGTTCTTAACTGAGGATGGCGTGGAGAATGGATATGATAATCTTGATTTCACTGTGATTGAGGACACTCCTGTAATCTCTACTGACTACGCCATGAAGGCGCAGGATGTGAAGGGTCGCGCTTCCAGCGTAGTGAATATCCCCATCGAGATGGATAATGTTACAGCGGTGAACGCATTCCAGTTTGACCTGTATCTGCCCGAAGGCGTTTCTGTGGTATCTACTATGGAGGATGATGAGGTGCTCTACGACATCGCATTCAACAAGGACCGCTCGAAGAGCAGTCACGTACTTGCCGTTGAGCCTCAAGCTGATGGTGCTTTGAGAGTAGCAGCTTACTCGACTTCCAATGCATCATTCGTGGGCAATAGCGGAGTGCTTGTCAATGTTGCAGTAGCTATTGATGATGTGGACGAGGGCGATTATGTAATCGCTATGCGTAACATCCGCATGGTGACGAAGGATGAAGAAGGCAATGATACGGAGAAGTTGGGCGCTGATCATACCGCCACACTGACCGTTGAGAACACCCTGCCCGGTGATGTCAACAGCGATGGAAACGTAACGATGATTGACGTGGTGATGACGGTTAACGCCGTATTGGAGAAGGAGCAGAAGAACTTCAACGCCAATGCTGCAGACCTGAATGGTGATGGCCAAATTACGATGGTAGATGTCGTAGGCGTATTGCACTTAGTGCTCACCGAAAGTTCCTCTAAGGCTCCTGTACGCCGTGACTTGCGCCGTGAAGTGTCAATGCCGGTACTCAACGCCTGTGACCTTGAGTTTATGAGCAATGGTGGCGTAGTCCTTCCTGTAGCGCTGTGCAATGGCGAGGACTATAGTGCCTTCCAGCTGGATGTGCAGCTCCCCGCTGGCGTAGAGATTGCCGATGTTGCACTCACAGGACGTGCAAAGGCGAGTCATACGATGGCATGGAACACCTTGTCTGATGGTACCATACGTGTCGTGGCATACGCTATGGACAATGCTTCCTTCAACAACGATGGAGGTGCGTTGCTCAACCTTGTGTTGAACACCTCCAATGAGTTGTCGGCCGATGCTGAGGTTGTCCTTACCGATGGACTCTTTGCTTCGGTAGATGGTCTGGAGAACCGTGCTCCTGCTGTCAACGTACTGATGCGTAGTGATGCCACATACGTTGATGGCACAGTTATAGGCACATTCCGGGTATATGGCACAGAAGGTGCTGTGGTGGTAGAGTGCGGTACCGATACTGCGGTAAGCATCTATGCTGCTACAGGAAGACTTGTGCGTCAGGCTACAGTGGAGGCCGGAAAGAGCACCATAATCTTGCCCTGCGGAGTATATGTAGTAAATGGTAATAAAGTAATCGTAAAATAAGGAGAATTATGAAAAGAATGTTTTCTATGATTGTAGGACTTGCAGTGGCACTCGGTGCCCTGCAAGCTCAGAACACCGTGACAGTCAACAATGTTGAACTGAAAAAGGGTAGCTCTGTACTCGTGTCTGTGGAACTTGCCAATGAATTGGCGTTCACGGCATTTCAGGTAGACTTGAAACTGCCCGACGGTTTCGATGTGGCAACAATGATCAACGAGGATGAGGAAGAGGTGCTTGATGTCACACTGAACGCATCCCGTAAGAAATCGACCCATCAGGTGGCGCCTAATGTCTTGGATGACGGAACTATCCGAATCGCTGCATACTCCAGTACAAATGCTACGTTCAAGGGAACGTCAGGCGAGATTGTCAGCTTCCGCATTGTGGCCACAGATGAGGTAGCAGTGGGTGACTATACGGCAACACTCAGCAAAATGCTGTTCTCTACATCCGATCCTGTAGCAGAGTACGATTTAGGACAGGTTGACTTTCAGATCACGTATTCAGAGGAACCTGTGATTGTAATCCCGAATCGTAGTGTGGCGGTGAATGCCGGTCAGTATGGACGCTGTATCTTCGGAGGCAATGTCATAGAACCTAATGGCTCATACGTTCGCACAGAAGCTTTCAAGGACGGCAGTGAGATCAAGTTCTACTTTATCCCATTCGAGGGCTATCAGGTGAGCAGCATGAAGCGTAATGGAGTGCCTGTTGCTGTCAAAGACAATATGTATGAAGAGACCGCTACGGAAGATGTCGTGTTCTCTGATGTAGACTACATCACTATCGTTGACACTCTCGTTGTCACCGAGACCGTAGTTGATACTCTCGTTGTCACCGAGACCATCGTAGAGGTTGATACCCTCGTGATCGAGAAGGTCGATACCATCATCATTACTGAGATAGAAGAGCTGCCCACACCGGTGATTACCTGTGAGAATGGCGTGGTGACTATCTCTTGTGAAGATGAAGACGTGACCATCCTCTATGCTATCAATGGTGACCCCATAGAGGGTAGCATCTATACCGCTCCGTTTGAGGTGGTTGAGGATGCCGTAGTGAGCGCCATTGCCGTACGCAGCGGTGAGACTGCCGAGCTGGCTGTCATTGGTACCGACATCGCCCAGTCGCAGATGCGCATCGTATCGCGCCGTTACTACAAGGAAAACGGTGTCGAGGTAGATTCACCCGAACACGGCATCACCATCGTGTCTGCTGAGTATGAAGACGGCACCACGCGTGTCTTCAAGATGGTGAAGAAATAAATGTTCCCATAGGGATATCACAATAGTAGTGGGGCGGTTGCAAAGCAGCCGCCCCACTTGCTGTTGTTTCCCCTTCGCTTGTTGGGGCTTTAATGCCTGTTGCCACGCTTTGAATTTGGGGGCAACTCGGAAAATGCAAGTAAACTTGATTTTATGGGGGGGCTAATACTAAAGTGTGCTCCTTTGAGAAGATAAAGGTATGGTGCTAAAGCACGCTCCTCTGGGGGAGATAAACCTCCCCTTTGTCGCAAGCAGCGCTAATGCTCCGCGCTGCCGTCGCAACCGACGCCAAACCGAGAGCCATCAAGCTTGCTTGAATGGCCGAGGTGCGAAGGAGGAAAACAGTAAGTTAACCGACGCTAATGCTCCGCGTCGGCACTCAGCAATAGAAAAGTAAACTTTTCCATTACCTTCACTCGTTGAAACTTGCTTTTTCACTTGCCTTGCACTAATTTTGCAAATTGAAATACAAAAACCCGAAAAATTAAATGATTACACTTGACCAACTGAAGGATATCAAGGAGCGCACGGAGGCGCTCAACCGTTACCTCGCCATCGAGGACAAGAAGATACAGGTAGAGGAGGAACAGCTGCGCACACAGGTGCCGGGGTTCTGGGACGATGCCAAGAAGGCTGAGGCGCAGATGAAGAAGGTGAAGGAGCTGCAGGCATGGATCGATGGGTACAAGAACGTGAAGAGCCTTGCCGACGAGGTGGAAGTAGCCTTCGAGTTCTGCAAGGACGAGCTCATCACCGAGGCCGAGCTGGATGCCGCCTATGCTACCGCACTTGAGGCCATCGAGGAGTTGGAGTTGAAGAACATGCTGCGCGAGGAGGCCGACAATATGGACTGCGTGCTCAAGATCAATGCCGGTGCCGGTGGCACCGAGGCACAGGACTGGGCGTCGATGCTGATGCGTATGTACATGCGTTGGGCCGAGACCAACGGCTACAACCTCCGCATCTCAACCCTTCAGGATGGTGATGAGGCGGGTATCAAGACCGTGACCATGGAGCTCGAGGGTCCCTTTGCCTACGGTTACCTGAAGAGCGAGAACGGTGTGCACCGCTTGGTGCGTGTGTCCCCTTATAATGCACAGGGAAAGCGCATGACCTCCTTCGCTTCAGTATTTGTGACACCGCTCATTGACGATAGCATTGAGATTGAAATCAATCCTGCCCTGCTCTCATGGGATACTTTCCGAAGCGGTGGTGCCGGTGGACAGAATGTGAACAAGGTAGAGTCGGGCGTGCGTTTGCGTTACCAATATACCGACCCTTATACTGGGGTGCAGGAGGAGATCATGATTGAGAACACCGAGACCCGCGACCAACCCAAGAACAAGGAGAATGCACTGCGCTTGCTGCGCTCGCAGCTCTACGACCGCGAACTGCAGCATCGTATGGAGGAGCAGGCCAAGGTGGAGGCTGGAAAGAAAAAGATTGAGTGGGGCTCGCAGATACGAAGCTACGTCTTTGACGACCGTCGCGTGAAGGACCATCGCACGGGACATCAGACCTCCGATGTGGGTGGTGTGATGGATGGTAAGATTGACGGCTTCATCAAGTCGTACCTCATGTCTAATTCGGAAGAGGAATAATGCAGGAGATAGAACGTAAATTCCTTGTCACCGACGGCAGCTATCGTACGTTGGCTTACGATAGTTCGGAGATATTGCAGGGCTATATCTGTAGTGGCCATGGGCATACGGTACGGGTGCGCACTCGTGGCGACCAGGGATACCTTACCATTAAAGGCCCTTCGATGGATGGCATAAGTCGCTTCGAGTGGGAGAAGGAGATTACCTTGCAGGATGCTCGCGAACTCTTTTCGCTTTGCCGTGCCGGGCGTATAGAGAAGACACGCTATCTTGTGCGCAATGGGAAGCATATTGTTGAGGTCGATGAGTTTCATGGTGAGAACGAAGGACTAGTCTTCGCAGAGATTGAACTGTCTGAGGTTAATGAAGCTTTTGACCGCCCTGCATTTCTCGGTGCAGAGGTCACTGGCAATCCGCGCTATTACAATGCTTACATCAGTAAACACCCCTACAGCACATGGGGAAAAGAAGAGTGACGATGAACCCTAAACGACTATTGCATCATACAGCTTTTGCGGCCCTTTGGATGGCTGTAGGTGCCGCATTGCCATTGCTACTCGGAAACCAAGTGGTAGGTAGTAATGAGATGCCACAATCTGAAGTGGCAACGCCGACCGTCGCTCCACAGGTCCCTGCCGAAGTGGCGTTTGCCGATGAGGTGATACGCCTCGACCGTGCCGACCTGCGCGAGCGCATGGACCGTGAGATTACGGCGTTCACCTATTCGCACCAACTGACATTACTCATGATAAAGCGGGCAAACCGCTACTTCCCCATAGTGGAACCTATCTTGAAGGAGTGTGGTGTGCCCGATGACCTGAAGTACTTGATGGTTATAGAGAGTAATCTGAGTCCGCTGGCCAAGTCGCCCGTGGGGGCAGCAGGTATGTGGCAGTTCATACAAGCTACTGGCCGTAAGTACGGATTGGAGGTGAACGAAAACATCGATGAACGTTACAACCTGGAGAAGGCCACACGCGCGGCATGTGACTACCTCAAGGAGTCATATGAGATGTATGGCGACTGGATGACCGTGGCGGCTAGTTACAATGCTGGGCAGAATGGCATATCGCGTCGGCTCGAGCAGCAGGGAGCAAGCAAGGCGTTGGACCTATGGCTCGTCGAGGAAACTTCGCGTTATATGTTCCGCATATTGGCAGCCAAGAGGGTGCTGGAGAATCCCAAGGCATATGGTTTCGTGTTGCGTAGTGAGCAGCTATACCCTTACATCCCTCCCAAGACGATTGTTACTACTACCCAGCAGATTGATGACCTCACCGCATTTGCCAAGCAGCATGGAGTGACCGTTGCCCAACTCAAGGAAGAGAACCCTTGGTTGCGCGAGTATACGATGAACAACAAGTCGGGGCGTACCTATCGCATACGTATTCCCGATCCCAAGGCATTGCACTACAATCCCAAGGATACCAAAGCGCATAACCCCGCTTGGGTGGTGGACTGATTCTCTGATTCTTAATCCTAATCCTATGAAAATCCTAATCATCGAAGACGACCTCTCTTTCCAAGAGATATTGCGCGAGACATTGGAGCGTGAACGCTACGTCGTGGAGGTGGCGCCCGACTATCGTACGGGACTTGTCAAGATTTCCGATTATGTGTATGATTGTATCCTCCTCGACATCAACCTTCCCGATGGGAATGGGCTGAACCTTCTGCGTGAACTTAAGGCAATGAAGAAGGCTGGCAACCTGATCATCATCTCGGCACGCGATACGATAGAGGACAAGGTCGAGGGCCTCGACCTCGGTGCCGATGATTATCTGGCCAAGCCCTTCCATCTGGCCGAATTGCTTTCGCGTATCAAGAGTGTCATGCGTCGAGGCAATCAAGGTGGCGAGATGTTCATCAGTTGCGGCAACGTGAAGGTCGATCCCCACACCTTTGATGTGTGGGTAGGCGACACGAAGGTCGACCTCTCGCGAAAGGAGTTTGACGTTCTGCTTTACTTTATGCAACGCCCTGGCCGCCTTGTCAGCAAGAGCATGTTGGCCGAGGCCATCTGGGGCGACCATTTCGATGATGTGGACAGCTACGATTTCGTGTATGCACAGATCAAGAACCTGCGTAAGCGCCTCACGGCATGGAACTCAGGCATCGAGATTGTTGCTGTATATGGTATGGGATATAAACTGGTTGAGAAATGAAACTTACCACACATGCCCTCCGAAGCCTCATCTTGCCGCTCATCCTTATCTTCGGAGTGTGGGCAGCGGCGTTCTACTTTATCCTTAGCGATGAACTCATCGATGAGGTGGACGATCAGTTAGAGGTATATTCCGAGCAGATTATCCGTCGTTACCTTGCTGGCGAGACTTTGCCCGACAGTGCCGATGGATCCAACAATACCTATTTCCTGCGTGTGCTCTCCACTTCAGAGCTGGGCATTGGCAAGAGGGTTGAGTATGAGTACAAGAATATCTATGTGGCATCGCGTCACGAGGACGAGCCGGCGCGTGTCATGCACACCGTGTTTGAGTGTGCCGACGGGTCGTACCGGCGGCTTACGGTGATGACCCCTGTGTATGAACGCAACGAGGTCATCAGCACCATACTCGTGTCGACCTTCATCTTGTTGGTTGCCATGCTCCTTGTCGTCATTGCCGTCTTCGCTTGGGTGTTTGTCCGTCACACTCGTCCCCTCTATCGTGTGCTCCGCCATCTCGACGATTACCGCATAGGTCACCATGAACCGCTTGTCGACGATACGGATGTCACGGAGTTTAGCCATCTCATCGCATCGGTGAATGACTGTATTGACCGTGTGGAAGAAGCCTACGAGCGTGAACGCCGCTTCATCGGTGATGCATCGCACGAGTTGCAGACCCCATTGGCCATCTGCCAGAACCGTATCGAACTGATGATGGACGACCCTGCAATCACTGAGCAGCAGATGGGCGAACTGGCCAAGATGCAGCAAACCATCTCGGAGCTCATCCGCCTCAACAAATCATTGCTCTTCCTCTCTAAGATTGAGAACAACCAATACATAGAGCAAACAGCTGTGAGCATCAACGAAAAGGTGCACCGTCAGGCCGACCTTCTTGCCGAGGTGTATGCTTCTCGCGATATCCGTATCAATGTCTACGACAAGCAGCAGTGGACACTCACAGCCAATGACGAGCTCATCGGCTCTTTGGTCGCCAACCTCCTGCGCAATGCTTGCCTGCACAATGTTGATGGCGGCACTGTGGATGTCTACATTGCCGACGGTGCACTCAGCATATCCAATACCGGTGACGGAGAACCGCTCGATAGCGCTTGCCTCTTCAATCGCTTCTACAAGGCACATCATGGCAAGAGACACTCCAACGGCCTCGGCCTCTCCATTGTCAAGGCTATCTGTGAAGTCAGCAACCTCACCGTCACCTATTCCTACGAAAGCAACAGACATTGCTTCATGGTCGCTTCCCACCGCTAACCTGTCGGCCATTCTCCAAGACGGGTGTGAGCGACATACAAGTACAGGAATCCGAGTAATCTGTGTGATTTCTGTGGTCAAAAGATCAATGGTGCTTCTGTATGAGTACCAAAAAATTTCTTTGCAGTGAGACTCGGGTCTCACCACAGAGAAATTCCAGTCCCATTGCATAGAGACTCCAGTTTCACCACAGTGAGACTGGGTAAAAACATGTTATGCAACATAAAAACGGCTTTTTCGGGTAAATAAATCTTCTTAAAATTGGCCGAGAATGTAAAAATGTCTAAATTCGCTCGTTAAAACGAATAGAAAAACAAACTAATTAACTTATTTATTAACCAAAATTACTACTTTATGAAAAGAAGATTTATCTCTTTCTTATCGGCTGTCGTAGTGGCATTCATGTCGTTTGCCCAGACATCCGGTAATGTGGTGTACTCATGGGAGTCTCCCGAGGGTACAGTGATTGAGAAGGGTGGTACGGCGGCTTCCGTTATGGGTTCTGATGACCGTGCTAACTATCCCAACGCAGGGTATCATTCCCTTTGCCTGAACGGCAAGAAAGCGAATGTGGCCGATACGGAAGCTTCGGCCAATGCAACTCGTATCGTTATTACATTGAATGAGGCTCTCCAAGAGGGTGACTCAATCTTTGTGACAGCGTATCGTAACAAGGAAGCTGATGGCAAGAAGGCTACTATTTATTTTCTGTATGAGAATGGTACCACAGTAGCTGATACCAAAGTGTTCACCAACATTTGCGCTGATGATACTGATGCTGACTATGATGATGATGGTGCAGAGCCTAACACTCATGGTTACCTCGTTCCCGCTGAGGCTGCCGGTAGCAAGACGATTACGTTGACACGTAATGATGGTGGAACCAATCTCTTCATCACCAAGTTCGTGATTGTACGTCAGGCTGCTGAGGAAACTCCCGTTGAGCCTGAGACTCCTGCCGATCCTGTAGTATATACTATGGTGCAGAATGAGGCTGACCTCGTTGCTGGTGGCAAGTACCTCATCATGGCTGAGGTTGACGGCGGTTGGGTAGCTCTGTCTGACCAGAGCGATAAGATTCGTGTGCCCTCAGATACATTGACTATAAGCGAGAACTATACTGTAGAGACTGTAGTAGCAACTGCTATTGCTGAGGCTCCTGCTAAATTTGAAGGTGTAGCTTATGCTCTCACATTGGAAGGCGAAGCTGGCGCTTGGAAATTCAAGGATGAGTTGAACGGTGCCTATCTACATTGGGCTAGTGGAAACTACTTGGTTAACGATGCAGAGGGTTCAGCATGGACTATCGGGTTCAACCAGTATGGTCACAATGCAGTGATTACACATGCTGTGACTACCGAGCGCGTACTTCAGTACAATGCTTCAAGCCCCCGCTTCTGCGCTTACACAAGTGTTCAGAAACCCGTTTACCTCTTTAAGGCTGGCGAGGTTACCGTAGCTCCTGTGGCTCCGTCTAATCCTTCGTTCAACACTATTGCCGAGTTGTTGGCATTTGAAGTAGGTAATGTAGTGGACTTGAACGTCAATAAGGCTAAGATTACCTATCTGAGTGGCAACAATATGTCTATCACCGATGGTGTTGATACATTGGCAGTTTATGACTACAACATTCCTGCAGACTATGCTGTAGGCGGCTGGCTGAGCGGTAAGATTACTGCTACACTTGGCGAATATAAGGGCAACAAGCAGTTGACCGTTGTTGATTGGAGCGAGGTTACATTAAAAACTCCCGTTACCGTAGAGTCTCCTTGGGTAGGTGCTGCTATCGAGAACGGTGTTACCTATTATTTATATAATGTAAAGTCTAATGCCTTCTTGAAGGGTGGAAACGATTGGGGTACACGTGCTTCGTTCGGTGAGGATGCTGTAGCATTTGTCGCTGAGGGTAGCGGTAATGTCTACGGTTTGAAGTCTACTTATGGTAGCTACTTGGGCGATGGCCTCTATGTGGACCAGGCAAAGAAAGATTTCGTGTTTGATGAGGTAGGTGAGGGTATCTATACCATTGCCAAGGATGGTGCATACGTAGGCTATGATGGCGGTAATGTTGTTGTTACTGCTGCTGAGGTTAACGATGGCAGCTACTGGCAGTTGCTCACCAAGGAGTCTATCGTAGCCGATATGGTTGCAGCCGACGCTACTACACCTTATCATGTAACAGCACTGATCACTTGTGCAAACTTCGGACGTAACGACCAGGCCATTTCTGCTTGGACAGGTGGTCCTTCGGTAGCTGGCGATAACGACAACTTCTGTGCAGAGAAGTGGAATGCAGGTATCTCTACCGTGACCCAGACCTTGACAGGCCTGCCCAATGGTACCTATAAGCTTCAGGCTCAGGGTCTGTACCGAATGGGTGGTGTTGATGCAGCAGTGGCTCTTCGCGATGCAGGTACAGAGGTTTACGATGTGAAGTTCTTCGCTAATACCGATAGTGTATTGGTAATGAGTGTTATGGATGAGGCTGGTAAGCTTGATGGCGTAGGTGATGCTTATGGTACTTACGGTACTGCTCCTAACAACAGAAATCATGCATCTAAGTTCTTCAACGCAGGTTACTATGAGCATGAGCTTTACTTTACCGTAACTGATGGCACTGCTGTAATTGGTGTGGCCAACAATACGGGTGCATCGGCTGACTGGTTGGTATTCGACAACTTCCGCTTGACTTACTATGGTACTGCTACCGTTGAAGAAATCGAGCTAGCCAAGTTGCAAGAGTATATTGATGCAGTGACTGTTCTTGTAGCTACCGCTAAGGCCGTAGAGGCTACCTATGCGGAAGCCGCTAAGACTGAGCTTGATGCAGCTGTAGCTGTTGCTGAGGCTGCTCTTGCGACTCCTACTCAAGAAACTCTCGTGGCAGTTGTTGCTCCGCTTGAGGCAGCTATCGCTCGTGCAGAGCGTAGTGTGGCCATCAATGCAACTGCACCTGCTGCAAGCTTGACAGCTCCTGTAGCTTTCACGCAGTTTGTAACCAACCCTGATATGGCTAATGGTACTATCAATGGTTGGACAGCTGCTTCAGGATGGCAGTTCCAAAGCAATAATGTTTATACTGGTGAAGGTGCCGAGTTGAACAAGTTCCAGGAACGTTGGAACGCAGGAACAGGTCTTGGCAACACTGCTACCGTACAGGCTCTCTTGGATATGCCTAACGGTATCTACCGTGTGTCTGCTGACGTGATGGCTACTGCTCAGTACAATGAAGATCCAGAGGGTTATACCACAGGAGCTTATTGGGTAGCTAATGGTGACTCTTTGGCTGTGGCTACTCCTAATGAAGTGCCCGAAAGAGTAACCGTAGAGACTATCGTTACTGACGGTGTGCTTACCATCGGTCTCGTAGGTGTTAACACTACCGCCAACTGGATGGGTCTCGACAATGTAGAGGTTCTGTTCTATGGTGCAGAGCCTGCTGCTGAGTGGATTGACATCACCGCTGAGCGTATAGTAAATGGTGACCTCTCTTCTGAAACTGGTTGGACAGGCGCAGGTGTTGATGACCATTTTGCAGAAAAGTGCAAGTTCTTGGCATTCTATGCCGGTTGGGGTTCATTGGAAACTCCTACAGCTGCAAGTCTCAAGCAGGATGTTACACTTCCTGCAGGCGAATATCGTTTGACTGGTAAGGCATTCTTCCGTCAAGGTGAAGCCTACAGCACTAATCCGACTAAGTCTCTTGGCTATATGGTTGCTGGTGAAAATAAGGTTCTTGTAAAGACCTTGGGTAGTGTAGAAGGTTTGAGCGCATACGCTAATAGCGCTGAAGAAGGTGCTACTGCATTCTATACCAATGACCTCTACACTAACGTACTTGAGTTCACTCTTGCTGAGGAAACAACTCTGAGTATCGGTTATGAATGCGATTTCGACGAGATGCGTTCTTGGATGGGTCTTGGTTCGATGAAACTCGAGAAGAAATATACTATCAAGGATCGTTTCATGGAAGTGAAGAACGACTATGATATGCTTGCTGGTTCTAGCATGTCGTTGTATTCACTGAGCGGTGTTAACGCTCGCTACATGGAGTTGTCTGACAAGTCTTGGGCTATCGCACAAGATATTGACAATGCTTCTATCGTAGAGATGAACGAGCTTATCCCCGCTATGGTTGCGTTGGCTGCTGAGGTGAAGGCTATTGAAGTATTCTTCAATGATGTATTCACTCCCGCTAAGTTCGCTTGCTATGATATCCAGGATAACTCTACAGCTAAGACTCCCGAGGCTGCAGCAGCATTCGAGGATGTGGTAAGCTTGACCTACAATGTGGCAGGTATTACTGACTTGGCTGCTCTTCAGGCTCTCGCCGATACTTTGGAGTATGCACGTCGTCAGTATGTTGTGAATGCTATTCCTAACAAGGACTTCTCATTCGACTATACCTTCCTCGTAGAGGGTGTTGGTAACTCTACCAACGGTTGGGTGAAAGCATTCGATAGCAACTTTAATCGCAACTATCAGTACCAGAACTCTGACAATAAGAACACAGAGACGCTGAAGAAGAACGGTTACATCGAGGCTTGGAACAATGGTGCGAACTTCACTGGTACCTTGACCTACGAGGCTACTCTGCCCAACGGTTACTATACCGTATCGGCTTATGCCTTTACCGATGGTGCAACCTCATTTGTTGCTAACACTGAAGCTGTTGTTGTTGAGAAGACAGGTATGTATGTGCAGCCTGTAATCGACAGTGTATTGGTAAAGAATGGCAAGATGACCTTCGGCCTCAACATCGAGGGCGCTACTTGGGTTGGTATCACCAATATCGAGTTGGCCTACACGGGTGATGTTCCTGCTGATATCCGAAAAGCTGCATTCGTTGAGAGATATACAGCAATGGAGGTATTCTCTCAGGAGCAGCTCGGCTATGCTTGGAACGGTATCAATAATACCTACTTCTGGCCGGTAATGGATGCCGCTATGGCTATCAAGGACACCATCGACAATGTAACCGACATGGCATTGCTCGATTCTATGATGGCTGAGATGGATAAGGCTGAGGCTGCTGTATTGGAGGCATATGTTGTAGGTGACGAGTACAATGTAATAAAGAATCTCTTCTGGAATGCTGCTGACAACTCTGTCGCTGCAACTGATGAGGTACGTATGGCAATGGAGATGGCTCTCGAAAACAGCAACTATGCTGGCTATAACATCGCTACCATAGAGGCTCTTGAGACTGCTGTTGCTGACATTAAGGCTGCATATCTCGCATATGTAACCAATGCTATTGCTAATGAGGGCTACAAGTTCGATGCTACATTCATGCTTGTTAACCCGTCGTTCGAAACTGGCGACCTCACTGGTTGGGAGGCTAATAAGGCCAACGATACTGGCGTGAAGCCCAATACTGACGGTACATATACTATGGCAGGCTGTGATGGTGACTACCTGTTTAATACATGGTACGGTACAGGTATCTATGTACAGCAGACAGTGAAGGAGCTCCCCGCAGGTACTTATGCACTGAGCGTGGTTGTGGCTTCTGATGACATTCTGCTCAATATTACTGCAGGCAATAAGACTATCGAGCATCTCTGCCAGGGAGGTAAGGGCACAGGTAGTGTAGTAGTTGTTGACAGCGTTGCTCACGAAGGTGGTGACTTCCTCGTTAAGGTGGCTACTGTAAACAATGACTGGTTCAAGGCTGATAACTTCCAGCTCCACTGCTTGGGCGTAGAAGATAAGATTGATGTAGCTTACCTCTGCGGTGCTACTGAATCAACTGAGGCTATCTACAATGCCCTCGTAGCAGCAGACTACAATGTTACAGCACTCAACTACGATGACGTTAGCTTGACTGAAGAGATTGTGGCTAATGACTTCGTAGGTAAGTATGATGTAGTAGTAGTAGCAGGTAATACTGGTTCTGGAACTAATTTGGCTAAGACTGCTAACCTGTTGGTAGGCAAGGTTCCCGTACTCTCTACCAAGTCATTCTGGTACAAGCACTATGGTACCAACGGAGATAACCCTGGTACAGCTGACAATCCTTCACGCTTCTTGGTGAAGACTGTTGCTGAGCATCCTATCTTTGGTGGTATCGCAGGTGATACAATCACCGTATTCAATGATATGGCTAAGGAAACTGGTCGCTACCTCCAACAGAATGGTACATTCGCTGATGAAAAGCTTGCTCAGACTACTCTCGGTACTGCTAACGGTGCTGATTGTATCGGTGAGGCTTGGGTAGGCGATATGGGCTGGCTCATCATCCCTGTGGATGGTGCACAACCCGAAGGTTATCTGACCGAGGCTGGTAAGGCTCTCTTCGTTAACGCTGTAGCTTACCTCGTTGCAGGTGAGAAGTATGAGGCTTCTGTTGTAGAGGTTGCTACCGTAACTCTCGACAAGACTGAGGCTGAGCTTACCGAGGCTGGTGCTACCGTACAGCTCACTGCTACTGTAGCTCCTGAGAATGCTACCGATAAGGCTATCACATGGACCTCTTCTGATGAGAAGGTGGCTACTGTAGATGCTAACGGTTTGGTAACAGCTGTTGCTAATGGTACTGCTACCATCACAGCTACCGCTGCAAACGGCGTGAAGGCTGAATGTGTGATTACCGTGAACATCGTTGACGGCATTGAGGCTATCGAGGCTGTTGAGAACGCTGTAATCTACACCATCACTGGTAAGGCTGTTCAGGGTGATGTGAAGACTCTCGAAAGAGGTATCTACATCATCAACGGAAAGAAAGTTTTGGTTAAGTGAGTGGAGAATGGAGCAAACCGTTTCTAAACGGATTTGCTAGTCTATAGTGAGAGGGGTGCACGCGCACCCCTCTCTTTTTTATGTATTTGCAATAAAAATGTGAATCTTTAAGAATCTGTTTTAAAATTATTTCGAGTTTAGCTGAGAGGTGTTTTTTGTGTATATTTGCGCTGTCAAGGCGCAGCAAGGATAGTGCCAACGAGCGCATGTAAGCTCGCTTACAATGCTCAGCGAGTACAGCCTATCCTCATTAAAGATAAATAGTGGCCTATTTGCAAGAATTGAGAGTGCAAAGATGCCAAAAAGAACCTCAGATAAACCGAAAGTTGCGATTAAGCGAGAACAAAGACTGCTTGCAGGCTCTGTCGAGTGCAGCAACTTCACTGAAGGTAAAAGCAGATTCTAAAAACATATTAGCGATAAATTTAAAACAGATTCAAAGTTTTTTCATCGGAAAAATGTATTTTTGTACCGAAAACAAAGAACATAAGTATCTATATGAAAAAAGTATTGGTAGCACTGGCTGTGTTGATGGTGTCGATGTCGCAGATGTTGGCACAGAATGGAAAGGAACTTCAGTTTCAGACGTGGGCGTTGACTCCACCGATGGGATGGAACTCTTGGGATTGCTTCGGTCCTACGGTGGTGGAAAGTGAGGTGAAGGCCAATGCTGATTATATGGCCGAGCATTTGGCTGAATATGGTTGGGAGTATGTGGTGGTAGATATTCGTTGGTTCGTTGAGAATGACAAGGCAGGCGGATATAACCAGACAAATCCTATCTATGTGTACGATGAGTATGGACGATATACACCGGCTCTGAATCGTTTCCCCTCGGCTGCCAATGGAGTGGGCTTCAAGGCATTGGCCGACTATGTGCATGAAAAGGGCTTGAAGTTCGGTATCCATATCATGCGCGGCCTTCCCAAGATAGCTGCTGAGAAGAAACTGCCTGTGAAAGGTACTGACGGTATAACCTGTGACATGATTGCCAATAATGACTCGGCATGTACGTGGTTGCGCGATAACTATAAGGTCGACTACTCCAAACCAGGTGCACAGGAGTATTACAACTCCATCTTTGAACTTTATGCCGAGTGGGGTGTCGACTTTATTAAGATTGACGATATTGCCCGTCCTTACCATACGGCTGAGATTGAGATGATACGCAAGGCGATTGATAACTGCGGACGTCCCATTGTGCTTAGTATATCGCCAGGCGAGACACCCTTGGATCGGGTGGAGCATGTGCATGCTCATGCTAACATGTGGCGTACGGTCGATGACTTTTGGGACAATTGGAGCCAATTGAACTATCAGTTCCAAGTGTGTGCCAAATGGGCACCATACATTGCTCCAGGTACATGGCCCGATGCAGACATGCTTCCTTTAGGGCGTATAAGCATACGTGGTGAGCGTGGTGCAGAGCGGTGGAGCAACTTTACCGAGGACGAGAAATACACCATGATGAATCTGTGGACCATATTCAAGTCTCCCTTGATGTATGGCGGACATTTGCCACAGAATAGAGAGGAGGAAAACAAGCTGCTCACCAATCGCGAGGTGCTGTATATGCATAGCTACTCTACAGGTAACCGGCAGTTGAGCCGTAGCGATAGCCGTATCGTATGGACAGCAGATGACCCTGCCAATGGCGATAAGTTCGTGGCACTCTTCAACGCAGGAGGATCGGAATTTGTAAATCCGAAGAATGTACTTTATCGTAGCGGTACCATATCATACTTGACTACGGGGTATGCTACCGATGTAGCTGTGGATATTCCTGAAGGAACCACTCAGTTGGCTCTTGTAGTGACGGATGGTGGTGACGGATATGACTGTGACCATGCCGACTGGATTCAGCCTGAACTATTGCTTAGTGACAGCAGCGTGATAGATTTGACCACTCTCTCTTACGTCCGAGGAACATGTGGGTGGGGAGCAATCGCTACAAACAAAAACCTCAATGGAGGGATGTTGTCAATTGACGGGACTACCTATAAGAAGGGAATTGCTACACATGCTAATTCTATCCTTTTGTTTGAGATACCTGAAAATACAATCCGGTTTACTGCAAAGGCTGGACTGGATGTGACGGGTACTAGCCAAGGCAGTAAGTCGTCTGTGGAATTCATGGTCTTCACGGAGGATGCTACCTTTCGTGAGGAAACTACTGATTGGAATGCAGGTTCCAAAGTGTTGCGTGTAGATCCGTGTAAGCAGGTGGCAACAAGTGGTTTCGTCAGCCGTACGAATGAGAAAAACAATGGACAGACGTTAGTAGCCGACATAGCCGATGCCGATAAGTTGTATCTTGTGGTGACAAACGGAGGTGATGGCTTGGGATACGACCACGCAGACTGGGCTAATCCTGTGTTGATAGACACTGCTGGCAACGAAGTGCCTTTAGGCGATGTGCTCACATGGGACGCCAACCCGATTAACGGATGGAACACTCCACGCAAGAACCTTAGCAACGATGGCAATGCTATCAGGGTGAAGGGTACTACATATGCAAAGGGATATGGAACGAATGCACCATCGATGTTGACATTCACCCTTCCCAAAGGACACAAGTACGTAGCCTTTAAATCCGTTGTGGGTTATGATGACGAGGTGAAGAATGCTCCTTCGGGAAGCAATGTTACCATGGAGTTCCGAGTGTTTACCGAAGACCCTGCTCCTGATGGATTTAGCGTGATGCCACTTGACCTTGCTGAACTGGGATTTGCAGAGGGACAATCTTGTTCTATTACGGAGATGTGGAGTAATACCTTATTAGGCACATTCCGCGGCAGCGAGTTTGCTGATACCTTGAATGCGCATGCCAGCGGCCTTTACCGTGTGAGCGCGGTAGAGCGTGCCGAGGAGGCTACTGTGACTATTGATACGGTTGGGACTCCCCAAGCAGATAAGTCATTTGACTTGAGGATTAGTGTCAGTGGAGCGAATGAAGGTTATATCCAGCTTCATTGTGATGGACACATTATAGGAACGATGGCGCTTGATGCTGAGGGGACTGCAGTCTACACCGTTAAGCAACCTGTGGTGGGAACCTATACATTCAGGGCGTTATATAGTGGAACTACGAGTATTGCCAATGCTATTTCCAATCCACTGACGGTTTCTATAGAAGAGGGTAATACTTCCGTAATGACAAATGAGGGTGATAGGTCTTCTGCCTCTACGGTGTTCTCTCTCGACGGTCGTCGTGTTCTTGATAATGCGGCTTCAGTTGAGGAGGGGCAGTTACAGAGAGGTATCTATATCCATAAAGGGAGCAAGGTAGTGGTCAAGTGAGTAGTTGGCCAGCTCCGAGTGCGGCGAGCAGTACAGTCGCATAGCGCAACGTGCGCCCCAGTATCATCATGATATTGGTGGTAAGGGCATTGGAACGCATGATGCCCAATGTGACGAGGATGGCATCGCCAAGAAAGGGCAGCCAACAGAAGAGGCCCATCAGAGCTCCCCAACGCGAAACCAGCTTATGGGCACGTTCCATATATTTAGGCTTGATGCGGAATAGGCGTTGCACACGCTCAGGCGTGGTGAGTCTTCCTATGCAATAGCAGCTGATGCCGCCAAGTGAGTTGCCTATGGCGGCATAGAACAACAGTTCCCATGGGCTGATGCCAATGGCAAGGAGGGCTATCATGACTGCCTCACTGCTGAAGGGAAGTATGCTGCCGGCAAGAAAAGCGGCAATAAACATACCCCAGGTACCGTAATTGATTAGTATGTCAAATAGGGCATCCATAGCTTACTGCTGATAAGGAGAATCCACATCACAATAACAACCAACAAGTAAATACGTTTACCGCGTGTGAGGTGATTGGCGAAAAGTGTACTTCCGATAAGGGCTACCATGAGTACCAATATAGGATAAAATGATTGGTATAGCGTGGGGTATATACCTACGAGCAGCAGTATACTGCTTGTAGCAGCCATGATGAAATAGTGACTGCCACGGCTTTGTTGTGTAAGGCTTTTGTTGCTGAATACATTGACGCTGCCTGGTAGGAACAGAAGAAGTAGCCAGGCAAAGGACATGAACGGATGTTGCCAAAGAGGCGTGGATGACTCTGTTGCAAGAGAGGTCCCGTGATGAAGCAGTTTGTTCGCGTATAGAGGAATCTCTCCTGTCTGGTCCGTGAGATAAAGTACGGCAAATGCTATCCAGAAAGGGAGGAGGAGCCCCAAGAGCGCTGCGCAGCAGGTTCGTATGTGCAGCGATTGAAGTACTCTACAGCTAAGCAGGAGTAGGGGAGTGGCCCATAGCAGTTGGGGGATGTTGAGAGCAACGCATCCGATGAGTGCAAAGGCCAGAAAGTACCTTCCCATGGCTTGTCTGTTGCGGTAGGTTGACAGTAATAGGTAGAAGGCACAAGCGAGGATACAGAATAGCACTGCGTGGACAAGGTGAGTAGCCAAAGTGGGGAGAAGGGAACAAGCCAATAGGAAGAATGTGGCAGGAAGTGTGGTGCGAGAGGCACCTCGCCCATAAATGTCATTCGTCCGTACGGTGAGAATACTCATCCCCCCATATATGACAAAGGTGGTCAGCATGCCTATAGCTGAATGGCCGTTTGTAAAGCTTTGTATTGCCCAACTACAAAAACAGAGCAGGGCGGCAAGGTATGCCGCCATGCTGTTATGTACTATGAAATGGGCGAATTTCTTCATTAAGAAGCTTCTAAAGAATATCCTTGCCTATATCGCTTCGGCAATACATGTCGGTGAAGTGCAGTGCTTGAGCATTCTTGAATGAGGTGGCTAATGCTTCCAGTTGGGTGTTGCCATAGGAGCTAACGGCAATGACGCGCCCACCGTTGGTCACTACTTGACCATCCTTAAGAGTTGTACCGGCATGGAAGAGATAGCTGCCTTCTACCTTTTCGAATCCTGTAATGGGGTATCCTTTCTTGTAGTCGCCAGGGTAACCGCCCGATACGAGCATTACACACACTGCGCTTCGGGGATCAAACTCTATGGTGCGTTCGCCGAGATTACCTTCTGCTACACCTTCGAAGAGGTCTACGATATCGCTCTTCAGGCGCAGCATCACGCTCTCCGTCTCGGGATCGCCCATGCGCACGTTATATTCGATTACCATGGGGTTACCTTCTACGTTGATAAGACCGAAGAAGATAAAGCCCTTGTAGTCGATGCCTTCAGCTGCCAATCCCTCTACGGTGGGTCGTACAATGCGATCCTCTACCTTCTGCATCCAGGCTGCGTCAGCAAATGGAACGGGTGATATGGAACCCATGCCGCCTGTGTTGAGGCCTGTGTCGCCCTCTCCAATGCGCTTGTAGTCTTTTGCTTCGGGCAACAGCTTGTAGTTCTTCCCATCGGTGAGGACGAATACGGAGCATTCTACACCGCTGAGGAACTCCTCGATGACCACGCTGGCCGATGCCGAGCCGAACATACCACCCAGCATCTCACGTAGTTCCTTCTCAGCCTCCTCTAGGGTGGGGAGTATGAGTACACCCTTGCCTGCGCATAGGCCATCGGCCTTCAGGACATAAGGTGCTTGAAGGGTGTGCAGGAAAGCAATGCCTTCGTCCAACGTCTCTTGTGTGAAGGTCTGGTAGCGTGCGGTAGGGATGCCATGGCGCATCATGAAGGCTTTGGCAAAGTCCTTGCTTCCCTCGAGGGTGGCACCGGCCTTTGATGGACCTATCACGGGGATTCCTTGCAGTTGCTCATCATCGCGGAAGTAATCATAGATGCCCTTGACCAATGGGTCTTCGGGGCCAACTACTACCATGTTGATATCATGGGCAAGCACGAAGGCTTTGATACCTTCAAAGTCTGTTGCAGCGAGGGCTACGTTTTCACCCACTTCGCTCGTGCCGGCATTGCCTGGGGCAATGTATAACTTCTCAATTTTCGGACTTTGGCTGATCTTCCAAGCCAGGGCATGTTCGCGTCCGCCGCTGCCCAATAATAATACTCTCATTGTTCTAACCATTTCTATGTCGGGGAAATAAGCCATTTTCTCTTTTGCGGGATACTTGGGTACGATATTTCTGATACCAATCTCCATGGTGATGCTCTTTAGTATATTCTTAAGTTTGTACAAAGTTAGTGCAAGGCGAGAGAAAAAGCAAGTTTACTTGCATTTTTCCGAGCCGCAGCCAAACTTCTGTTTCTGCGAAGCATAAATTAAAGTTAGTGCAAGGCGAGAGAAAAAGCAAGTTTCAACGAACGAATTTATTGTTTGTCATTGCCTAGCCAAAGTCCATGGTCAATGGTGCCGTCAGTGCAGAAAAGGGCACCATATCCCTGCCGGTAGTCGTTATTGAAGGTGCCGTACCAATGGTTGCCATTGCTCCAGTGATATATGCCTAAGCCGTGGCGTCGGCCATTGTACGTTTCGCCTATGTAGTAGTCACCTCCTTCGTAGTTGATACGTACAAACCGGTAGGGAGAGGCTTTGGCCTGTGATGTGTTATAGCTGATGCGCTCGCCATCCTTGACAATGTGGCTGATGGCTCCGCTGGTGAGGTCGTATTCCACGTAATGGGTGTCTGATCCCACGCGCCCTATCGTCCCTTTGATGAGGATGCCGAAGATGCATTTCCCTTTGTTCCATTGCCCTATCCAGCGATTGCCATTGTCGGTGCGATAGCTGCCCCAACCGAAGAAACTGTTGTGGCGGGAATAACCGATGTAATGCCCGCCCCCATCGCTGAACTGAAGAGTCTTGCAGTCTGTGGCGATGATGTCAGAGAGCAGTTGCTGCATGTAGTCGGGAGTTGGCGAATATCTCTCCGTGTCGGTCTGGGCCCATGAAGAGTTGGGCCAGATGCATATCAGTAGGGTAATGGCTAAGAGGTAGCGTCTCATTGTATGTATAAATTGTGTTGTTTGATGTATTCTGCGACGGTTGGGTGTAGCATGTGTTCGTAGGGCTCTCCTTTGGCTATCGCTTCGCGCACCTCAGTAGAGCTGTAGGGGAGGAAGGATGGTGATGAAGGAACGGTGGTGGACTGCGGGCCTTCAATTCTCAGTGAAGGGCCATTCAGTTTGCCTGTGACATCTTGTTCCTTGTCTATTCTTGGATATATGATAAGGCGGTGTTCGCTTGCAATCTCTTCATGGCGGTACCATCGGTCGAAGTATTGCCAATTGTCCTCTCCGATGATGAGGCTAAACTCGTACTCAGGATATGCTTCATGCAGTGCTTGCAAGGTGTGGTAGGTGTAAGAGGGGCGGGGAAGATGGAACTCGAAGTCGCAGGCCTTTAACTCAGGATAGTCAACTACGGCTAGGCGTAGCATCTCTAACCGAATGCCTTCGTCCAACAGCTCTAAGTTTTGTTTCAGCGGGTTCTGCGGACTCACCATCATCCATACCTCATCGGTCAGCCCCTGCTCGCAGATGTAGGCAGCCAGGGCGGTGTGCCCGAGATGTACGGGATTGAACGAACCTCCGAAAATACCTATACGTTTCATCTCTGTGGGGAGGTGAACTCTTTCAGCTCGTTATAAATTGTTTCACTATTGCCAATGCCTCGGCTTGCGCCTCTTCCAAGTTGTCGTTGACAATTACCTTGTCGAACTTAGGAGCGAACGACAGCTCGTATTCCGCTTTGTCAATGCGCTGTCGGATTACCTCTGGCGAGTCGGTGCCACGTCCTTCTAGGCGACGACGCAGTTCCTCTACGGATGGGGGCTGTATGAAGAGCGATAAGGCGCGGTCACCATAATACTCTTTGATGTTGCATCCTCCAACAACGTCGACATCAAATACGACGTGCTGCCCTGCTTCGAGCTGATGTTCCACTTGTTCCTTTAGAGTACCATAGAAGCGATCGGGATACACCTCTTCATACTCAAGGAATTCGCCTGCGACTATACGTGAGCGAAACTCCTCGGGGCTGAGGAAGAAGTATTCAACGCCATGCTGCTCGTTGCCGCGTGGGGCACGGCTTGTGGCTGAGATGGAGAAGGCGAGCCCTAAGCCTTGTCGCATCAGATAGTTGATGATGGTGGACTTGCCTGACCCTGAAGGGGCGGAAAAGATGATTAGTTTGCCCATGGTTTTTGTGAGTTGTTGGTTTATGGCTTATGGATGATGGCTGAGGACTGTTGCCATCGGATGGCACTCTAAATTCTAAATCCATCATCCCTTGACCAAACTACATTACATTCAGTACCTGTTCCTTGATTTGTTCCAGCTCATCCTTCATCTTCACCACGATGTTCTGCATCTCGGCATGATTGCTTTTGCTGCCTGTGGTGTTAATTTCGCGACCCATCTCCTGAGCAATGAATCCGAGTTTCTTGCCTTGTCCATGTCCTTCGCGCATGGTCTCGCGGAAATAGCTGAGGTGATTGGTGAGGCGTTGCTTCTCCTCGTTTATATCGAGTTTCTCGATGTAGTAGATGAGTTCCTGTTCAAATCGATTCTTGTCGTATTCCACTCCAAGACTCTTTTGCAGACTTTCGAGGATGCGCTCACGTATCTTGTCGGTACGCTCTTTCTCATAAGGCTCGATGCTGTGTAGCAGGTTCTCTATGTTGTTGAGTTTCTCGCCAAACTTCTTTTCCAGCGCGGCTCCTTCCTGGCGACGGAAGTCCATCAGTTGCTCTATGGCCTGCGTCACGGCACCGCGTGCTGCTATCCATTCCTCTTCGCCAAGCTCCTTTATCTCGGTGCGTGTCAGCACATCGGGCATGCGCAGCAGTGTGGCAAACCAATCGGAGGGCTCAGGTATGCCAGTAGCTTCGCTGATAGCCTTTACCTGTGCGTAGTAGTTTTCTACGATGGCTTTGTTTATTGGCGTACCTTGCTGTGCGGCATCTTCCTCTATCCATAGGCTAAAATCTACTTTGCCGCGTTCGAGCGATTGGGCGATGAGCGTACGTATCTCCATCTCCTTCTCGCGATAGAGTGGGGCGATGCGGGTGGAGAGGTCCAATGCCTTGCTGTTGAGCGACTTTATTTCGGCGCATATCTTTTTGTTGCCGAAGGTGGCTATAGCCTTGCCATAGCCGGTCATTGATAATATCATAGCGTCTCTCTTTTTTGCTTATAATCTGCTTTCAGACGCAAAGGTAGTGATAATTCATCTAATTATGAAAGGTTATCCCGAATTTTGCCCTTAGGCAGTGACTCCAGGCCTCATAGCTTCTATAACCCTTCCAAAAAGCAAGTTTTCTTTATAAATTTTTGCTTTTTCTTTTTGTTTGCCCTAAATTTGCTGAACAGATTAATCACATATAATAATCATACGAATGAGACGTACCCTTTGGACCCTGCTTGCTGTACTCATATGTACAGGCTCGCTCAAGGCACAGGAGATGCCTACACAGAAAGAAATTCTCAACACGATGTTGTTGGTCAATGACTACTTCATGAAGAAGTGGCCCGACCCTGCCAAACCCACCTTTGTCAAGCGTGAGCGCCCCAGCAATCTATGGACCCGTGCCGTCTACTACGAAGGCCTCATGGCATTGCATGAGATCTACCCGCGCGAGGACTTCTATAAATACGCCTATGATTGGGGAAGCGCTCATAAGTGGGGTATGCGCAATGGCAATACCACACGCCATGCCGACAACCACTGCTGCGGCCAGACCTACATAGACCTCTACCGCATCTGCCCCGACCCCGTGATGCTAAAAAATGTGAAGGTATCTATCGACGCTATGGTCAACACTCCGCAGGCCGACGACTGGTGGTGGATCGATGCCATACAGATGGCCATGCCCGTATTTGCCAAGTTTGGCAACCTGTACGACGACCAGCGCTACTACGACAAGATGTGGGACCTCTACGAGTACACCCGCAACCAACTGGGCGAGAACGGCATGTACAACCCCAAGGATGCCCTCTGGTGGCGCGATGCCGACTACGATCCTCCCTACACCGAGCCTAATGGTGAGGATTGCTACTGGAGCCGTGGCAACGGTTGGGTATATGCTGCCCTGCTGCGCGTGATGAACGAGATTCCCAAGAACGAGAAGCACTATAAGGACTACCTGCGCGACTTCAAGGCCATGAGCAAGGCGCTCATCAAGTGCCAGCGCGAGGACGGCTTCTGGAACGTGAGCCTCCACGACCCCACCAACTATGGCGGTCCCGAAACCTCTGGCACAGCCCTCTTCGTGTATGGTATGGCATGGGGTATCCGCAACGGCATCCTCGATGCCAAGACCTACGAAGAGCCCATGATACGTGCATGGAATGCTATCGTAGAAAAGGCTGTTCACCCCAACGGGTTCCTCGGCTATATGCAGGGCACAGGTAAGGACCCCTCGGCAGGCCAGCCCGTTACCTACGACAGTGTGCCCGACTTCGAGGACTACGGTCTCGGCTGTGTGCTCCTTGCTGGCGCTGAGCTCTATAAGCTGCAGGCGCAGATACTCTATCCCTAATAGAGCCAATAGAACGTATAAAAGTAAACGAAGAGTTGCCGACTGGCAACTCTTCGTTTACCTAAAGATTAGGTATGGCCAATTGTATTTCAAATTATTCAAACTGAATGAAAAACATAATCATTATGAGAAAACACATCACCTTGCTCCTCGTGTGCTGCTGCACCCTGCTGAGCGCACAGACTACCAGTTACAAGTTTGACTTCTCGGGCAAGAAGAAGGCCAAGGAGGGTTATGTTCTTGTTACACCCGAGACCCTGTATAGCGCAGGGAATGGGTATGGATATGACTTTATAGGAGCAGATACTCAACCCACAAGTCAACAGCCCTTCTACTTCTCCGTGGATGTGCCCGACGGCAACTATCGTGTGAATGTCGTGGTGGGCAATCGCCGCAAAGCAGGTGTCACCACACTGCGTGGCGAGAGCCGCCGCCTGTTCTATGAGCGCGTAGCCACCAAGAAGGGCGAGTACAAGACCTGCTCCTTCACCATCAACAAACGCAATACCCTTATCGAGGGCACCGAGCACGTGCGTATCAAGGATCGTGAGAAGGGCAAGCTCAACTGGGACGACAAGCTCACCATCGAGGTCAACGGCCCCGCTCCCCAAATCATGGAGATGACCATCGAGCGGGTCGACGATGTGCCCACCATCTTCCTCTGCGGCAACTCTACCGTGGTAGACCAGGACAATGAGCCTTGGGCCAGCTGGGGTCAGATGATTACCCGATTCTTCGATGAAAACGTATGTTTTGCCAACTATGCCGAGTCGGGCGAGACGGCTGTGACCTTCATCGGTGCCAAGCGCCTGAAGAAGCTGCTCACGCAGGTGAAGCCCGGCGACTACATCGTGGTGGAGTTTGGCCACAACGACCAGAAACGCAAGGGTGTGGGCGACGGTGCCTTCTACTCCTTCATGTACAACATGAAAATCTTCGTCGATGAGGCTCGCCGCCGTGGTGCCACTCCCATCCTGGTGACTCCCACCCAGCGCCGCAGCTTCAATGCCGAGGGCAAGATTACCGACACGCATCTCGACTATCCCGAGGCTACCCGCTTCCTTGCCAACCGTGAGGGCGTTCACCTCATCGACCTCCATGCCATGACCCGCGTGCTCTACGAGGCTATGGGTCCCGAGGCATCGAAGGGCGCCTTCGTGCACTATCCTGCCAACACCTATCCGGGTCAGGCGAAGCCCCTGGCCGACAATACCCACTTCAACCCCTACGGAGCCTACCAGATAAGCAAGTGCATCATCGAGGGCATGAAGAAGCTCGACCTCGGTATCCTGAAGTCTCTGCGCCCCGACTACGTGCCTTATGACCCGGCACACCCCGACGACCGTGCTGCCTTCCAGTGGGACGACAGCCGGTTCGTGGAGATACTCAAGCCCGACGGCAATTAATGGTATAAGATATATAGAGCGCGATGATTTTCGCGCTCTTTTTTCCTTTAGGTATCATTCCCCCCCATTTATATTATGGGCATGAGTGAAGATGATAACTCTTGCCTAAAAATGCCGATGGAATCGCGCTTTTTTTCGATACTTTGTGGTCGGTCAATATTTTTTTTGTGACTAAGGGGCGAATTGTGGGATTGTTTCATACGTGAAATCTTGTCGTTTTTTTGATGGTATAGAAACAATTTCTAACTTTGTGCTGTGGAAAAGAATTTCATTCAAGGTATGAGCTAGACTTTTCCCCTATCTGAAATGGATTTTTCATACCGATGACAATTTTTTTTCACACCTGTGAAAATAATTTTTCAAGCCTGTGAAAAAGTTTTTTCGCACCTATGATAATTTTTTATCAAGCCTGTGATAATGATGTTTCACCAAGGCGATAATTAATAGAATAAGAAGAGATATTATGAAAATGTTAGAAGGAAAAGTGGCACTCGTTACAGGTGCTTCGCGTGGCATAGGTAAGGCCGTGGCCCTGCGCTTTGCTGCCGAGGGTGCTGCCATAGCATTCACACATGTGACTCCCAGTGCAGCAGCCGAGCAGACCGAGCAGGAGATTGCCGCATTGGGCGTGAAGGTAAAGCGTTATGTGGCCGATGCAGCCGACTATGCCGCTACCGAGGCTCTTGTGGCCGATGTGGTGAAGGAGTTTGGACGTATCGACATCCTTGTAAACAACGCGGGTATCACGCGCGACACCTTGCTCATGCGCATGAGCGAGCAGCAGTGGGACGAGGTGATCTCGGCCAACCTGAAGTCGGCTTTCAACTTCTGCCGCCTCTGCACACCCATCATGATGCGCCAGCGTAGCGGCAGCATCATCAACATGTCGTCCGTAGTGGGCGTACACGGCAATGCCGGGCAGTGCAACTATGCAGCCTCGAAAGCAGGCATCATCGGCCTCACCAAGAGCATCGCTGCCGAGATGGGCTCGCGTGGTGTACGTGCCAACGTGATAGCACCGGGATTCATCAATACCGACATGACGGGCAAGCTCAGCGAAGAGCTGCGTGCCGAGTGGGCCAAGCAGATACCTCTGCGCCGTGCCGGCGAGGGTGAGGATATCGCAGGTGCCGCCCTCTTCCTGGCTTCGGACCTCGCTGCCTATGTCACCGGACAGGTGTTGCAGGTCGATGGCGGAATGGCGATGTAAGAAGAATAGTAAATGACTTGTGGAGATAAGGGGAGATATAGGAAGATAAAGGAGATAAATGCCTAATGTCCTTACGCGCGAAAAGGCTAATGGCCTTTATCTCCTTAGCAAAGCGACTATCTCCCTTTAACTCCTCTAACTTCTCAAATAATAGAATTATGAACCTAAGAATTATAGTTTTGGCCAAGCAGGTGCCTGACACACGCAACGTGGGTAAGGATGCCATGAATACCGACGGCACAATCAACCGTGCGGCACTACCTGCAATCTTCAATCCCGAGGACCTGAATGCCTTGGAGCAGGCCTTGCGCCTCAAGGAGCAGTATCCCGGCACTACGGTCAAGGTGCTCACCATGGGTCCGCCCCGCGCGGCAGAGATTGTGCGCGAAGGCATGTTTCGCGGCACTGACGGTGGCTACTTGCTCACCGACCGTGCCTTTGCCGGTGCCGACACCCTGGCTACATCGTATGCCCTCTCTACAGCCATCCGCAAGATAGGCGAGTACGACATCATCATCGGAGGCCGTCAGGCCATCGATGGCGACACCGCTCAGGTAGGTCCGCAGGTGGCCGAGAAGTTGGGACTCACCCAGATAACCTATGCCGAGGAGATACTCAAGGTAGAGGATGGCCGCATCACCGTGAAGCGCCACATCGATGGAGGCGTCGAGACCGTTGAGGGGCCCCTGCCTATCGTCATCACCGTCAATGGCTCGGCAGCACCCTGCCGCCCGCGCAATGCCAAGTTGCTGATGACCCACAAGAATGCCGAGATTACCGAGTGGAGCGTGGCCGACATCGATGGCGATGTAGCACAGTGCGGTCTCTCGGGCTCACCCACCAAGGTGAAGGCCATACAGAACATCGTGTTCAAGGCCAAGGAGAGCAAGGCAATGGGCGACACCGATGCAGAGATTGAGAACTTGATTGTGGAACTGGTGGAGAACCATACGATTTCTTGATGGAGATAAAGGAAGATAGAAGGAGATAAAAGGAGTTAAAGGCCAATAGTTGTTTCGCGCGAAAAAAGCTAATGGCCTTTATCTCCCCAAGGCGCGAAGCGACTATCTCCCTTTAACTCCTATAACTCCCCAAATAATAGAATTATGAACAACCTATTCGTATACTTAGAATTACAGGAAGATAGCCGCGTGGCAGAGGTGAGTCTCGAACTGCTCACCAAGGGACGCTCGCTGGCTACCCAGCTCGGCTGTCGCTTGGAGGCTGTGGCCGCAGGCTGCAACCTCGATGGTATTGCCGCTCAGGTGATGCCCTATGGTGTAGACGTGCTCCATCTGTTCGATGCCGAGGGACTCTATCCCTACACCTCATTGCCTCACACTTCAGTGTTGGTCAACCTCTTCAAGGAGGAGCAGCCACAGATAGCCCTGATGGGTGCTACCGTTATCGGACGTGACCTCGGCCCGCGTGTGTCATCGGCACTGCATAGTGGCCTCACTGCCGACTGCACGGCCCTCGAGATTGGTGAGCACGACGACAAGAAAGCAGGCAAGCACTACGAGGGCTTGCTCTACCAGATTCGTCCTGCCTTTGGTGGCAACATCGTGGCCACCATCGTCAACCCTGAGAACCGTCCGCAGATGGCTACCGTGCGTGAAGGCGTGATGAAGAAGGAAATCTTCGATGCCAACCATCAAGGCGAGATCGTCCGTCACGACGTGGCCAAGTATGTACCCGACACCGACTATGTGGTGAAGGTCATCGAACGCCACGTGGAGCGGGCCAAGCACAACCTCAAGGGAGCACCCATCGTGGTGGCCGGAGGCTATGGCGTAGGCTCGCGCGAGAACTTCCAACTCCTTTTCGATCTGGCCAAGGAATTGCATGGCGAGGTAGGTGCCAGCCGTGCTGCCGTGGATGCCGGCTTTGCCGACCACGACCGTCAGATTGGTCAGACCGGTGTCACCGTGCGTCCCAAGCTCTACATCGCCTGCGGCATCAGCGGGCAGATACAGCATATCGCCGGCATGCAGGAGAGCTCCATGATTATCTCCATCAACAGCGACCCTAACGCTCCCATCAACACCATCGCCGACTATGTCATCACCGGTCGCGTAGAGGATGTGGTACCCAAAATGATTAAGTATTATAAGAAGAATAGTAAATGATTTGTGGAGATAAAGGGAGATAAATGGAGATAGATGCCAAATGTACCGTACGCGGTGTACCAAACTATTGGCCTTTTATCTCCCAAAGAACGAAGTGATATCTCCCTCTAACTCCCTTTAACTCCTTTAATAATAACTATGGCCAACTTTTATACCGACAGTCCGGAACTCAAGCATTACTTGAACCATCCGTTGATGAAGCGCATCGTGGAGCTCCGCGAACGCGACTTCGCAGAAAAAGACCAATACCCCTATGCTCCTCAAGACCATGAGGACGCTATGGACAACTATGATAAGGTACTCGAGATCATCGGTGAGATATGTGGCGATATCATTGCCGCCAATGCCGAGGGTGTAGACCACGAAGGTCCCGTTTGCGAGAACGGGCGCGTGCGCTATGCCTCAGGTACCGATATCAATATGGATGCCTGCCGCAAGGCTGGACTCATGGGCATGGCTATGCCCCGCCGCTTTGGTGGACTCAACTTCCCCAGCGTGCCCTACATGATTGCCGCCGACATGGTGAGCCGTGCCGATGCAGGCTTTGAGAACCTGTGGGCTCTGCAGGATTGCGCCGAGACCATCTATGAGTTTGGCAGCGAGGAGCAGAAACAGCACTACATCAGCCGCGTATGTGCCGGCGAAACCATGAGTATGGACCTCACCGAGCCCGATGCAGGCTCCGACCTCCAGAGTGTACAGCTCAAGGCCACCTATAGCGAGACCGACGGTTGCTGGTACCTCAACGGTGTGAAGCGCTTCATCACCAACGGCGACAGCGACATACACCTCGTGCTTGCCCGCTCCGAAGAGGGCACCAGGGATGGCCGCGGCCTCTCCATGTTCATTTACGACAAGCGTAACGGTGGTGTCACCGTACGCCGCATCGAGAACAAGATGGGCATCAAGGGCAGTCCCACCTGCGAACTTGTATACAAGAACGCCAAGGCCGAGCTCTGTGGTGAGCGCCGCCTCGGACTCATCAAATATGTGATGGCACTGATGAACGGTGCCCGCCTCGGCATTGCCGCTCAGGCTGTGGGCATCTCGCAGGCCGCCTATGAGGAGGCACTCTCCTATGCCCGCGATCGCCGTCAGTTTGGCAAGGCCATCATCGAGATGGCGCCCGTAGCCGAGATGATAAGCAACATCAAGGCCAAGCTCGACGCTGCACGCACCATCCTCTATCAGACCTCGCGCTACGTCGACATCTACAAGGCGCTCGACGATATCAGCAAGGAGCGCAAGCTCACCCCTGAGGAGCGCAAGGAGCAAAAGTACTACGCCAAGATGGCCGATGCCTTCACACCCCTCTCGAAGGGTCTTGGCAGTGAGTTCTGCAACCAGAACGCTTACGACTGCATCCAGGTGCACGGCGGCTCAGGCTTCATGAAGGACTATGCTTGCGAGCGCATCTACCGCGATGCCCGCATCACCAGCATCTACGAGGGCACCACCCAGCTGCAGGTAGTGGCAGCCATCCGCTACGCCACCTCAGGCTTCTATGCGAATGCGATGAAGGAGTTTGCCCAGTGGGAGGTATCGCCCGAGATGGCTCCGCTCAAGGCACGCCTCGACGCTATGGCCGCCCGCTACGAGGAGGCTGTGGCCACCGTCACCGGTCACGAGTCGCAAGAGCTTATCGACCTCACCGCCCGTCGCCTCGTCGAGATGGCCGGCTACATCATCATGGGCTACCTGCTCTTGCAGGATGCTACGGCCAATGCCGATCTCTTCGCTACCTCGGCCAATGTTTTCGTACGCTGGGCCGAAGCTGAAGTCGACAAGCATGCAGGCTATATCAGCAGGATAAACCCCGATGAAATGGCCTATTTTCGCAAGGCATGATTAACTAGGATAATTGAATTGTTAAGAGAGTATGCGTATGCATGCTCTCTTTGTTTTTCATTACCATCTTTTTGTTTGCTCATACAAGCAGAAGTCAGTCTGCTGTTCGGAAAAAATATAACTGAACAGGAACAAAAGCATAGCTAAGTTTGCCCAGTTTGTGCCGAGCGGTAAGGAAGAAAATATAGTTATGTAAACTTGCTTTTTCGGTTGTCTTGCAGTAATTTTGCATCTTCATAGGAAGAATTATAACTATATGATAGAAGAAAAACTGGTAAAGAGTATCGTAGAGGCGATACAGGCATTGTACGGACAGGCGGTAGAGCCTGCACAGGTACAGCTGCAGAAGACAAAGAAAGAGTTTGAGGGTCATCTGACACTCGTCGTGTTCCCCTTCCTGCGCACCTCACGTAAGGGACCCGAGCAGACGGCCCAGGAGATAGGCGAATACCTGGCCTCACATGAATCCATGGTGCAGGCGTTCAATGTCATCAAGGGATTCCTCAATATCACCATTGCGGCATCGGCATGGGTGGAGCTGCTCGGCACAATCGACAGCGATGCCAAGTATGGCATACAAACAGCTACCGACGAGTCGCCCCTCGTAATGATTGAGTACTCGTCGCCCAACACCAACAAACCCCTCCACCTGGGCCATGTGCGCAACAACCTCTTGGGCTATGCGCTGGCCAATATTATGGAGGCCAACGGCAACCGCGTGGTGAAGACCAACATCGTGAACGACCGCGGCATACACATCTGCAAGTCGATGCTGGCATGGCAGAAGTATGGCGAAGGAGAGACTCCCGAGACATCGGGCAAGAAGGGCGACCACCTTATAGGCGACTACTACGTGGCCTTCGACAAGCACTACAAGGCCGAGGTAGCCGAGATCATGGAGCGCGAGGGCTGCACCAAGGAGGAGGCAGAGGCCAAGTCGCCCCTGATGGCCGAGGCCCGTGAGATGCTCGTGAAGTGGGAGGCTGGCGACCCCGAGGTGCGCGGCCTGTGGCAGATGATGAACGAGTGGGTATATGCCGGATTCGACGAGACATACAAGATGATGGGCGTAGACTTCGACAAGATATACTACGAGTCACAGACCTACCTCGAAGGTAAGGAGAAGGTGATGGAGGGTTTGGAGAAGGGTTTCTTCTTCCGCAAGGAGGATGGCTCGGTATGGGCCGACCTCACCGGTGAGGGCCTCGACCACAAGCTCCTGCTCCGCAGCGACGGTACATCGGTATACATGACCCAGGACATCGGTACGGCCAAGCTGCGCTTCCAGGACTACCCCATCAACAAGATGATCTACGTGGTGGGCAACGAGCAGAACTACCATTTCCAGGTACTCTCTATCCTGCTCGACAAGCTCGGCTTCGACTGGGGCAAGGATCTCGTGCACTTCTCGTACGGCATGGTAGAGCTGCCCGAGGGTAAGATGAAGAGCCGCGAAGGCACTGTAGTGGATGCCGACGACCTCATGGCCGAGATGATAGCCACCGCACGCGACACCTCGAAGGAGCTGGGCAAACTCGACGGACTTACCGCCGAAGAGGCCGAGGACATCGCCCGTATCGTAGGACTAGGTGCACTCAAGTACTTCATCCTCAAGGTCGATGCCCGCAAGAACATGACCTTCAACCCCAAGGAGTCTATCGACTTCAACGGCAACACAGGTCCCTTCATCCAATACACCTACGCACGCATCCAGTCCATCTTGCGCAAAGCTGCGGACATGGAACTTTCAATTTTCAATTCTCAATTTTCAATTAATGAGAAGGAGATGGCATTGATACAGAAGCTGGCCGAGTTCCCCGCCGTGGTGAAGGAGGCAGGCGTAAGCTACACTCCCTCGGTGATTGCCAACTATGTGTACGACTTGGTGAAGGAGTTCAACCAGTTCTACCACGACTACAGCATCCTGCGTGAGGAGGACGAGGCCGTGAAGCGCTTCCGCCTCGTGCTCTCGGCCAACGTGGCCAAGATTATACGCTTGGGTATGGGACTACTCGGTATTGAAGTACCCGACAGAATGTAATTGAGTGAAAAGTAAAGAGTGAAGAGTGAAGAGGTTGCATACATCGCGGAGCCAAACTCTTCACTCTTCCTTCTTAATTCTTCCCTTTTTTCATATGAAAAAGAAGTTCTACGTCGTTTGGAGCGGACTCACCCCTGGCATCTACCATAATTGGGACGACTGCCAGGCACAGATAAAGGGTGTTAAGGGCGCAGTATACAAATCCTTCGACTCGAAGGAGGAGGCCGAGCGTGCCTACGCCTCACCGGCGTATGAGTATGTGAAGAGGAAAAAGGAAGCCTCCCCCATCTCCTCACAACCGATGGTCGATGCCCATAAGAACCACAGTCAAGGAGGGAAATCTGGTTCCGCGATGACTGAAAGCCCCCTCTTCGGGAAGGGGTTGGGGGAGGCCGCTTATGCTCTCGCCGTAGATGCCGCCTGCAGTGGTAACCCAGGTCCGATGGAGTACCGTGGCGTATACTTGGGTGATGGCAAGGAGATTTTCCACTTCGGTCCTGTGTATGGCACAAACAATATCGGCGAATTTCTCGCCATCGTACATGCACTGGCACTACTCGACCAGCGGGGTCTCAAGATGACCATCTACAGCGACAGCCGCACCGCCATCAGCTGGGTACGCAAGAAGTGCTGCAAGACGCAGCTTGATCGCACTGCCGAGACCGAACCGCTGTTTCAGCTCATCGAACGCGCCGAGGCATGGCTCAAGGCACACCGCGTGACCACTCCCATCGTCAAATGGGAAACCGACCAATGGGGCGAAATACCTGCTGATTTCGGACGAAAATAATGTCTTGTCATCTATGTTTGACACGGAGCATCCGTCTGCTCGTTTTGGGGAGTTGCTATCGCAGCTCCTCGATGGCATTCAGGTAGTTCCTGAGGTTGCCGCTCTTCATGATTTTCTTGTATGGTTTGTGCCCGATGAATGGCTCTGTATATTCCCAGTAGGTGCGTAGCTTGTGATGTAGCTGTGCATCGCCTTTGACGATGTGGGCATACTCCTCCATCAGTTTGGCATGTAGCGTGCGGAGTGTACGCACGTGCTCTTCGTGGCTCCACTCGCACCCTTCGGCATACTCACGTGCCAGCGAGGGGCGTGCCAGCAGTCCTCGCCCTATCATCAGGCCGGCCAGTCGCGGATATCGCTCCTCCATCTCGTGCAGTTGCTCTAGTGTCGTGAGGTCTCCATTATACACGATGGGGTGGTGGCATGCTTCGTAGAAGCGTGTCCATGCTTCGTGGTCGATGGCTCCCTTGTATTGCTGTGTGCCGGTGCGCGGATGCAGGGCGATGTGGGCGAGGGGAGTGTCGTTGAGGATATCCACGATGGGGCTCCATTCCTCTGCGTTGTCCCATCCCAGACGCATCTTCACCGAGAAGGTCAGCTGAGGTCTCCCCTTGATGATGCTGGCCACTTCGGCCACGATGTCGGGGTGGGCGAGGAGTCCCGATCCGCGTCCATGCTTTGCTTGTAGGGGAAAGGGACAACCCATGTTGAGGTCTATCGATTGGTATCCCAGTGTCTCTATCTCATTGATGAGGTAGAGTAGCTCCTTCACGTTTTTGAAGATAAGCTGCGGGGTCACCGGAACCCTAGCGTTGTTCTTCGGGTCTATGTCGCGTCGGTCCTTGGAGCGTATGTCGCCTGCCTCCACCCGCACGAAGGGGGTGTAGTAGCGCTCTATGCCTCCTATGAGTTGGTGGTGTATGCGGCGGTACACATCATCGGTGTGTCCTTGTAGCGGAGCGAAATGTATGGGTAGCATGATGGTCTATGGTGATGGCTGATGTCAGTTCTTCTTCATCTGTGAGGGGGTACAGCCATGGAAACTGCGGAACACGCGGGTGAAGTAGGCGGCATCGTAGAATCCACATCGCATAGCCACTTCGCTTATGCTATTGTTTGTTGTTGCCAGCAGTTCCTTGGCACGTTCCATGCGCATGCGCAGGATGTACGACTGGGTGCTGTAGCCCGTGAGGGTACGTATGTGGCGGTATAGTTTCGAGCTGCTTGCATGCATCTTGTCGGCCAGCATCTCCACGTTGAAATCCGCGTTGCCCATATTGTCCAGTATCATCCCGTTGAGTCGGGTGAGGAACTTGCGGTCCTCGTCCTCCAGATTCCATCCCGAGTCTATACCCTTGGTCACCATCTGTGCGAAGCGCTCCTGCAGCATCTTGCGTTGGCTGATGAGATTTTCTACATAGACCTGTAGCTCCTCGGCATTGAAGGGCTTCTGCAGGTAGGCATCGGCACCGTTCTCGAGGGCACGTATGCGGTCTTCGTCCTCTCCTCGTGCGCTGACTACCACGAGTGGGATGTGGCATAGCAGTTCCGAGCTGCGTACACGGTTGCATAGCTCGTAGCCGTCCATCTCCGGCATCATCAGGTCGGTGATGATGAGGTCGGGGTGCTGTTCTTCGGCCATGAGCAGTGCTTCATAGCCATTGGCTGCCGTGCGCACCTCATAGCGCTGGGTCAGCAAGGCGGTGATGTAGCGGGTGATGTCCTCGTTGTCCTCTACCACGAGTATCATGCTGCGCTCTTTTTCGGGCTGCTTATCTTTATGGTTCTCTTCGATGAGCGTTGACGAGGTACTCTTCAGGGTGTCATCCTCTTTCCATACGGTGCATTGTTGGGTTATCTCTGCAGGTTGCTTCAGAGGCAGCGTCAGTGTCAGCTCTGCGCCTCCTTCGTGGCGGTTGCAGGCTGTGACCGTACCGTTCATGTGCTCCATCATCTGTTTCACGAAGGCCAGTCCTACGCCCGTGCCTGCAAATCCCGTGTTGTTGTTCGAGCCTTGGTAGAAGAGCTCAAACACGTGGGGTAGGTCCTCCTTGGCGAATCCCCGTCCCGTGTCTTTTACGTGCATCACCACGCGTCCGCCCTCTTGGGCCAGTGTTACTGCCACGTAGCCCTCCTCGGGTGTATACTTGATGGCGTTGGAGAGCAGGTTGCGTATGATTTTGTCGATATATTCCGGTACGAAGCACACCCGTATCTGCGGTTTCTCGCTATGGAAGGTGAGGTTCACCTTGCGCAACCGGGCATAGTCGGTATATCCCGCTACGGTTCTCTTCACGTAAGCTACGATGTCGCCCCGGCACCATTGTGCCTCTCCGTTGCCCGATGCCAGTCGGGTGATGTCGAGCAGCTGGTTCACCAGATCCAGCAGGCTCTTTCCCTGTCGCTGTATGGATTGCAGGTACTGCTGTTGCTCCGTATCCTTGTCGCTCCTTCGCTGCAGCTCTTCGCTCAGTCCGAGAATCACGGTGAGCGGTGTGCGGAATTCGTGGGTAATGTTGGTAAAGAAGGTGGTGCGCATACGCTCCATACGTTGTAGCATCTGTAGTCCCTTGCGTCGTGTGTGCAGGACATACCATAGCAGCGCTATCACTACGACCGCGCTTACAATCACTGTTATCGCCATGGCCATTACCATTTTCTTGGCTCTCACCTCTCCCTCGTAAGCCGTGCGTATGGTCTCCACCTGCTGCAGGCTCTGCCCCTTCTCATAGTCCACATAGGAGTCGCGCAGCTGCTGCTGGTTCTCGGCGTTGTAAACGCTGTCGTTGTAGGCCACGCTTTGCTTGTAGTGGGCGAGTGCCGCCTTGTGGTTGCCACACAGCTCCTCGTATGCAGCCAGCATACGGCATGCCACGGCCATGTGTCCGTGCGACTGGGTGGCTTCGGCCATGGCCACTGCCTCCTGTAGGTAGGGGTAGGCCTGTGTGCGCTTGCCCTGTTGCATATATACGCGGGCTATGGCAATGGCTGCCTTCAGGGCGTGCCAGCTGTCGTTGTTTCCTTGCATCAGCGCGTATGCCTTGCCGTATTCCACTAACGCACTGTCATACTGCTCGGCTATCTCGTAGAGCCGCCCGAAGTGGTCGTGGCAGAGCGATATGCCCAGCGTGGAGTTTATCCGTTGGTTGCACTCCATTGAGTGGGTGTAGTACACCTTGGCCGAGTCGTACTGCTCGTAGCTCTCGAAGATGGCTCCCAGGTTGGCATAGTTGATGGCCTGTCCCAGGTCGCTGCCCAGCTGGGTCTCACCCGCCAGTGCACGGCGGAAAGCCCTTTCGGCCACCTTCATGTCGCCCATGCTCAGGTGTATGTTGCCGATGCCGTTGAGCGACACCACGCGGTTCTTCACTGCCGCATAGCTGCTCTTGTCGCTGTACTTCTCGCAGTATTCCAGTGCCTTGTAGTGGTGCAGCGAAGCCTCCTTGAGTTCGCCCAGCCGTCGGTAGTCGGTACCCAGGTTGTTGTAGGCTTGCACGATCTCCGGGGTGTCCACAGCCATCACGGCATATTCTGCAGCCTTGCGGTGTGCATCGAGTGCCTCGGCATAGTTGGCCTTGTTGCGGTGGTTGCGTCCCAAGGCGTTGTAGGCTACTGCCAGTGCATAGTGGTCTTTGGCTTGTGTGTAGTAGCCGATGTAGAAGTCCAGCGAGTCGCTCTTCTGCACTCTTGCCACGGTAGCTTTTGCTGCATCCTTCTCGGCTTCCGAGTAGCTGGGTGTGGAATCATTGCACGAGCATATTCCGATTGCCAGCAGGCACGACAGTATCAGGTGTAGTTTTTTCATATCGGTAGCATCTTTCCCTGCAAAGGTAATGTTTTTCTGTAAAGATCGTTGGAAAATCCGTGAAATCCCGCGTAATCTGTGGTTAAATTACCCCCTCATTCCCGACGGTGTGGTGCCATAGTGCTGTTTGAATACGCGGGTGAAGTACGAGGTGTCTTCAAATCCGCAAGCCACGGCTATTTCGGCGATAGGCATCTTCGTGGTCAGCAACAGTTCGCGTGCATAGGTCATCCGCCGGTCCAGCAGGTAGGCGGAAGGTGTCTTCCCTGTCAGTCGTTTTATCCGTCGGTCCAGCTGTGCTCTCGACAGGGCAAGCACCTGGGCTATGGTACAGGCTGTGAACTCGGTTTTCGCGATGTTGCGGGTGATGAGCTGGTCCACATGGGCTACGAATACGTTGTCGGGCACCTCGTCCAGCTTCGTCAGGGCTATCTCCTGGCTCTTGCTTGTCTGCGCTTCCCCCTTCTCCTCATCGTCAGTACCCCTCTTTTCTTCCTCCATGAGTTTCATCTGCAGTTGTTCCACCCTTCTTTCCAGCACCCTCCGTCTGCGCACAGCCTGCATGAGCCTCCATGCGAGCGTAGCTACCGTTGCCAGCAGCAATGCAATGATTGCTGCCGGCAGGTAGTGGGTTATGTGGGTTGCTATGGTCATTTTTTCTTGGCTAGCGGGATGAGGTCACCGTCATATTCCAGTGTCTGGAATGTCTTGATATTGGCAGGATAGTCCTTTCCATCCACATAGATGAATGCGCGGTAATAATAAAGACTTCCAGGGTCAAATTCCAGTGTATGATGGAAGAGGGCATCAGTCTCGCTCTTCTCCAGGCTCACCTCCAGCAGTCGGGTGACTCCCTCCTTCGTGTCGCTCATCAGTGCCTCCTTGGTGAGAGCATATTCAAATCCGGCGTAGATGGTGTTGTACTGGTCCGACTTGATCTCATCATAGGCTTCGAGGGTCAGCTCTCCTGCGAGTGTCACCGTTGCATCCTCCACTACGGCATCCAGGGTGGTCACATCATAGGGGTCAGGGGTGGTAAATGAGATGATCTCACTGTTGTTGACGTTCTCGCCGTCCAGTTCGAGCGCCAGCATGCAGTAATACTTGGTTTCGCTGGTCAGTCCCTCTATCTCTGCGGTTATGTCGGCCTTCGTTATCGTCACATCCACGTAGTCGCTCTTGCGGTTCGTCACGCTCGACTTGCTCTTGCTGAAGTAGAAGCGTCCTGAATAGGCCTTACCCTCCTTGATGGCGTTGAGCACGTAGTCGGTAGTTTTTCCGCGCAGGGTTGCTGACGTAGACTTCACGATAGGCTTACTGATGGTGGCCGACAGTCCATTCAGTGTATTGAACTGCAGCACATCGCTGTAGTATACCTCCTTTTCGGCGAGTTTCCTCACCTCTATCTTGTAGTAGTAGGTCTCATCCATCTCCAGGTCTTCCACGTCGCATGTGGCCACGATGCCTTCAAACTCCTCCTCCAGTTCGGTTTGGATTTCCTTCGGATTATTGAGCTTCTTGTCCTTAGCCAAGAACAGCTTCACCGTTACGTTCTCCACATCATACTCTTCCATGACCATAGCACTGAACTTTGCAGAGGTGTATGATGGGGTTACCTCTATGTTGTCAATGGGACTTGATGTGGTGAATTTGTCTGTTTTCTGCGATTCGTATGTGCTTCCTGCATAGCGGACTATGGCTTTTACTGTATAGTTGGTCATTACGTTTAGGCCTTCGACCTTGACGCTGGCCACTCCATCTTTTATGTTCTTTGTGTCCACAGCTATGGTTTGAGGGGTGTTGTCTCCTTCTGCGGTATACTCAAATTCGGGTAAGAAATTCAGGTATTCGTCAAATCCCACGCATAGCCTCATGTTGAATGTGGCTGAATTGTATGTGACGTCCGTTGTGGGCAATATGATGGGTGTCTCATCCGTCAATGGTGTCAGCTTATGGAGCTCGCTATAGCTCCTCTTCCCGTCTACCTCTACGAATGCCTGCACGGTGAAGTCCGTAACGGGCATATCTATTTCGGCCTCTATGGTACCGTCGATTTCGAGCGATGGCTCTATTTCTTTGATCTGTCCTTTGTCCGTCATCTTGTCGGTATAGAGGAATCCCGCTCTCGCGCCAGGGATATGTGCAACCTCGTGGGTGGCGCGCAATGTCACCGTTCTGTGCTTGTCGAGCTCGGGCTCCGGCATTTTCACATTATAGGGGACATACCAATTCTCGGATATGGCTTTGTCCGAGATATGCATATTCGTGTTTATGGGTTGATACACAGGACAGAAGGTATAGGTATGCCCCTTCTCCAGTTCCAGATTGGCGGTAAAGTCAAAGTCGCTATCATCCAGCGCACCCATCTTGCCCAATACGACCTTCTTGGCCCACGCCTTCTCGTCCTCGTCGTATATCCAGAGCTCCACATCAGCTGCCCAGAGGCTCATGCCGTTGTTCTTCACTCTCACACTCACCTTATTCTGTTGTTCCAGGTCATCAATAGCGACTACTGATTCTCCTGATATTTCGGGAGCGAAATTATATTCAACCTGTGCAATGACAATTTTTCCTCCCAGCTTCCTATCCTTATCTTTGATTTTAGTGCTCACTTCAGCAGCAACTTGCGATGAGCGTACAAGGTGATTTCCTCCGCTGTACGTCTTATATTGTGTATACAGGTCCTTGGGGCTATCCTCCTTGATATTCGAATTGAGGTCGGCTGTAATCTTGCCCTCCAGATTTATTCCATCGAGGTATAGACCAATGTCGGCATCATATTTTTTATTGAGAATCTGTCCCTTTCCCAATACTCCCAAGGTGTAGGCAGCCATCCCACTCAGTTCACCTTTCAGACCGGCCATATCGCCCATGCTGCTCGAGCCGTTGGTACGTATGTGCCATCCCTGTTCCTCATCATATTGAAGGGCTAAATAGCCCGTAGCGCTACACTCCACTGATGATGAGATGGATACCTCCGCTTGACCGCGCAAGAAGAATCCAGCAGCCAAGAGAGCCTCTGAGTTTAATGGTAGTTTCTTGCTTACTGCCTTGCCGAACCTGAGGGGCACTGCTCCCTGTACGCTGCCGCTCACGCTAGCCTTTCCCGATAGTTTGCCTTCAAGGCTTACCTCTATACCCACCTTCTCATCTTTTTGATCGGCGATAATGGTCAGCAATCCTTTGGCTGTGCCTGTTAGTGTGATTCCTGCATCAAATTTTCCTTCTCCCTTTCCAGTCACCTTCTTGGTGATTTCTTCGAGTGTCTTATCGGGAGCATTTGAGGGGAAAGGAAGATTTTTTCCAAACAGATTGATGTCAATGCTGAGTTCTATGTCGGGATCGTCAATACTGGGTTCTTCCTCCTCAGCTGCTCTTACCACTACGCCACGGCGCATTCTGTGGGTGCGCTCTATCCGTTCTCTTGCTTCGGTTTCCTCTTTTGTTTCACCTCCCTTTCCACAATAGATAAACTCCTGGTAGAAATCGCGTATCCTCTCTACCGTGGGGTCACACACCATCACGATGACGTTTCCTTCGCGCCGTTTCTCCAGCACCGTGCCCATGAATCCCAGGCGCAGCGGCTCCTTGAAGGTGTTACACACCACCTTCTGGCCCTCTGCGGGGAGGGGCAGTGGCACATCGGCATAGAAGTGTATCGTCGTATTGCTGTCCACCTGTGCGATATAGGGGAAATACTCCTCCGTAATGACGAATACGCCCGATTGCATCACCGGCTCGGGCTGGTACATCAGTATGCTGTCTATCGTCTGCAGCACCACATAGGTAGAGTCGCCATATACACCGCCCTTGAGCTCCATACCCACGGGCGAGTAGTATTCGTTGCCCAGCGTATCGAGGGCCGTGAAGGTAATCTCCCACTCGTTGCCCTCCTGGAAGCTGATATGCATACCCTCATTACGCTTTACATACATAATGCCTGGGTCGAAGTCCAGGTTCACCGTCTGTGCCTTCACTTGGGGCAGGGCCATCCACAGCGCTGCTGCCATGGCCACCATATAGTGCATCGTCCGTCTCATCACTTTCTGATTTTAAGGGTGTGTTCGTTTACTTTGGCTATGTATATGCCCTCGGGCAGGAATCCCAGGTCGAGGGCAAAGGGCGCCTCCACGCGTGCTGCATACACCTGTCGGCCACGGATGTCCGCGATGATGAGTAGCTCCCCATCGAGGGTGTGGTGGGCCAGCAGCTCACCTTGGCGGTAGTGCAGCTTCGACTGGTGCGCGTCGTCCATCACCGGCCGCTCCTCGGGCACTACGTCGATATCGGTATGTGTCACCGTGTCTTCCACCAGCTTCATCACCGCTATCTCCTCGCGGCGAAACTGGTAGTAGCAGTCCTTGCCGGTGACGTCTACCACGAAATAGGTGTTCTTTCCTGTGCCTCGGGCATAGGAATATATCTGCGATCCGTGCTCGATAGGAATCTCATAGGTGTTGCCGTCGTGCAGCTTCAGGTATACGTGGCTGTACATCTTCGGCTCCTCCTCGGCCCAGCCGGCCATGGCTAGGCCAAGCCCCAGCATCAGTGTCAATAGTCTTTTCATATCCGTTGATTTTGTTAATAATTGCCTATTCACCACAAAAGTACCTAAACAAGTCTTTCGCGGTTAGGACAAATCGTGCAACTTTAACCTATTTTTCTGATGAAAAAGTCCTATTCGGGGAAATAAGAAATAGGACTTCTTCGACACTGACAAGAGAATATATATTTATAATATATATCAGTGTAGAAAAAGTCCTATTTTGGATTATTGCTGTGCTCGAAGCGCCTAAGCAATTACCTGGCACCTGAGGTCGCCCGGCACGTAGGAGATATGGATCCAGCGACCGTCGCCTTCCCAAATCAATTGAGTGAACCGTATGCGTCCCTCCTGCTGCATCTGCTCTATCATCTTGAACAGGCGGCGGTGGTCGGCCTTCGTGCCGCTAATGATATCGGCAGCACAGCCCAGTATGTGGTGGCTGTGCTTGGCACCACCCACCATGGCGTTGAGCTGCTTGCAGCGATACCCGCTGCTCACCACGATAGGCTCGCCCCACGCTTCGCGTATAGGGTCGAGGAGTTGGTCAACTAATACGTGCAACAGGTGGTAGGCACACTTCGATGGGCGGTTGTTGATGCCCTCGCGCAGCGCTGTGGCGCTGCTTGTTAATACGGTTATGGTAAAGTATTTCATAGATTTTCAACTGATATTATTTTTTTTATTAAACCACAGATTTCACGGATTACACAGATTATGTGCATCGCTCTGCTCGCACTTTGTCGGCACAGCTGCCGAGTGATATCACACCGGAGGCTAGCACAAGCGAAGCGTGTGCGCCAATCTGTGAAATCAGTTAAATCTGTTGACAGGCTAAGAGGAATCCGAGTAATCGGCGTAATCCGTGGTTGATAAAAATTTACGCGATTAGTGTGAGTGCGCTGCCGAGGAGCAGCAGCGCACGGAGGAAGGTACTCATACCGCACAGGAAGCTACGCCCAAGGCGCCAGCCAGGGCAGTGAGTACGGTGATTACGATTTTAAGGACTTGTTTCCAATTTACTTTCATTGTGATTAGAGTTTAGTGTTTAGGGTTGGGTTGTCATTCTGACATAGCGAAGCGGAGGAAGAATCTTGCAGTGTCTCACGCAAGCATTTTGCATAGTTCATGCGCGAGATCCTTCCTCCTTATAGTCGTCAGGATGACATCATGCGGAAGGTTTTCGTCATCGTTAACGTCTTTGTTAGTTTCGTGCCACATCGAGTGGCACAGAAACTACTCCTTCACCTCCGAGGCGATGCGGTTCAGCGAGAGCTTGCTGGCAACCTCTTTCTTCAGTGCCGCCTCGGGGCGGAAGAGGATACGGTGTCCCTTGATCTTCGATGAGGGGACGAACTCCTTGTCGCTGAGGTCCTCAGCGGTGAAGCACTTGCTCTGCAGCGAGATTTGGAATCGGCCCAGCTCATTGAGCACCACGGAACGGCCGGCGAGCAGCGCCTTGGTGATGAAGAGCTTGATGACACCCAGCACGGCCTGTGCGTCGGGCTTGGTCACGGTGGTGGCCAGGCTGATGTCTTCGGCCAGCTCGTCGAAGGTGTAGTCATTGGTCTTGATGGCACGGCAAGAGTAGTAGTCGGTGCCCTCTACCCCAGCGGGGTTCTTGCATTTCTTTACGGCATAGTTTACGCTCATAGCTTTTTGAATTGAAAATTGAAAATTGAGAATTGAGAATTACCTCCGGATGTAAATCTCGCTTCTGAATTTTCGGGTTAATAATTAAGGTTTAGGTGTCAATTGACAGTGCAAGGTTCGTGCAAACGAGTGAAATGCAAGTGCACTTGCAATTTCCCAACGAGTGCAGCCGAAGCTCGCAATAGAAAGTAATGTGAGCGCTCACATTACAAGTCCTGGCCAAGGA